>CANLJW010000005.1:0-52513 GCA_947491605.1 Actinomycetota bacterium | reverse complement strand
CGACTACTTTGTATGAATCGTCCGAGAGCGCTGACCCAACACCCGCATTACTTTCAATTAATACCGTGTGCCCCGATTTAATAAATTCGCGAACTCCGGCAGGTGTAATTGCGACACGAAATTCATTATTTTTGATTTCCTTGGGTACGCCAACAATCACGGTACTGCCTCCTCGTAGCGAACCGCTTGTTCGCACGATGAGCGATGTTACTCCGAAAAAAGAGCGTCACAGATCTTGGGGTGAAGGTCAGCGCGCATAGTGGCAAAAGTCTCAGGCGGCCAGCCAGCGTTAAAAACCTGTCGCAATAGCTTTGCAAGTGGGTAATCAACATCATCGCTAACTGCTCGATCTAAAGCTCGTTGCGCCAACGCTCCCTCGCCTTTCTCATATGAAGTTGCGGCAAAGAGCGTCGCTATTGGCGCGATATAACCGGATGGTGCAATCCGCAACAACCAGCGCCACAAATTCCAGTAAAGGTCGATGTTTTCGGAACAAATCGAGCCAAGTGCAAAATCGCGCACCTGTAAATCATGTAACCGAACTAGCACTAACGCAATTAATTCTTGATTCTTAGAAATTCCACCAGTTTCAAATTCATTGACCAGATCCATAACCGCCTCAGCGCCCTCACGCTGAAGCAGTTTTGGATCATCGTCGTAATCAATTGTGGGAACGGAATTGATTACCTCTAGTAAATCTGGATCAGCGCTAATTTGGGAAATGGATTCCACTAATTCATTTAAATCTTGAAACGGTAACGGGTTTCCCAGCGCAACTTGCTCAGCCGCAATTCGAGAATCACTCAGAACCGGAAGTGGGTTTCCTTCAGTTGGACAGCATTCGCTATCAGCACAAATAGAAGAACGCCATTTCCCAGCCTTAACCACAATCGCTTCTCGTAAATTTATATTTCTTATTGAAAGCGCATCTTTGATTGCTTCTAATAAACTTTCACATTCAAGAATTTGATCTGGTAGGTACGCAACTAGTAATGCGCTCTCAGCTTGGTCCCGCTCTAGATGTGCAACTAAATTATCGATTTGCTCGGAATCAAAATCTGTCGGAAAATCAACGCGCATCGCCATTCCAACGAGGTCATCTTTGAGGCCAATTAAAACTAATGAATTATCGGGTTGATAGCCCACAAGAAATGGAACTGCTGCTAATAAATCATGAGGTGTGGTTAAAGTTGTCATTGGCAAATAATGACTTTTCCATTACCTGCATAGATTTTCCAAACTTAAAAATGTGTAAAACTAATGGCGGTTCATAACGGCTAATCAGTAAATCTTGTAGGAGCGGGAATCACTTCAATTTCTTCAGTAACGCTCTGCTTGATTAAGCCGCCTGAGATTGGGGCAATCACGCCACCGACCGTCCAAGTGCCAGACCAGGAAATCAACAATCTAACTTGGTAATTCTTGGCGCGATGATAAGTATGAGTAATTAGCGTCAAGGGATATGAGGCACCGGTGAGCGGGGTAATAAATAGATCGCCATCCCCGTAACTCCAGGTAAATAGCGGATGTAACTCAACTGTTACTGGAACATCTAAAACCATCACGATGGTTCTAAAAGATGTTGGCGTATTAGTCCAAAAATTTACTGGTACTTGCAATAAGACTGGGCCAAAGGGTTGGCGGTAGATGGCACCTGTCGGTAAAAGTTTCGTAATGCGATCGCTTAAATCAGCGCTGCTCACAGTTTTAGTTTTTGGCTTTCTTACATAAGTGCGCTTGGGTGCTGGACTTTTCTTAACCACTATCGGTTTTGGTAACCATGGAATCCAAACTTTCTTTACGGTAGTACGTTTTGGTCGAGGAGAAGCGCTCGTTCCGGAGGGACCATCACCAGCGCTCCCCTTTTTTGATGCTGTAATTACTATTTGGTTAGAAGTTGGATCAGCTACTACATCAATACAAATCTCCGCGGTACAGGTTGCGGAAGCGGTGGTTGCAAATAAGTTTGTAATTAAAATTATTGCAAGTAGTCGTTTCATCCAACACTGCTTCCTGTGATTAACCAGCTGCCATCCGTTTTTGTTAATGCGAAGTTAATTGCTATTTCTTTAACGGGCCAACTCTCTACTGATCCGCTTTCTCGGTTGATTTTCAATACTTGGGTCCGAGTAACAAGTACTTTCATCGCAATGGCATCAGCTCCAATTCGAAGCGGTGCAATAGCTCTTACCAAGTAATCCCCGCCTAGCAAATTTGAGGTTTTATAAATCTCAGCGATATTTTTGCTAATTACTAAACAGCCACAACGATCAAATTTTCCACTAATAAGTTCAGAAATATCACCAGTATCCAGCGCACTATTTAGCGCTTGAAAATATCTAAGTACTTCATCCAATGCAGCGGTTGGTATTTGAGTAGGAATACCGACATTTGTATTAGGTTTAGAAATTTCATTGACTAAGGTTGAGCCTTCGCTCCGCTCACAGGCGGTTAACGGAATTATTGTGGTGGCGATAAGTATTAGTGACTGTAATCTCAATTGGAGCATAGTTTCGTGATGATAAGACTTGTCTCTGTTTCGCCTTCGGCCAACTTTTCTAATCTGTGTAAAACTAAGGGCTATGAGTGCGCATGATGGCGATGGTTGGGTCCAATGTAAATGCGGCTCAAAACACTGGGGCATACATGGGGCTGCCGGCTTATTGCTTGTAAGAGATGGCCGGATTTTGTTGCAACATCGAGCACCGTGGGTACATAACGGTGACACTTGGGGAATTCCTGGTGGAGCTAGAGATTCTCATGAAACCGTTTTGGAAGCTGCGCTACGCGAAGCGAATGAAGAAATTGGCGTAGCTGCTCATTTAGTAACTACCGTAAAAACTTATCTCGATGACCACGGTGATTGGAGTTATCACACTGTTGTTGCAACTGCCGATATTGGGCTACAAGCTTATGAAATGAACGATGAATCTATGGAAGTGCGTTGGATTTTATTCAATGAAGTCGGAGCTCACAATTTGCATCCAAGTTTTGCTAAATCTTGGCCCGAGATTTCTAAGTTAATTACTTCCCTAAATTTGTATTAGCTGTATTGCTCGTGCAACTTTGCAAGTGATTCTCTAACAATTGCGCCATCACCGGTACGCCAAAGCGGTGGCATAGAATTCAAAAGAATCGAACCGTATCTTTTGGTAACAATTCTCGAATCTAAAATTGCGACTACGCCACGATCATCTAGCGAACGAATTAAACGACCGGTTCCTTGAGCTAATAAAAGTGCGGCTCGGGGCAATGAAACTTGCATAAATCCAGAGCCACCTGCTGCATCAATTTCAGCAGCTCGGGCAGACATCACCGGATCATCTGGGCGCGGAAAAGGAATTCGGTCTATTGCAACCAGAGTGCATGAAGGGCCAGGCACATCAACGCCTTGCCAAAGGCTCATCGTGCCTAACAAGATAGAAGTTGGGTCTTTTTCAAAACGTTCTACAAGTGAACCAACGGTATCGCCACGTCGTTGCGTGATGATTGAAATCGGTAACTCTGCCAACACTTTTCGCAGGTGTTCATCGGCAGCTTCAACACCGCGCCAAGATGAAAAAAGCGCGAGCGTTCGGCCACCAGCAGCATCGATTAATTCACCAAGTTCAGTTAGGGCTTCTTTACTTGGACCATCGCGACCTGGCTCTGGTAAATGTTTTGGTAAATAAAGCATTCCTTGATTGGCAAAATCAAATGGTGATCCAACATCTAACATCGTGACATTTGATGGATCGATATCCCAATTGCTATCGGAATCTTCGTTCTCTCCTGCTTGGATTCCAAGATTTCGCGCAATTGCATCAAAACCTTTTCCAACTGTGAGCGTAGCGCTAGTTGCAATAACTGGAGTTTTCGAAAAGAGATTTTTCCGAAGTTCTGCTGAAACATCAAGTGGAGCTAAATAGAGAGTGGAGAAATTCGGTTCAAACCACATCACATATCCATGTCCAATTTTTAACATTTTGGTCGCTGTTTGTTTTACTTCATTAACGGCGCCTTTTACCCGAGCCCTTTCAGCAATTGAGTCAGGGTCGATAATTTCCGCGTCAGCATTAATCGCGGCACCAAGAGCTTCGGCTGCCTCCTTTATTTTTCTTACTGGTGCTTCTAATTGAGATGGCAATTCATCAAGGCGGCGTTGTTCATCGCGGTTATTGCGATAATCATCGGCGTAATCTGCAATAGCTGCCGCGAAGCCATCCGCAGCTTTTGAGAATGCATCTGATGTTTTGCCAGGCATATGTCGTTTTGCCATTTGAGCAGCGCGAATAACTCTGCCAGAGGTAAGTTCTTCAGTGACTGCTTGAGTCGTGCGATCCATGAATTCATGTGCTTCATCGAGCACAATCGCATCGCGGTCCGGCAAAATCGGATGCGAGTCTACGATTTCAATTGCGAGCAGAGTGTGATTTGTAACGACAATATCGGCGGTCTGGGCTTTCGCTTTTGCTTTTACTGCAAAACATTTTGTACCGAATTGGCAATCATCTGCACCAACGCATTCACGACCTGAAACCGAATTGGCTAACCAAACTCGGCGATCTACATCTGGGGCATCGTCGCGATCGCCCGATGCTCCAGGAGATTCGGCCCAAGCACGAAGCCGTTTTGCATCTTTACCGAGCACACCGATTTCCAAAAGCACTTCACCATCAGGATCTGGGAGTTCACTATTCATTTTCTGCAAGCAGAGATAGTTTCCTACGCCTTTATAGATTGCAAAAGATAAATCGCGGCCAAGCTCTTTCTCCAGAGCTTCCTTAATCTTCGGCAGATCGCGTTCAATTAATTGACGTTGTAAGGCTAGCGTTGCGGTTGCTACTAAAACTTTCTTGCCATGAACTAGCGCTGGAATTAAATACGCCAGAGATTTACCAGTGCCAGTACCGGCTTGGACTAAAAGATGGTGGCGATCATTTAGCGCGTTTGCTACCGCTTCTGCCATCTCGATTTGACCAGAGCGAGGTGATCCGCCAATTGCTTCGACTGCAACGTCGAGCGCGCTTCTAACTTTTGCGCCGAGTTGTGAAGATGCCATGTGGAAACCTTACTGTTGAAATTAAATAAAAAAACGAGCCCCAATAACTGAGGCTCGTTTCTTAATTACTTGTGGATTAGCTGCAACCAGATGTAGCGCCGCAACCTTCACAGACAAAGCAAGCACCTGACATCCGCATCTTTACGCCGCAAGTCATGCATAGTGGCGCATCGGTTTTAACTCCAGATAGTTGTTCCATCAATTCAGTCGAAGAACCGATACGTGATGGCGCTGCTTCAATCTTTACCTCAGTTTTTACAACTGCAGGCTTTGGCGCAACTGGAGCCGCTGCAATTGGTGCTGCAACTTCAATTGCGGTGTATTCGCCGGTATCAAGCGCGTTTGTGCGCTCAGCTACAGTGTAAAGACCGAGTGATGAGCGATCATCAAAAGGTAAGTAATCCAAAGCTAACCGACGGAAGATGTAATCCATCATTGATTGCGCCATACGAATATCTGGATCATCGGTCATGCCAGCTGGTTCGAAACGTAAGTTGGTGAACTTCTGCACGTATGTATCTAGCGGTACGCCATATTGGAGACCGATCGATACTGCGATTGAGAATGCATCCATCACGCCAGCAAGAGTTGAACCTTGCTTGCCGAGTTTTAAGAATACTTCGCCGAGTTTTCCGTCGTCGTAAGTACCAGCTGTCATATAACCTTCTGCGCCAGCTACTGAGAATGAAGTAGTCCGAGATGGTCGTGACTTAGGAAGTCGTTTACGAGTTGCTGGGGCTGGAGCTGCACTAACAGTTTCATCTGTCTTTGCTGCTTTGCCATCAGAGAGCGGTTGTCCGACTTTGCAATTGTCGCGATATACAGCGAGCGCTTTTAGTCCGAGTTTCCAACCTTCGTAGTAAACCTCTTCTACGTCGGCAACAGTTGCATCTGCTGGCAAGTTAACGGTTTTTGAAATCGCACCAGATAGGAATGGTTGGCAAGCAGCCATCATTCGTACGTGGCCCATAGGAGCGATTGAGCGGGCACCTAAGGCGCAATCAAAGACGTCATAGTGTTCGGTCTTAAGTCCTGGTGCATCGATTACATGGCCATTTGCTCCGATGTATTCCACGATGGCTTCAACAGTCTCTTCGGTATAACCAAGTTTGCGAAGCGCAGCTGGCACGGTTTGGTTCACGATCTGCATCGAGCCACCGCCAACTAACTTCTTAAACTTAACTAGCGAGAAATCAGGTTCGATACCCGTGGTATCGCAATCCATCATTAAGCCAATAGTTCCGGTTGGCGCAAGAACCGAAGCTTGCGCATTGCGCCAGCCATTCTTTTCGCCAATAGTTAAACATTTTTCCCATTCTTTATTAGCTTCACTCCAAACATCGCGATCTAGCGTTGTTGCAGGTTTAGCTGCAGTAGAAGCTGCTTGGTGCTTTCGCATAACCCGAGTGTGTGGCGCTGCATTTCGAGCATAACCTTCATAAGGTCCAACGATTCCGGCAAGTTCTGCTGATCGTCGGTATGAAGTACCAGTCATAAGTGAAGTAATCGCACCAGCAAGGGCACGTCCGCCTTCAGAATCGTATGCAAGACCAGAGGCCATAAGGAGCGCTCCGATATTTGCGAATCCAATTCCAAGTTGACGATATGCGCGAGTTGTTACGCCAATTGCCTCGGTTGGAAAATCTGCGAAACAGATTGAGATATCCATCGATGTAATAATAATTTCGGTTGCTTTAACAAAAGTCTTAGCATCGAATGATCCGTCGGCTTTAAGGAACTTCATTAAGTTTAACGAAGCAAGGTTGCAAGAAGAGTTATCAAGTGACATGTATTCAGAACATGGGTTTGATGCATTGATACGACCAGTTTCAGGATTGGTGTGCCAATCGTTGATGGTGTCGTCATATTGGATTCCTGGATCTGCACAAGCCCAAGCTGCCTGCGCCATTTTACGGAATAAATCTTTCGACTCTACTTTTTCAATAACTTCGCCAGATGCGCGAGCAACTAATCCGAATTGATCGCCGCTTTCGTAGGAACGCATGAATGAATCTGAAACGCGGACCGAGTTATTTGCGTTTTGGTATTGCACCGAGATGATGTCTTTGCCACCAAGGTCCATATCAAATCCAGCATCACGAAGTGCGCGAATTTTATCTTCTTCATTAACTTTGGTTTCAATAAATTCTTCGATATCTGGATGATCAACATCTAGAACAACCATCTTCGCCGCGCGACGAGTTGCGCCACCGCTCTTGATTGTTCCAGCAGAAGCATCAGCTCCACGCATGAAAGAGACTGGCCCAGATGCAGTTCCGCCTGATTTTAGAAGTTCTTTTGATGAGCGAATTCGGGAGAGGTTTAGCCCTGCGCCAGATCCACCTTTGAAAATCATGCCCTCTTCACGGTACCAATTAAGGATTGATTCCATGGTGTCATCGACCGAGAGGATGAAACACGCAGAAACTTGTTGTGGTGCATTAGTTCCGACGTTGAACCAGACAGGTGAGTTAAAAGAGAAAATTTGATTCATTAACATATGAGTTAATTCGTGTTCGAAAATTTCAGCATCTACATCAGTTGCGAAATATCCATTTTCTTTACCGGACTTTGTATATGAAAGAACTACGCGGTCAATCACTTGCTTTAGTGACCATTCGCGATTTTCATATCCGACAGCCCCACGGAAATATTTTGTTGTAACAATGGTCGATGCGTTTACCGACCATGAATCTGGAAACTCAACGCTGCGTTGTTCGAAAACAACTTCGCCAGTCCGCCAATTTGTTTGAACCACATCGCGACGTTCCCATGTGACCGTGTCATATGGATGAACGCCAGGAGTGGTGTAAACCCGCTCAATTGTTAAACCTTTACCTGCTTTTTCTTTTGAGCCTACGCGGTTTACGACCGTATCCGACATTTTCATTTCTCCAGTTTCTCTTCTTGATAAATCTAATTTGATTTTTATCTTCTTCTTTTAAAACGTCTTTTTAACTACTTTTCGATGCGTGAAAACTTCACTTAAGTTGTGGGAAGGAAATCTTTTCTGAAAGTTGCGAAGGTATAGCGCGGAGAAGTGCGATCTCGCCTTCGAAATCATCAAGAGAGGAGAAGTTACGGTACACCGAGGCGTAACGTAAGTAAGCAACCTCGTCGAGCTCTCGGAGTGGCGCAAGAATTGCCATGCCCACTTCTTGAGCTTCAATTTCGGCCTGTCCGGTAGCGCGGAGAGTCTCTTCAACTCGTTGCGCCAATAGAGCTAGGTCGTCATCGTTAACTGGACGCCCTTGGCAAGCCTTGCGGACGCCGTTGATGACCTTGTCGCGACTAAAGGGTTCGGTTGCACCACTACGTTTAATAATGGCCAGCACCGAAGTCTCTTGGGTTGAAAAGCGAGAGCCACATTGAGTGCACTCCCGACGACGCCGAATTGCGGTGCCTTCTTCGGCCGGACGCGAGTCAACTACTCGAGAATCGTCATGTCGGCAGAACGGGCAATTCATATCGGCGTGTCATCCTTTCAATCCAGATTTTCTAGTGATCTTGGGTGTATTGATGCTTTCCCTCAAACCCCCACTAATGGAAGTATATAGCATCTTTACCCCAACATCTAGTGGCAACAATAAAGGGATAGTTGAGAGTTCTTGCGCACCTTGACCATGGAACTTTTCTGGCGTGTCGAAAAGAAAGCGAGCGCTACTTGATCGGGATGTAGATCCGCTGCCCAGCCTTCAACTCGGGAGATTTGAGGCTATTGAGCTCGGTAATTTCATCGACAGCTGCAAGCAGGTCGCCATCGCTGATCGTGCCAGCGATAGACCAGAGCGTTTCTCCCGGTGCCACCACAATCTCTTGATAGGTAATTTTAGTTGAGCTGGTTAAATCTGATTGCGCAAATGCAGAATAGCCAGCCACGATTAAAACTAAACTCGAAGAAATTACTGCAAGCCTTGCAACGAAGCGGCCTCTAGTAGTTAACGAAACGCTTGATTTATAAGGGTTTTTTAGCGAGTTGTCGAAAGCTATCGTGGACATTTTCTCTCCTGCTTTATATCTAACCGGCCTTGGTCGATCACTGGGGATAGTGTTCGAACGCCTGTTCTAATACAGAAGGTACACCCCACCACCGACACTCGCAAGTCAATTTAGAACATTTGTTTGATTATTTAGCAATTTTGTTCTAACCTATAGTTATGAGCAAAGTCAGCAAGCCCAACAAAAGCAAGGTAACCGAACTCCCAGATGGCCCTACCGATGAGCATGGCCTAACCCCACGCCAAGCGAAGATCCTCTTTGCGATTAAGCGCGCCATGGAGGCAAATGGATATCCGCCATCAATGCGTGAAATCGGCGAAGCCGCTGGCCTCTCCTCCCCATCAAGTGTGAAATATCAACTCGAAGCACTAGAAGTGAAAGGCTTTATCCGTCGCGATCCATCTAGAGGTCGAGCTCTTGAAGTTCTACTTCCTGGCGAAAACTCACATAACTCAATCACCCCAGAGCGAACCCATAACGTGCCGCTAGTCGGTCGAATTGCCGCAGGTGGACCAATCACTGCAACGCAAGAGATTGAGGAGCTCTATCCGCTGCCAGTTTCATTAGTTGGCGAAGGCGAACTATTTATGTTGAAGGTTGTTGGAGACTCCATGATCGATGTCGCGATCTGCGATGGCGATTTCGTGGTTATCCGCTCCCAAAAATCTTGTGAAAAGGGCGAGATCGTTGCGGCCATGATCGATGGCGAAGCAACCGTTAAAACTTTCTCCAAAAAAGATGGCCACGTTTGGTTACTCCCGGCAAACGATAACTACTCACCTATCTCTGGAGAGAACGCCGAAATCCTTGGCAAGGTAACAGCGGTACTTCGCTCAGTTCGCTAATTACTATCTAGGATTTATATTTAACAAGCACGTGCGCGAGCGCACCATCAACTCTCGCATGGAGCGCAGTACCTTCTGGCAAGTACTCCTCGCTAATAATTTCGCCGTGCTCATGAATTTGGCTAACTAAATCGCCGCGTTCATACGGCAGTAACACCCGGACTTCTTCTCGCGGCCTTGGCAGTGATGTTTCAATTGCCCGTACTAAAGTCTCGATTCCAAAACCGGTATGTACTGAGATTGCATATGCATCTGGTTCTTCGCGAAGTAACTCCATCATCACTTCAGAATCAGCAATATCAGCCTTATTTATCGCGATTATTTCAGGAATTTTATCGCCACCAATTTCACGGATAACTTCACGTACTGCTTTTATCTGTCCTTTTGGATCAGCGTGTGAGCCATCAACAATATGAACTATTAAATCAGCGCCAGAAACTTCTTCAAGAGTTGATTTAAATGCGTCAATTAATTGATGAGGCAAATGTTTAACAAAACCAACAGTATCGCTGAGGGTATAAATCCGACCTTCATGTGTTTGGGTTTTACGTACGGTGGGATCTAACGTGGCAAATAGTGCGTTCTGGACTAATACCCCAGCATTTGTTAATCGATTTAGTAACGAAGATTTACCAGCATTTGTATATCCAGCAATTGCAACGGAGGGAATTGAATTTCGGCGGCGTTCTTGCCGTTTGGTGTCGCGCGAAACTTTCATCTCGCCAATTTCGCGATTTAACTTTGCCATCTTGTCTCGGATTCGACGTCGGTCTACTTCGATTTTAGTTTCACCTGGACCACGGCCACCGATTCCACCTGCTTGGCGCGAAAGTGAATCGCCCCAACCTCGTAGCCGCGGTAGTAAATAACTCATCTGGGCTAGCTCTACTTGGGCCTTACCCTCTTTGCTCTTTGCGTGTTGCGCAAAAATATCAAGAATTAACGCAGTCCGATCTACAACTTTTACTTTGACTTTATCTTCGAGATTTCGAAGCTGGGATGGACTTAATTCGCCATCACAAATCACGGTATCTGCTCCAGAAGAATTAACTACAGCTTTTAATTCTTGAACTTTTCCCGAGCCGATAAAAGTTGCCGAATCTGGTTTATCGCGCCGTTGAATTAACGCTTCTAATACCGTGGATCCAGCGGTCTCAGCTAACGCTTTTAATTCAGCCATTGAATTCTCGGCGTCTACAACTGTGCCCTCAGTCCAAACTCCAACTAAAATTACGCGCTCTAATCGAAGTTGGCGATATTCGGCTTCGGAGATATCGGTAAGTTCGGTAGATAACCCAGCAACCCGGCGAAGTGCCGCTCGATCGCTTAAGTCTTGTTGGGTTGATTCAAATTGATCGGGTTTAAATTCAGCTTCATCAAATTCGGCAGTAACTCTTGCGTTCTCAGCCAACATCGCTTCGAACTCGTCTTCATTAAAATCTTTAGCCAAGAAATGGTCCCAAATCATGATCTTCTAAGAGCACTGCTGGCCCGCTTAAGGTGGCATTTGAATGGCCATCAATCTCAACAACTAATCGGCCACCTGGTGGGTTTATTACCCATTTAGCCGGTAAATTCGCGCCTTTTTTGATGGTTGCGGCGAGTGCGACCGCGCATGTGCCTGTTCCACAAGAGCGAGTTTCGCCGCTACCGCGCTCGTGGACTCGCATTGCAAGTTCACCATTTTCTAGGAATTGTACGAACTCAACGTTTACGCCTTCTGGGTAAGTTTCTTTTGGACGAACCACCGGCGGATGCTTTAAATCCCCAACTTCGGAAATATCGTCAACGAAAACGACGGCATGCGGGTTGCCAGCATTGATATTTAAACCGCTCCACACTTTGCCATTATTTGCTGCAGTGATCTCGCCCGCTTCTTGCGCAACTTTGCCAAGGTTTACTGAGATATCTCCAGTATCTGGACAGGCTAAGTATTTTGCACCGTCTCTAGTGTTGATTGAAAAAATTCCAGAAGCTTGGTGGCCCCGATCAACCAAATATCGCGCCATTACTCGGATGCCATTACCGCACATTTCAGCTATTGAACCATCTGCATTCCGATAATCCATAAACCATTTATCAGCGCGCTTAATAATTCGGATTAAACCATCTGCGCCAATCCCAGTTTCACGATTGCAAATTGCGGCGGCTTGTTTTGAAGAAATATTATTTTCATCGTTTGGATCAAAGAGCAAGACAAAGTCATTTTCAGTGCCGTGTCCGTAGGTACCTATCAGTGAGTTACTCATCTTTGCCAATCGTAGATGAAAGCACTGTTTCTAGCAGGCTAGTGATTGGTGCTGGATTTATCCATTGGATTCGCTCATCGCGAGAGAACCAGGTTTCTTGGCGCCGGGCATATTGCCGAGTGGTTCGTTTCGTCTCTGCCATTGCTTCAATTTCATCCATCTCGCCTTCTGCAAATTTAATAATTTGGGCATAACCCAGCGCCGCTTGCGCGGTTCGCCCATCTAATAAGCCTTCCTTAATTAAATCGCGTACTTCAGCGACTAGTCCAAGTTCCCACATTCGATCCACCCGGGCATCTATCCGCTCTTGCAATTTTATTCGATCAAGAGCTAGCCCAAATTGCTTTGCAAATGGGTATTTCGTACTACCTTCACGCGGCAAATTCGCGGTGTAAGGCTTTCCGGTAATTTCAATTACTTCTAGTGCGCGCACAACTCTTCGAACATTCTCTTTTGGAATTGCAAAACCTGCTGCGGGATCTAATTCGCTAAGCCGAGCATGCATTACATCCCCGCCGAGAGTGAGCGCTTCTAGCGCAATTTTTTCGCGCACAATTGGATCGGTATCTGGAAAATTTAGATCATCTAAAATCGCTTTAATGTAAAGGCCGGTCCCGCCTACGACTACTACTGGAATTTTTGCTTTCAGTAACTCATCAATTTTTGCTCTGGCTAATTCTTGATACTGCGCAACCGTTGCATCTTGATTAACCGTCAAAATATCGAGCATATGATGCCGAATACCGTGCCGCTCTTCGAGTGAAAGTTTTGCAGTTCCGATATCCATCCCTTTATAAAGCTGCATTGAATCTGCATTAACGATCTCGCCTTTTATTTCCTTAGCTAGCACAACTGCTAAATCACTCTTTCCGGTCGCAGTTGCACCACAAATTACAATTAACGTCATATTAAAAGTTGTACTTTGGCAAAGTAGGAATCCCCAGCATTACGCCAGTGCTCTTCGCTTCTGCTACCCGCGCTTCATAAGCATCGCCGCCGCGTGAACGTTTAACCTCTTTTGGTAGCCCAGTTGCAGTAACAAAGAAAGCTTTGGCCGCACCAATCTCAACAGTTACTAAATCACCAGGACGTGGCGAATTTGCTGGGTCGATATCGAAATGCACCAACCGGAAATCTTTAGAACGGCCACTCATTCGATCTTTGCCACCATCGCGACGTCCTTCATATTCTGAAACTAAGACTTCGGCGTTCTTACCAACCAGTTCTTGATTTACTGAGAGCGAAATTGCGCTCTGGAATTCATGCAACCTGGTGTAACGCTCGGCAACAACTGATTCCGGAACTTGGCCAGCCATTGTGGCGGCAGGTGTGCCAGGTCGTTTTGAATACTGGAATGTGTAGGCAGCTAAGAACCTAGCCTGCGTGCAGATATCTAGCGTTCCTTGGAAATCTGCTTCGCTCTCTCCGGGAAATCCAACAATTATGTCGGTAGTAATTGTTGCCGCTGGCATTGCACTTCTAACTTTTTCGATAATCCCAAGATAACGATCGGTTCGATATGAGCGACGCATCGCTTGCAGAATTGAATTAGAGCCAGATTGCAACGGCATGTGTAGATGTGGCATCACATTTTCGGTTTCGGCCATCGCTGCAATTACATCATCGGTGAAATCTCGCGGATGCGGCGACATGAATCTAACTCGCTCTAAACCGTCTACTTTGCCGCACTCTCTTAGTAACTTCGCAAATGCTGTGGGATCATTGAAATCAACGCCGTAAGCATTAACGTTCTGGCCCAATAGCGTAATTTCAGTAACGCCTTGATCTACTAATGTCCGGACTTCCTTCAAAATATCACTTGCCGGCCGATCTTTTTCGCGACCACGAAGCGCTGGCACAATGCAGAAAGTGCAAGTGTTATTACAACCCACCGAGACTGATACCCAAGCTGAAAATGCCGAGTGACGGCGAGCTGGCAACGTTGATGGGAAATGCTCAAGCGCTTCTAAAATTTCAACTTGCGACTCTTCCTCAATTCGAGCGCGTTCTAACAACATCGGAAGTGAACCAACATTATGAGTCCCAAAAACCACATCTACATAAGGCGCTCGCTCAATAATGTTTCCTTGATCTTTTTGAGCTAAACAGCCACCAACAGCGATCTGCATGCCCGGGCGGGCTTTCTTATCCGGCGCTAAGAAGCTGAGTTGACCGTAAAGTTTATTATCGGCATTTTCTCGAACTGCACATGTATTGAAAACAACTAAATCTGGGTCAATGCCATCTTTCGCTGGCAAGTAACCAGCTGCATCTAGCGAGCCCGCAATTCGCTCAGAATCATGCACATTCATCTGGCAACCCAGAGTTTGAATTACATAGGTACGAGGCGCGGACATAGCCGCAATCTTATTGCTGGTCCGCTAACGAGGCGAAATATCTAATTCTCGGAGCACCCGATTAATCAGAGATGAGCCATAACCTTTTCGCATTAAGGCGCTATGGACTCTTCGATAAATAACTTCAGTTTCAAACCGAGATACCGAGCGCAATTTTCGGGTTGCAAATTCAAGGGCATTTTCATATTCGCCCTCCTCATCAATCTCTGCGATTACGATCTCAATCACATCAGATGAAACGCCTTTACCTTGTAACTCTGATGCAATGACACGTTTCGATAATTTCTTCGCACGTTGTCTTGATTCACTCCAGGCACGGGCAAACTCTTCGTCATTTACTAACCCTTGTTCCTGCAGTCGAAATAGAACGGCATTAGCAATATCTTCTGGGATGCCACGTTTTTTCAAATGAGCGAAGAGTTCGCCCCTACTCTTTGCGCGAGGTCCGAGTGCGATTAACGCAATCGTTTCGGCTAAAGAGTAGGGATCGCTCTCGACGGTTTTAGAAGTCAACGTCCGCTGCAGCTTCATCAATCGCTGCAACTAGCGCAGGATCGAATTCAGTTACCGCAAAGTGGGCGCGAATTTTGGTTTCGATATCGTTTGCTAAATCTGGATTATCGATAAGGAATTGACGGGAGTTCTCTTTTCCTTGACCGAGTTGGTCGCCTTCATAGGTATACCAAGCTCCAGATTTCTTAACAATGCCAAGCTCGGCACCTTGATCAAGTAGCCCGCCTTCGCGAGAAATACCGTGACCGTAAAGAATGTCGAACTCTGCTTGCTTAAATGGTGGCGCCATTTTGTTCTTGACAACTTTGACGCGGGTACGGTTACCAACAGCATCTTGGCCATCTTTTAGAGTTTCAATACGACGGATATCTAATCGAATTGATGCGTAGAACTTAAGTGCTTTACCGCCAGTTGTAGTTTCTGGTGATCCAAAGAAAACACCAATTTTTTCGCGGAGTTGATTAATGAAAATTGCAGTGGTCTTAGATTGATGAAGTGCGCCAGTAATTTTTCGAAGCGCTTGCGACATCAAGCGAGCTTGTAAGCCCATATGGCTATCGCCCATCTCGCCTTCAATTTCAGCGCGTGGTACAAGAGCTGCAACCGAGTCAACGACAACAACATCAAGTGCGCCAGAACGAATTAACATATCCATAATTTCTAAAGCTTGTTCACCAGTATCTGGTTGTGAAACAAGTAGCGCATCAATATCAACGCCGAGTTTCTTTGCGTACTCTGCATCGAATGCATGTTCTGCGTCGATAAATGCTGCAATTCCGCCAGCTTTTTGAGCATTAGCAATTACATGAAGCGCTAGCGTGGTTTTACCCGATGATTCTGGGCCATAGATTTCAACAACGCGGCCTCGTGGTAAACCACCAATGCCAAGTGCGATATCTAAGGTGACCGAACCGGTCGAGATAACTTCAATTGCGGCGATTGATCGCTCGCTCATCTTCATCACAGCGCCCTTACCAAACTGACGCTCGATTTGGGCAAGTGCTGTATCTAGGGCTTTTTGTTTCTCGGTTGAACGACTCGTAGGTTCGTTCGACTCTTTGGCTTCTTTAGCCACGATTTACCTCTTCCTTTTCACTTATCGCTTTTCAAGCGTTGTTTGTCCAAAAGGTACGGAATGCCACTGACGGTTAGGAGCTAGGCCTAACGGAACTGTGGAACCGCTTTGGTTGGGTATGAGTAGATTACCCGAACATCTGTTCTAATGCTAGATGAGCCACTTAGACACGCCGCGAGTAGATTTAAGGCGTGAACTCCCCCGATGTCATCGTGATTGGCGCTGGTGTAGTTGGTGCATCGTGCGCACTCGCCTTAACAAATGCTGGGCTGCGGGTCCTAATCATTGATCGCGGCCCTGTGGCCAGCGGTACATCTGGAGCTGGTGAAGGAAATATTTTAGTTTCCGATAAAGAGCCAAGTCCGGAGTTAACACTTGCGCTCCGTTCCCGAAATGCTTGGTTTGAAGTAAATGAAGATATCGGTGGCGGCTTCGAATTGGATGGCAAAGGCGGGGTGGTTATTTCGCGAAGTGAAACTGGAATTGCTGGCTTAAAGAAATTAGCTAAAGCACAGCGTGAAAATGGAATTGATGCCAGGGAAGTAAACGCCGCTGAGTTAAGAAAATTAGAACCACATATCTCGCCAACTATTGAGTATGGTGTTCATTATCCGCAAGATGCGCAATGCCAACCAATGTTGGCGGCAGCACAGATGATTCGTGCCGTAAAAAAACGTGGTGGCGAATTCATACAGGGTGAAAACGTAATTGCAATTAATTCTAAGAATGGTCAAGTAACTGGATTAACCACAAATAAGAATACTTATGCATCTCCGATCGTCTTAAATGCAACTGGAACTTGGGCAGGCGATATTGCAAAGTTGGCGGGCTCTTATTTACCTATTGCCCCTCGCCGTGGTTTCATTTTAGTTACTGTGCCGGCACCGGAATTGATATTTCATAAAGTTTACGACGCCGACTATGTTGCAAATATCGCAAGCGGTGAAGCCGATCTGCAATCAAGTGCTGTGGTTGAAGGAACTGCTAGCGGTACGATTTTAATTGGTGCAAGTCGTGAGCGAGTTGGATTCAAAAGTGAATTCGAAATTCCAATTCTCCGCCAACTTGCTCGGCAAGCAATATCAGTATTCCCAATCTTAAAAGAGGTGCAATTACTCCGTGCTTATCGAGGGTTTAGACCATATGCACCCGACCATTTACCAGTCATTGGTGAAGATGGAAATATTTCAGGGCTTTGGCATGCTGCTGGACATGAAGGTGCGGGCATCGTGTTAGCGCCTGCTACTGCAGAGCTAATTACCGCCGAGATTCTTGGAAAAACGCCATTTATGGATCCAACGCCATTTTCACCAAAACGTTTTATGAATCAAGATCCAAGTGCAGGTGTTCACGTTGCTAGCTAAACCAAGCGCTTCGATAACTTTTACCTTTAACGATTTAGAAGTTTCCGCAATCCCGGGCCAATCTGTTGGAGCTGCGTTGTTAGAAGCGGGCGATCGTGTCTTACGTGTAACGCGTTTTGAAAAGAAACCTCGTGCCATGTTCTGTGGCATTGGCGTTTGTTTTGATTGTTTAGTCGTTATCGATGGCGCACCAAATCAACGTGCCTGTATTACTGAAGCCAAAGCAAACATGGTTGTTAGAACGCAAGTAGGTGGCGCATGAAACCAGAACAAGTAAGGGTTGTAGTTGTGGGTGGTGGACCTGCTGGTTTGTCGGCTGCACTTAATGCTGCCCTCGCTGGTGCATCAGTCTTGCTTATTGATAGCAATTCAAAACTTGGCGGCCAATATTGGCGCCACCTCCCTGAAACTTGGTTGGAGCAATCTGAGTTACATCTAGATTTAGATACCGGGCTCTTATTAATTTCAGCAGTTGCAAATCATCCCAAAATTGAAATTTGGAGCGGTGCTGAAATTTGGAGCGCTACCCATGAAGATGGTGCAACTACTTTGCGCTTGATTACCAAGGGTGTAGAAAAAATTATTACATCTAAAGCGCTGGTTTTGGCTACCGGTGCTTACGATCGAACCCTGCCATTTCCTGGCTGGGATATTCCCGGCGTTATGACACCGGGCGGCGCACAATCACTTATAAAAGGCCATGGAGTTGCTGCCGGCAAACGAGTTGTTGTTGCTGGAACCGGACCATTTCTTCTGCCAGTAGCTGCAGGGCTAGCTCAAATTGGTTGTGAAGTTGTTGAATTATTAGAAGCTAACTCACCGCTTCGTTGGCTTAAATCTTTTCCTACACTTATCCAGAACTTATCAAAAATAGGCGAAGCTGCACACTACATCGCTATTTTCAATAAGTTTGGGGTTAGACCAAAATTTAAGCGCGCCGTGGTTGCTGCCCATGCAAATAAAGATGGTGAATTAGAATCAGTAAGTATTGCAAAAATAGATAGTAACTTTAAAATTAAGAAAATAGATCGAGTTAAATGCGACCTCGCTGCAATCGGATGGGGATTTACCGCGGACACATCACTTGCTGGTGCACTTTTGCTAAAACAATTTGTTACAAAAGATGAAGGTGTAGCAGTCAGCGTCGATGAAAATCAACAGAGCTCAATTGCGGGAATTTTTGCAGCAGGTGAAATTACCGGCATTGGGGGTTCTGAACTTTCAATTGCCGAAGGTGTTATAGCTGGGTTAGCCGCTGCAATTTATCTTGGTTGCAAAGCAGAAATATCAGATGATCATCGCAAAACAAAAGCTAAAAAACATAAATTTGCGGACGCGCTAATCAATTCTTATCCAGTTAAATCGGGATGGCGCGGTTGGCTAACTGATGAAACTATTATCTGCCGTTGCGAAGAAGTAAAATATTCGAAATTGAAGTTTGCAGTAACCGAGCTTGGTGCCACTGATTCACGCACTGCGAAATTACTTTCACGATGCGGAATGGGAATGTGCCAAGGGCGAATCTGCGGCAGATTTGTGGTGGATTTAGTTGCAAATGAGTCTGGTATCTCGCCATCTGATATTTCCGATAAAGAACGCATTTCGGTAGGTAATCGACCAATCATTACCCCGATTTCAATTGAACTTCTAGCGAACGGCGAATAAGGTTCGGGCATGGCTAACTCAGAGAAGAAACCTTGGCATGGCGTATTAACCGCAACCGCAACCCCATTCCGCGCTGATCTATCAATAGATTTTGATAAATATGCCGAGCACGTTAAGTGGCAGGCAGATAATGGCGTTGACGGTGTTATTCCAAATGGTTCACTTGGTGAGTACCAAGTCTTGTCAGCAGAAGAACGCACTCAAATTGTTAAAGTGGCGCTAGAAGCAGCTCCGGCTGGTTTCCAAGTCATCCCTGGTGTAGCTGCATATGGCGCAACAGAATCACGCCGTTGGACTGAACAAGCTGCTGAAATGGGCGCCAAATCGGTAATGCTGTTGCCACCAAATGCTTACCGCGCTGATGAAGCCGAAGTTATTGCACACTATAAAGAAGTTAATAAAGTTGGTATTCCCATTATTGCTTACAACAATCCATTTGATACCAAGGTTGATTTAACTCCACAACTTGTGGCAAAGATTGCTGACAGTTGTGAAAATGTAGTTGCAATTAAAGAATTTTCTGGAGATGTCCGTCGCGTCTGGCAGATTCATCATCACGCGCCACGGATTGAAGTTCTAGTTGGAGCCGATGATGTTCTAGTAGAGCTATCAACTGGTGGCGTTGTTGGTTGGATTGCTGGTTTTCCAAATGCGCTTCCTAAAGAATCAGTAGAACTTTACAATCTTTGCATTGCGGGAAAATATGCGGAAGCTCGTCCAATCTATGCTGCCGTGCATAATCTATTTAATTGGGATAGTCGCAAAGAGTTTATTACTGCAATTAAATTAGCTATGGATGTTGTTGGTCGTTACGGCGGACCAACTCGGTTACCTCGATTACCTTTACCTGCTACAGATTTGGCTCAATGCCAGAAAGATATTGAACAAGCGTTAGCTTTTTATCGAAACCGTAAGTAAGAATGGGTAAGAGTTTGCGCACCGTTACAACGGTGGAATCCCATACTGAAGGGATGCCAACTCGGGTAGTTATAAGTGGAATCGAAGAGATTCCAGGTGCGACCATGTTTGAAAAACGGCTCTATTTTATGGAGCATATGGATGAAATCCGACAATGGTTAATGTACGAACCTCGCGGACATTCTGCAATGAGTGGTGCCATACTTCAAAAATCTACCCGACCTGATGCGGATTGGGGCGTGGTCTTCATTGAAGTTTCTGGATGCCTACCGATGTGTGGCCACGGCACAATCGGAGTTGCCACAGTATTAATTGAAAAGGGTTTAGTACCCGTTATCGAACCAATAACCACGGTACGACTTGATACCCCTGCAGGTCTTGTAATCGTTGATGTGCAGGTAAAAGATGGCAAAGCTGAAAAAGTAACGCTTACAAATGTTCCTTCGTTCTCATATCAACTTGATCAAATAGTCGATGTTCCTGGATATGGGAAAATTAAATATGACATTGCTTTCGGTGGAAATTTCTACGCAATAATTCCGATTGATCGAATTGGAATTGAATTTAAACGAGAGAATGGTCAACTTTTTCTAAATGCAGGTTTGGCAATTTCAGATGCGATCAATGAACAAAATCGCCCAGTTCACCCGGAGAATCCAGATATTGCAATCTGTCACCACATAGATTTCATTGCACCTGGCGCAAACTCATTACATTGGAAGAATGCAATGGCAATTCACCCTGGTTGGTTTGATCGCTCCCCTTGTGGTACCGGCACTAGCGCGCGGCTGGCCCAAATGGTTGCTCGCGGCGAATTTAAAGATGGCGATGTATTGATTAATGAATCATGGATTGGTTCCCAATTTGAAGGCCGGGTTAAAGAACATGTAACTGTTGCTGGCTTGCCCGCAATTGTGCCAACTATTACTGGTCGCGCTTGGGTTATGGGTGAAGCAACATGGACGCTAGATCCAAGCGATCCGTTCCCAGCGGGTTTTCTAGTTTAAGTTTTATTTAAGTTCGGTAGGCAACAACTCAGTTGGCATATTTTGAAATACAACTGGCCTACGGAATCTTTTTATACTATCAGCGCCAACTGATGTGAAAAGTGAGTTTGTACTTGCGGGATATGGGCCACCGTGATGCATTGCCCAAGTTACGGCAACACCGGTTGGCCAACTATTCCAAATAATTCGCCCACTTATTCGAACTAAAACATCCAATAAGCCAAGTGAAATTATTTTGTCATTAGCCTCACCATGGATTCCCGAAGCTAGCGTGCCGTGGAATGCGTTTGCAATTGCAAGCGCCTCATCATTACTGGCGCAATTAACTACTACTGCGGTTGGACCAAATACTTCTTTTAAAGTAACTTCTTGGTTTGCCAATAGATCTTCGCCAGAGATTTCAAAAATAGTAATCAACTCAACTTCAGCGCTAGCGGGTACTGCTTGCGCTAATAATTTAACGTATGGCAACCCAGCATAAGCGCTTCGATTTAAATCGTGCGCTGCTCGAATTTTTGCATTTAACATCGCGTGGGTTGCAATATTTGGTACAAGATTTACAATCTCATTACGAACTAAATCGCCGTTTACCAAGATTAGATAACCAGGTTTAGTGCAAAATTGCCCCGCTCCTAAATTCACCGAATCTAAGAATCCTTGCGCAATGGTTGTCGCATTTTTGGCGGAAGCTTCTTCGGTAACAAAAATTGGATTAAGACCTCCCAATTCGCCATAAAAAGGAATCGGATCTTTTCTTGATTGGGCAATATCAAATAGCGCTCGGCCTCCTAGAGTCGAGCCAGTAAAAGCAACAGCGCTAACATCTTTATGCTTCACAAATTCCACACCAGCTTCAAAATCCTCAACCATATTAAATAAACCGTCAGGGGCTGAAACAGATTTAGCTGCGGCTTGCATTAATGCAAAAACTTTTCTAGATGTTTCTATGTGTCCAGGATGAGCTTTAATAATTACCGGACATCCCGCAGCAATTGCAGACGCTGTGTCACAACCACCTACACCGAATGCAAATGGGAAATTACTGGCGCCAAAAACACCCACAATTCCAAGTGGCACGGTGGTTTTGCGAAGTTCAGGTCGAGGTGGTTGCAACGTTGGGTCTGCGCTATCAA
The DNA here is from genome assembly GCA_947491605.1 of Actinomycetota bacterium. GTDB lineage: Bacteria > Actinomycetota > Actinomycetes > Nanopelagicales > Nanopelagicaceae > UBA7398. Next base: position 30,347 of record CANLJW010000005.1, on the reverse strand, counting down.
TTACCGTTCCTAAGTAATCACCTTTTTTTAATACTGCAGCCATGTGGCGCCACTGTCCCGACATTCGACCAACTTCGCCAGTCAAACGCACTTCTGTTAAATTTGTTTCTTTTCCTGCAAGTGGAATTAATTCCGATGCTGCGCCATCTAATTTGTTAGCAATTGCTTCTAGGAGCGTAATTATTTGGAAAGCATCCCATTTGCGAAAACTTTCGCGCGCCGTGACAGCCTTGGCCATAACAGAATTCAAATCTTGCATTTAAGAGCGCCTTTCGATTAGTTAAATCCTAATAGGTTAAATCAGGTGCTTTGGCACATCTGGATTATGGCGACAGATTGCTCGCCAAATATCACCAGGTTCAGTCCCAATTGCTAACGCTTCCTCAACGGTATGACCACCTAATTCTGCGTGCACAATATCTTTTGCGTACGAAGGAGCCCAGTCTTCACCGAGATACTCCGCCATGCGACGCCGCAATTCTGTATTACGCATTTAAAAGTAGCTTGCTTAAGAAAGCGCGCGAATTAATCGATCAGCTTGCAACTTAGAGTGTTCTTCGGAAAGCGGAGCAGTTACTTGGCCGAGTAGCCAGCGAACAATCATTCCAACGCCGACTGCATCAGATGCAAAAATCTCGGCAAGGTGTCGATAAATTCGAACCCATAAATCATGTTCTCGGGAAGAGAGCGCTATTGCGATTGCAGCTGGATCGTGTTCGAGAGCAGAGCGGAGCGCTCCATGTGTAGATATTTCTCTTGAAATGAAATAGAGAGATTCGGCACGGGAGCCAGAAACTTTGGCGAGCGCGGCAATTCGATCAACTTCTGATTCTAGAAGCGCAATAAAAATTTCGTTCTTATCTCGAAAATGGTTATATAAAGAAGCCCTAGAAACTTGGGCACGATCTGCAATATCAATCATGTTTGTATGATGCAATCCAAAATCATTAACTAAAGATTGCGCTGCTTCCAAGATTGCACTTCGAGTACGTCTATGTATGCCGCTCTGGTGTTGATAGGTAGCGCGAAATATTGGTTCTGCCACAATTGTACTTACGCTGCGTTGACATCTGAAAGTTCAGCTTCAGATGTTGGAACGACGGTAAGTACTGGGGTCTCGTGACGTTTCACCAATTCGATGACGTCCGTAAGTACTGTGGAAAGTGAGAGGTTGAGCGCAGTACAGATTGCATTTAATAACTCTGATGAAGCTTCTTTTCGACCACGTTCAACTTCAGATAAATAACCGAGCGAAACTCGAGCATCTGATGCGACAGCTCGAAGGGTTCGACCTTGTTCTACTCGAGCAGCACGAAGTGATTGACCGATATGGGTACGCATTAATTCCATAACCGCTCCTTTCACTCGTTTACTTTCGCTTGGCCAACTTAGTGGCGCTAAGAATACGCTCAAATGCGCCAAGCGCGCTTTCTACCGCGCCGAGGCGCACAATTTCTCGCTTTCCAGCGATTGATAATTCAATTCCTTGGGCGATTTTCGGTCCAGCGATTGCAATCCAAACCGTTCCTGCGGGTATGCCATCAACAGGTCCTGGGCCAGCAACACCGGTACTTGAAATTGCCCAAGTACTTTTAGTTCGCTTCTGGATTGCGAGCGCCATCGCCACTGCAATCGCCTCTGAAACAACGCCAACTTTTTTAATATCAGCAGCAGTGATTCCGAGTTCATCTTTTTTCATTTGATTTGAATAAGAAATTACCCCACCTAAGAAAACTTCCGAAGATCCTGGAACCCCCGTAATTGCTCCGCCAATTAGCCCCCCGGTAATGGATTCGGCAGTAGAAATCGTTTCCCCGCGGAGCGTTAGCATTTTAACTATAGTTTCAGATAATTTTTGGATTGGGCTATTCACTACTTTGAGATCGCTTTTTTTAGGTAGTCAATCCCGGTAACAAGCGTCAATAGCAAAGCGACTCCTAGAAAAATGTCGCGTGGCAAAAATAGAAAAGTAGGTAACGGCAAAATGTAAAAGCCGACTGAAAAATTCTGCGTCAGCGTTTTAATTTTGCCACCTCGACTTGCTGAAATCACGCCGCGCTTAATTACAACCAGCCGGAGTAATGTGACCAATATTTCTCTACTTAGTATGAAAATCGTAACCCACCAGGGCATATCACCAAGAATCGAAAGTCCAATAAGTGCAGTTCCGATGAAAGCTTTATCTGCAATTGGATCTAGGAAAATTCCGAGAGGAGTTATCTGATTACGGCTCCGCGCGATTTTTCCATCAAGAGTATCGGTCATTCCAACGATGAAAAAAAGCGTCCAAGCAATAATTCGCCAGGTTGAATCATCACCACCATTTTTAAAGAGTGCATAAGCGCAAAATGGCAACGCTAAAATTCTAATTATGGTTAGCGAATTTGGTAAGTTTAAATTCTTCACAACGGCTGTGCTACCAAATCTGCACCAGCAATATCGGTGACAATTGCATCAACATAGTCGCCAACTTTATAACCAGCGGTAGGACGCCCTGGGGATGTAATGAAGGTCGAAGTATCTACTTCCGGACCCTGGTGTTCGGCTCGCCCCTCTTGTGCCGCTTCATCTTCAATCAATACGCGCACCCGCTCGCCTATCCGAGCTTCCGCACGTTCATAGGTTAACGCTTCGGTAAGCGTTGCTAATTCGGAGACCCGTTCATTGATTAGATCTTGATCAACTTTGTTTTCCAAAGTTAGCGCTTCGGTGCCATCTTCATCGGAATATCCGAATATTCCGATCGCATCCAATCTAGATTCGATTATGAAACTCTTGAGTTCTTCGTACTCGGCTTCGGTTTCACCGGGGAATCCAACGATAAAGTTAGATCGAATTCCAGCTGCTGGTGAGAGCGCACGGATTTGCGACAACAAAAGTAAGAACTTTTCGGAGTCGCCAAAACGCCGCATTCTTCGAAGCAAAGGTCCGCTTGCGTGTTGAAATGAGATATCAAAGTAAGGCAGCACTTTTTCCGTCGACACCATCGCTTGTAAGAGCGTCGGTCTAATTTCGGCGGGTTGTAAATACGAGAGTCGGATCCGTTCGATTCCATCAATCTTGGAGAGTTCTGGCAACATTGCTTCCATCAACTTCAAATCACCAAAGTCTTTACCGTAGGAAGTCGTATTTTCTGAAACTAAAAATATTTCACTAACGCCATTAGCCGCTAACCATTTAGCTTCTTCGATAATCTCGGTAGGCGGTCTGGAGACAAATGAACCGCGAAATTGCGGAATCGCGCAAAATGTACAACGCCGGTCGCAACCAGAAGCGATTTTTAGCGACGCAATTGGCGCGTTATCTAACCGTTTTCTAATTAACCTAGCGCCTTGGCCAAATTTAGATTTAGTAGCTTCATTAACACTTTGTCGATCGATCGGTGAAATCGGGAGAATAGTTCGCCGATCTCGTGGGACATGTACATCAATTGAGCCACCGCTAAGAATTGTATTTAACCGTTTAGAAATATCTTGATAATCATCGAATCCTAGAATTGCATCCGCTTCGGGAAGCGCTGCAGCCAACTCAGTTCCATAACGTTCCGCCATGCAACCTACTGCGACCACAGCCCGAACTTTGCCGTCGGCCTTAAGTGAATGAGCTTGCATTAACGCATCAATTGAATCCTTTTTTGCACTTTCAATAAAACCACAAGTATTAACTAATGCGATATCAGCGTTTGCGGCATCATCAACCAAGGTCCAGCCATCCGCAGCTAATCTGCCAGCAAGCTCTTCGGAATCCACATCATTTCTGGCGCAGCCAAGAGTTACTAGCGCAACGGTACGAGTGGTCATTTGGCGAATAGTACTTGTAAAGCGAGAAGTAATTGTGGCGAAACTAAGGATTAGCCTTGGGTCGACCCAGTTGGAGTGAATTGCATCCGCACAACTTCACCTACCGCGCCAGTTACGCCTAAATCTGCACCATTTAGATTTACATTAATCGCTCCAGCATTTCCGATTACAACATATAAGGATTGATTATCTGTAAAAACTTGGGATTCACCTTTGGAAATGCGGCCACTATAAATCTGGTTGTTTGAACTGTCAAAAATACCAATCCAAGAAACGCCACTGACTCCAGTTAAAATTAAATTTACCCCGTTTACTTTTGTGGCAACCGCAGGATCTTTCGTTTCTGGTGCAGTTACGCTAAGTGCAAGTGGCTTAACGCCCTCATTTGATTTATTTATGACAACAACAAACTGCACCGAAGCAACAACTACGACTATGGAAGCAGCAATTCCAGAAAGCGCCTTCCAAGAAATTGGTTTCTTTTCGCGAGGTGGTCTTGCTGCGCTATTTTCCACTAGCAAATCCATCATTGGCCGTTCTTCCGGTGCAAAAGATTCAGTAAATTCTGATAAAAGTTGAGCACCATCTATCTCAAGAATTCTGGCAATTGCTCGAATATGGCCGCGGGCATAAGTGTCGCCGCCGCAATTTACAAAATTATCATTTTCTAAATCTTTGATTAGCGCTCCGCGAATTCTGGTACGCGCTGCAAGTTCTTCCACGGATAATCCCGCTGCAGTACGTGCACTCTTTAGCGCGGAACCTAATGACATTTTTTAACCTTCACGATCGGGGAATGATTAGCCTACGGGAATTACCAGGTTTGAATCAACCTCGGTTCATGAATATCGGGTTAATAGCAGAGAAATCACCCCTGGAGTACGGCCAACACTCCCGCAAGGTCTTCGGGTTTTACCAATACCGTCCGAGCCTTCGATCCTTCGGATGGTCCAACAATTCCACGGCTCTCCATCAAATCCATCAACCGTCCCGCTTTAGCAAAACCAATTCTCAACTTACGTTGCAACATTGAAGTCGAACCGAATTGCGTTCCAATAACTAACTCAACCGCTTGTAATAACAAATCCATATCATCACCGATGTCATCTTCAATTACCGCTCTAGTTCGGACCGGCGCGAGAATATCTTCTCGATATACCGGTGCAAGTTGCGATTTAACATGATTTACAACAGCTTCAATCTCTCGCTCCGAAACATATGCGCCTTGGATACGCATTGCTTTACTCGCGCCCATTGGCAGGAATAATGCATCACCTTGACCGACTAATTTCTCTGCGCCAGGTGTATCTAGAATGACTCGTGAATCTGCCAAGCTGCTGGTTGCAAACGAAAGTCTAGAAGGTACGTTCGCTTTAATTAGACCAGTAACGATATCAACGCTAGGGCGTTGGGTTGCAATAACGAGATGAATTCCAGCAGCACGCGCTAATTGAGTAATACGTACGATGCAATCTTCTACATCTCTTGCTGCAACCATCATTAAATCAGCAAGTTCATCTATAACAACAAGTAGATACGGGTATGGCTCAAGTGGTCGATCAGACGAATTAGGGTTTGCTAATTTTCCTGTTCTAACAGCTTTGTTGAAATCATCAATATGACGGAATCCATATGTAGAGAGATCGTCATATCGCATATCCATTTCGCGAACTACCCAAGCAAGTGATTCAGCTGCCTTCTTTGGGTTCGTGATAATCGGTGCAATTAAATGTGGGACCCCGTCGTAGGCAGTGAGCTCGACTCGCTTAGGATCAATCAAAATCATCCGAACTTCATTTGGAGTGGAACGCATTAAAATTGAAGTAACAAGTGAGTTAATCATTGAAGATTTACCAGCACCGGTAGCACCTGCCACCAATAAATGCGGCATTTTTGCTAAATTTGCACAGATAAATGCGCCTTCAACATCTTTACCAAGTGCAACTAACATCGGATGATGATCGTTTCCAGCAACACCAGAGCGCAACACATCACCGAGCGAAACTATTTCACGGTCAGTATTAGGAATTTCAATTCCTACCGCAGATTTTCCAGGGATTGGCGAGAGGATTCGCACATCACTACTTGCTACGGCATATGAAATATTTTTCCCAAGCGCCGTAATTGCTTCAACTTTAACTCCGGAACCCAGTTCTACTTCATAACGTGTCACAGTCGGCCCACGCATAAAACCAGTTACTTCTGCATCAATATCGAACTGTTTGAAAACTTCTGTTAACGCAGCAACAATCAAATCATTGGCTTTGCTTTTAGTTTTTGAAGCTGGGCCAGTTCGTAACAAATCCATAGATGGCAGCTCGTAAGTATCATCTGAGGCGAGCACCATTTGTACTGGACGTAACGGTTTTGTTGGAGTTGGAAGTGGGTTTCCATCAGCCGTCCCGGTAGCTACCGGAATTTCAACGGTGAACTCCTCATCAAAGCTCTCTTCATCTAACTCGGAATCTTCATCTGAATCTTTGTCGTAGTCGCCATGGTCAAGATGTTGAACCACTAATGGCGATTCGAAAGGCGGTGATTCTGAGATTTCGAATTCTTCCATTTTGCGCTCACGCCGATCGGCAACCGCGCTACCAACTTTAGAACTTGCGCCGCTAAATAATCTTTTTATTAACGCAAAAACTTCGGAGACTGGCGTTGCAGTTACTACCAACAACCCAAAACCTAAAAATAAGAAAAGGATGAAGGTTGTTAACGTCGAAGATATAACTACATACTTCAATGGAGTTGAAACTCCATAGCCAATCCAACCGCCACCATGGCGCATAGCGGTAGCCCCAGTTCCAGCTGAACCGTTAAATATATGCGCTAACGCTGCGCTTGAGAATATTAGTAACAACGAGCCAATTGTTATCCTGCCATTAGCCGCTTTATCTGTTGGATTTCTAAATAATCTAAAAGCAAAATAGCAAAGTACTAATGGAGTTGCCATCGCAAGTCGCCCAACGCCACCGTAAAAGAATGAGTGCATGGCGCGGCCGAAGAAATTATCTAGATGCCACCACGTTGTTGCTGCTGCAAGAACGCCAGCTATAAAAAGTAGAAGGGCAAAGCCATCGCGCTGGTGGGCTGGATCTAAATCTTTAACACCTCTGGAAACAAATCTAATTACTGCACCAAGTGCTTTAGCGATGGCCCGCCAAATAGCAGATAAGGCGCGAGCAATCCCGCCTAAGAACCCACTTGATTTAGTACTTTTCTTTTTAGCCATAAGCGTTAATCGTATTAGAAAGCGAAATCCTAAGCAGTTTGGCTCGCCGTCATACTTCTATAACAACAGGAACAATCATCGGACGTCGGCGATGTTCGCCGCCTACCCAACTGCCAACAGTTTTTCGCATTATTTGTGAAAGTTGGTGCGTGCCGTTAATTCCTTCAGTAACTGCAGCAGCAAGAGCTTTCTCAATTCTAGATTTCACTTCATCAAATAGCGCAGTATCTTCAGCAAAACCGCGCGCATGAATATCTGGTCCAGCAACAATTTTTCCAGTTTGAGAATCGATTACCACAATTACTGAGATGAATCCTTCTTCACCCAATATTCGTCTATCTTTTAGCGAGCTTTCGGTAATGTCACCGATGCTCTGGCCATCAACATAAACGAATCCGCAAGGTACCGAACCAACAACCGCAACTTTATGATCAACCATGTCAATTACAATGCCATTTTCTACAATCACCGTATTTTTTCGGGCAACTCCAGTTTGAATCGCAAGTTCGGCATTAGCTCGCATATGTCGCCATTCGCCGTGGATAGGCATAACATGTTTTGGCTTAACAATGTTGTAGCAATATAACAACTCCCCTGCAGCGGCATGTCCAGATACGTGAACTAGCGCGTTCGCTTTATGCACAACGCGAGCACCGAATCGCGTTAGCTCATTTATTACGCGATAAACCGGATTTTCATTTCCAGGAATCAAGGATGAAGCTAAAACAACGGTGTCACCTTCACCAACTCGAATTTGGTGATCACCATTTGCCATTCTTGATAACGCCGCTAACGGTTCGCCTTGGGAGCCAGTGCAAATTAATACCAAGTTATCGCCGTGGTTATCCATCTCTTTTTCATCAATAAGAACTCCGCTAGGAATTGTTAAGTAACCCATCTCCGCAGCTAAATTCATATTGCGAACCATCGAGCGACCCATAAATATAACTTTGCGCTTATGTGATTCGGCAGTATTAATAATCTGTTGAATCCGATGAACGTGTGACGCAAATGATGCAACCACAACCCGACGGCGCGTGCTTCTAAAGACGCGATCGAGCGCTGGCATAATTTCGCGTTCGGAAGTAGTGAAGCCAGGAATATCAGCATTTGTCGAGTCGACCATAAAAAGATCAACACCTTCTGCTCCTAATCGCGCAAATGTTGCGAGGTCAGTAATGCGACCATCGAGCGGTAATTGATCCATTTTAAAATCGCCAGTATGTAAAATCGTTCCAGCTTTCGTAGTAATTGCAACAGCAAGTGCATCCGGGATTGAGTGGTTTACTGCAACATATTCCATCGAGAACGGACCAATTTTCTCACGCATGCCGGCTTTGACTTCACGAGTAATGGCAGTGATTCGACGTTCCTTTAATTTTGATTTAATAAATGCGATTGTTAGCGCTGTTCCAATAACCGGAATGTCACCACGTTCGCGCAATAAGTATGGAACTGCACCAATGTGGTCTTCATGACCATGGGTTAAGAAGATCGCCTCAATATCATTTAAGCGCTCTCTAATGTAAGAAAAATCCGGCAAGATTAAATCAATCCCGGGTTGATTCTCCTCCGGAAACAAAACTCCGCAATCAACAATAAGTAATTTGCCATCGCTTTCGAACACCGTCATATTGCGGCCGATTTCGCCGAGACCGCCAAGCGCAACTATTCGCAATCCACCAGCAACTAACTTTGTTGGTAAACCTAAATCTGGGTGGGGATGATTCAAACTTTAACGCCTCCGAGTTTTAAATCCTCACGAAGTTGCTCAATTTGTGACGCAGTTGCGTTTACAAGTGGAAGTCTTACAACTCCGCCAGGGAGTCCCATCAGTGTCATAGCTGCCTTCGTGAGAATCGCACCTTGTGTGCGGAAAGTCCCGGTATAAACCGGAAGCAGCTGTTGATGAATTTCAGTAGCACGGTGCGCATTACCGCTAAACCAAGCATCTAACATTTCGCGCAATTCTTTACCTACGGTGTGGCCACATACAGAAACAAAGCCAACTGCTCCGACAGCAAGCAATGGTAAGTTCAAAATGTCGTCACCTGAATAGACTGGAATTCCAGAACGTTTAATTACCCATGAAGTTGAAGCTACATCGCCTTTGGCATCTTTTAGTGCAGCAATTCTTGGATGCTCTGCTAATTTAACAATCGTGTCTGGTTCAATTTGAACTCCAGTTCTTCCTGGAATGTCATACATCATCACTGGAAGCTCAGTTGCATCTGCCATTGCGCGAAAATGGGCTTCAATTCCAGCTTGTGGCGGCTTGTTGTAATAAGGAGTCACTACTAATAAGCCATCAGCGCCAGCATTTGCTGCCCACTTTGCTTGTTCAACTGAGTGTGAAGTTTCATTGTTTCCTGCGCCAGCAACTACTTTTGCTTTCCCTGCTACCGCTTTTTTAACAACCTTAATTATTTCAAGTTTCTCATCATCACTAGTCGTTGGCGCTTCACCGGTCGTGCCATTAACCACGATGCCATCATGTCCGGTACTAATTAAATGGTTAGCTAACTTTTCTACGCCAGCCCAATCAATTGAGAGATCAGGTTTAAATGGCGTAACCATTGCGGTAAGCAACCGACCAAATGGTGGGGTAATCAACATGCCCTAAGGCTACCGCTTTTAGGGTGCAATTCTCCCAGACTTTTCAAAGGCTCCGTATGTGAGCGGCATAAGTTCTGCAAAATGTCGCTCCATTTTCTCGGCAACCATCTCAATTTCTCGTTGTGGGTAGCTTGGAAAATGTGAGCCTTCTCGACTGGTACGAAGCGATAAGAAATTCATTAAAGCGCGCGCATTCATACTTACATACATTGATGAGTAAAGCGCAACCGGTAAAACTGCTCGTGCAACTTCGCGCGCTACGCCCGCTTCTAACATTTTTTGGTAATTGCTATATGAAAGTAGATAACTCTCTTTCATTGCTTTCACTGTAATTTCATATTGCTCTGCGGTGCCATCAACAAATGTATACGCGCCAGTTTTGCCTACTTGTACAAGTTTGCGCTCTTTCGATGGCAGATAAAAGACTGGACTTAGCTCGCGATAGCGGCCACTCTCTTCGTTATAAGAAGCGATTCGGTGGCGCATAAATTCACGGAAAACAAAGATCGGCGCAGAGATAAAAAATGTCATTGAGGTATGTTCAAAGGGTGAACCATGTCGCTCTCGCGCCAAATAATTAATTAAGCCCGCAGATTTTGAAGGGTCCTGATTAATCTCATCTAACGAATTTTCACCCGCAGTTGAGACACGGGCCGCCCAAATTACATCAGCATCACTTGCACTTGCTTTTACTAATTCAACGGTGACGTCATCACGGAAGATCGCTGCTTTATCGCTATTTTCACTCACGAGCGTGACCCTATCTAGAGCAATGTCTAGATTCCGTGATTGATAAGGCAGAATGGCGCGCGTGTCACTATCTAAAGCGCAGGTATTCCGAGACTCAATGAGCGTTGCGCTACCGGTTGGGACTTATGGCATTGCATTCGGTGCTGCTGCGGTTGCAAATGGCTTCTCTGTGATTCAAGCTTCACTTTTTTCAATATTACTTTTCTCCGGCGCATCACAGTTTGCAGTTGTCGGCGTCATGGGCGCTGGCGGGAGTGCGTTGAGTGCGATCACTACGGGATCCCTACTTGGATTTCGTAATGGACTTTATTCAATGCGGATGAAGCCAGTGTTAAATGTGCATGGCTTTAAGAAATTATTGGCAGCACAGATAACCATTGATGAATCAACTGGTGTTGCAATTTCCCAAGAACCACGCGGTGAAGCGGCAATGCGGTATGGATTTTGGGCAACTGGAATTGGGGTATTTGTATTTTGGAATCTATTCACTTTACTTGGAGCTTTTGGTGCACAGGCGCTAGGTAATCCTTCAGCTTGGGGTTTAGATGCTGCAGTGCCAGCCGCTTTCTTGGGATTAGTTTGGCCACGGCTAATCGATAAGCAAAGTAAATTACTTGCTATCTGCGCAGTAGCGATGGCGCTAATACTTACTCCGATTGCACCGGCTGGCGTTCCAATTATTGCAACAGTTTTACTTGCTATTCTCTTTGGCTGGAAACCAAAAGCATGAGTGCAATGTGGGTAGCAACTTTAGTATCAAGTTTGATTTGTTATATTTTAAAATACCTTGGCTATGCAATTCCAGAATCATTTTTAGCTAATCCGCGAGTCCAACGAATTAACACCTTGATCCCAATTGTTTTGCTTTCGGCCTTAGTTGGCGTCCAAGCAATCACAAATAAATCTGAAATTGTCTTTGACCAACGGATTGCAGGCGTTGCGGTTGCGGCAATCGCCCTTAAATTTAAGGCACCTTTTCCAGTAGTTATATTCTCGGCCGCGATCACATCCGCTGCGATTTATAACTGGCTTTAAATAATTTTTAGCGCCTCAAGCTTTGCTCTTAAATCAATATCGGATGGCTCAGTCATGTGAGTTCCATCTGGAAATATTATGACTGGGATTGATCGCATTCCACCATTGATTTCAATAACTTTAGCGGCAGCTGCTTCATCGGCTTCAATATCAATGTAATCACACGCAACTTCTAATGAGTCAAGCAAACGTTTCGAACGAATGCAATCTCCGCACCAATCAGCGGTATACATAGTTATCATTTTTTACCTATCTACTATAAATCGAGGAAGTTTTCGAGACCAAAAGTTAATCCTGGGCGCGATCCTACTTTATGAATGGCTAATAAAACGCCAGGCATAAATCCAGTTCTATCAATTGAATCATGACGTATTGAAAGCGTCTCTCCTTGATCGCCAAGGATCACTTCTTGATGCGCGACTAAACCGCGTAACCGGACTGAATGGATTGCCACATCCCCAACTTTTGCACCTCGTGCACCAGGAAGTGCAGATGTGGTTGCATCTGGCATCGGTGGTCGCTTTGCGGCTTTACGTGCATCAGTAATCAATTCTGCAGTTCTAGTTGCGGTTCCACTAGGGGCGTCAGCTTTATTTGGATGGTGTAATTCAATTATCTCTACCGATTCAAAATGCTTTGCAGCTTGTGCCGCAAATTGCATCATTAAGACTGCGCCAAGTCCAAAATTTGGGGCGATAAGCGCGCCAACTTTAGGGTTTTTTGCTAATAGCTCTTTTACTTTTGCAAGTTTCGCACTATCAAAACCAGTCGTGCCGACTACAACGTTAATCCCATTATTGATTGCATATTCAAGATTAGCCATTACTGAATCTGGATGCGTGAAATCGACTACAACTTCAGCGCCGCTCTTTTTTAAAGTTTCGATTGAGTCACCAAGATCTAAAGCTGCAACAAGTTCAAGATCGGTTGCTGCGTTTATGGTCGCAACAGTTTGTGCGCCCATCTTTCCGTTTGCACCGAGTACACCTACTTTGATCATCGGATTGCCTTTTCAAATATTGAGCCGCTCTTATACGGTCCCACTACGGCAAGGGTAGGACTTTTGGTCAAGTACTCGCTGGCAACGGCGCGAATTTGTGCGCCTGAAACGCTGGAAACTTCTTTTAAGATCTGATCGAAGCCTAGATTTTCGCCATAAACCAACTCGGCTTTCCCAATCCGGCTCATCCGAGAGCCAGTATCTTCTTGGCTCAAAACTAAACTTCCACGAACTGCACCTTGCGCTCTAGCTAACTCTTCATGAGTTAGACCGTTATCTGCTACATCGTGCAAAACATCTCGAATAATTTTTACAACTTCGGTGGCTTTATTTGGATTACATCCTGCATAAAAACCAATAACACCTGAGCCAGCAAATTGTTGAGCGTAGGAGTAAACCGAATATGCCAAGCCGCGTTTTTCCCGAATTTCCTGGAATAACCGAGATGACATGCCCCCGCCTAGCGCTGCAGATAAAACTCCCATTGTAAATCGACGGCTATCGTCGCGAGCTACCCCGGCCATACCCATAAATAAATGGGCTTGTTCAGTTTTGCGATTTAAAATCCCAACATTCCCACCTTTTGGCGATTTAACTTTTGTATTGCTGCGCAAGTTGTAATCAGATTTTGGAACGCTTAAAAATCCATCTCTAGATATTGCTTTTTCAACAAGTTCTACAACTTTCTTATGTTTCAAGTTTCCAGCTACCGCAATGACTAAATCACTTGGCAGGTAGCGCTTCTTGTAATAATTAAAGACTGAATTTCGCGACATTCCTTTGATTGATTCAACTGTTCCCAAAATTGGTCGGCCAAGTTGGGTATCACCATAATAAGTTTCGGCAAAAAGATCATGGATTAAATCACTTGGATCATCATCTCGCATTGATATTTCTTCCAAAACTACATTGCGTTCGGCATCAACATCTTCAGCTTTGACAAGTGAAGACGTTATCAAATCAGAGATAACATCGATCGCGAGCGGTAAATCTGTATCTATTACTCGCGCATAGAAACAGGTGTACTCCTTGCCGGTAAAGGCATTCATCTCGCCGCCGACTGATTCAATCGCAGAGGAGATATCCATTGCGCTTCGAGTTTTAGTCGCTTTAAAAAGTAAATGCTCGAGAAAATGTGAAGCTCCCGCGACAGATGGTGCTTCATCGCGAGAGCCAACATTTACCCAAATACCAAAAGCTGCGCTTCGTACTCCGGCAACTTCTTCAGTGACAATACGTAAACCGCTCTCTAGAACGGTTTTGCGTACGGTCATGTTATGAAACGTTATTCAGCTGATGCTTCGGCAGCATCATCAAGTACTGGTATTAACGAAAGCTTGCCCTTAGGGTCAATCTCGCCAATTTCTACATGTACTTTATCGCCGACGTTCATTACATCTTCCACATTTTCAATGCGCTTGCCACCATGCATCTTACGAATTTGCGAGATGTGGAGCAATCCATCTTTGCCTGGAAGTAATGAAACGAATGCGCCAAATGCAGCGAGCTTTACGATAGTTCCATTAAAGCGTTCGCCAACTTCTGGCAACTTTGGATCAGCGATACCGATAATTAGAGCACGTGCCGCTTCCGCAGCAGTTCCATCGGTTGCACCGATATATATAGTTCCATCATCTTCGATGCTGATTTCAGCGCCCGTATCCTCTTGGATCTGCTTAATGACTTTGCCCTTTGGACCAATCACTGCGCCGATCTGATCTACTGGAATCTGAATCGTGATGATGCGTGGCGCTAATGGATTAATTTCATCCGGTGCATCAATCGCTTCATTCATTACATCGAGAATGTGGAGCCGAGCTTCCTTAGCTTGGTGCAACGCACCTGCAAGAACGCTTGCTGGAATTCCATCTAATTTAGTATCTAGCTGAAGAGCAGTAATGAAATCTTTTGTACCAGCAACTTTGAAATCCATATCGCCGAATGCATCTTCTGCACCCAAGATATCGGTAAGTGCTACGTACTCAATTTTGCCATCTACATCATCGGAGATCAGACCCATCGCAATACCGGCCACTGGTGCACGAAGTGGCACACCTGCGTTAAGTAGCGACATGGTTGATGCGCAAACTGAACCCATGGATGTTGATCCATTTGATCCAAGCGCTTCTGAAACTTGACGAATTGCATATGGGAAATCAGAACGTGACGGCAGAACAGGTAACAACGCACGTTCTGCAAGTGCTCCATGTCCAATTTCGCGACGCTTTGGTGAACCAACACGGCCAGTTTCGCCCACTGAATATGGTGGGAAGTTGTAGTTATGCATGTAACGCTTATGGTTTTCTGGATTCAACGTATCTAACTGTTGTTCCATCTTGAGCATATTTAGCGTTGTGACTCCAAGAATTTGAGTCTCGCCACGTTCGAAGAGAGCTGAACCGTGAACTCGAGGGATCACTTCAACTTCTGCTGTTAACGCGCGAATATCGCGAAGACCTCGGCCATCGATACGGATCTTGTCACGAAGTACTCGTTGGCGAACCAACTTCTTTGTGACTGATCGAATTGCAGCAGGAATCTCTTTTTCGCGACCTTCAAAATCAGAAGTTAACTTCTCTTTTACAGAAGCTGTAACTTCATCAATCTTGGTTTCGCGATCTTGTTTCTGCACGATAGTTAGCGCTTTAGTTAAATCAGCCTTAGCTAATTTTTCAACAGCGGCAAAAACATCATCTTGGTAATCCAAGAAGACTGGAAATTCGCCAGTTGGCTTTGCCGCAACTTTTGCTAATTTAGATTGGGCTTCGCAAAGTATGCGAATGAATGGCTTTGCAGCTTCTAAGCCTTGGGAAACGATTTCTTCAGTTGGGGCTTTTGCGCCAGCAGCAATTAAATCGATTGTCTTAGTTGTGGCTTCGGCTTCCACCATCATGATTGCAACGTCATCAGCAGTTACGCGACCTGCAACCACCATGTCGAAAACTGCGTTTTCAACTTGTGAGTGATTTGGAAATGCAACCCATTGACCTTCGATTAAAGCAACGCGAACGCCACCAATCGGACCAGAGAATGGTAATCCCGCTAATTGGGTTGACATTGATGCCGCATTAATAGCAATAACGTCATACATGTGGTCTGGGTTTAACGCCATCACAGTTACAACGATTTGAATTTCATTGCGAAGTCCTTTAACAAACGATGGCCGCAATGGACGATCGATTAAGCGACAGGTAAGAATTGCATCCTCAGATGGACGTCCTTCACGGCGGAAGAATGATCCTGGGATTTTTCCAACTGCGTACATACGCTCTTCAACATCCACTGTTAGTGGGAAGAAGTCGAATGAATCGCGCGGGGATTTTGATGCCGTTGTTGCTGAAAGCAACATGGTCTCGTCATCAACATATACAACTGCAGTACCAGCAGCTTGGCGCGCTAGGCGACCGGTTTCAAAACGAATTTCTCGTTTTCCGAACTTGCCGTTATCAATTATTGCAACGGCGCTATGTAGCTCTTGACCCTCCATGGGTCTCTCCTTTTTCTTGACCAACCTACGGCACAAGAATGGATCTTCGATCGAAGCCCACGGGTTTTCTATTTTCTAAAACAAATACCAAAATCCGTAAGCCACTACCGAGGACCAATACTTTGGACCGTGGGTTAGTGTTTTTATTTATCGGCGGATGCCGAGTTTTTCGATGATCGCGCGGTAACGCTCGATATCAATTTTTGCTAGGTATTGAAGAATTCGACGACGGCGACCTACAAGTAGAAGAAGGCCACGACGATTGTGGTGGTCATTCTTATTTGTTTGTAGGTGTTCAGTGATCTCTTCAATGCGCTTTGAAAGTAAAGCGACTTGAGCTTCTGGGCTTCCTGTGTCTGATGCCGAAGAACCGTATTTTGAGATAATTTCTTTCTTAACTTCTGGCTTTAACGCCATTTCATTCTCCTTCATCAGTCACGAGGGTTTCCGGTTTGGTTCACGAAAACACGCTTACTCGCTCGGGGCCGAGGTTACCAGCGCGAGCATGCGAGAGTGAAATCGGTGGCAATCCCCCGCTCAAATCGGGCTACTCCAACCCTCTCAAACTTGTGAGATCTCGAGCTTTATCGCAATCTTTTTTCATCTGGATTAATAGCGGGTCTAACCCATCAAATTTCAAAGTATCCCGAAGCCGCCAACCAAATTCAATAATTGCCTCTTGCTCATATAAATCTAAATCATCACGATCTAACGCATATGCCTCAACTTGGCGGCCACGCACTCCCGCAAAAGTTGGATTGGTTCCGATTGAAATTGCAGCTGGCCAACGGTTTAAACCAACAGTTAACCAGCCCGCATATACACCATCGCTTGGAATAGTTGAATTCGACGCAACTTCAATGTTTGCAGTGGGATATCCAATTTCGCGGCCGCGCGCTTCACCATGAATGACTGGACCAATTAATTGATGTGGTCGAGTTAAAAGTTCACGCGCAATTTCTACGCCGCCATTTAATAAATGTTTTCTAATTCGCGTTGAGGAGACAATGCCATGTTCGTGTTCGACTAATTCGACTCCGGTAACAGTAAAACCATACTTCTCGGAAACTGATCTCAAATAATTTACATCTCCAGCAGCTTTTGCGCCAAAAGTGAAGTTAGCACCAACCACGATATTTTTTGCGTCTAGTTCTTTAATTAATATTGATTCGATAAATTGTTCAGGAGAAAGTGCCGCAAATTCAGCATCAAAACTTATCACCGCCACAGCCTCGGCTCCGTGCAACATTAGTTGGTGGGCTCGATCATCTAAAGTTAATAGTTTTGTTGGAGTTCGGTCTGGTGCAAAAACTGAGGTTGGATGTGGGTCAAATGTTAAAACTGTTACTGGATCGCCAAATTCGTTTGAGATGTTAAGAATTTCTTGATGTCCTAAGTGAACGCCATCGAAAATTCCAATGGCGACGGTGCCACCTTTAAGCGGTTCGCCAAACCATTTAATATGACCAGACATCTGGCTATTCTTTCACGAAAACTGTGATTGGCTGTGCGCCAGAATTCTTATTCTCGATTAAAGCGCAGAGTTCGTTATCGCTCGTGATCGCAATCCCAATTCCAGAAAACTCGGAAGCAGAAAGCGAACGGCCAAACTTCAATTCGCTCTTTTCGGAAAGGTCAATCACACGCGCTGGCAATATTCGCTTGGCCACATCTACTACATTTAATAAATCTGCTGGTGATATTGATTCAATAGATACTGCAGCTTCGAGAGAAAACGGCGCAACTTCACTTCGTCTCAACTCAGTCAAGTGTCCCCCAACCTTTAACACATCCCCTAAATCTCTAGCAATTGCTCGAATATAGGTTCCGGCAGAGCATGAAACATCAATTTTTATAGCAATAGCGCCATCGGCTCTAGAAATTTCTAAGATCTCTAAACTATAAATTGTTACTTCGCGAGCTGGTAGTTCTACAACTTCACCTTCACGTACTCGGTCATACGCTCTTTTACCATCTATTTTTATAGCTGAGACCGAGCTTGGCCGTTGCATGATTGTGCCAATCAATTTTAGTAAATTACTTTTAATCTCCGCATCGGTAACTTTTAAAATATCTGAAATTGTGGATGCAGTTAAAACTTCTCCGTCTTTGTCATCAGTAACTGTTGCGAAACCCAATTTAATTGTAGCTAAATATCGCTTCTTACCTTCAGTAATGTATTGCAATA
Organism: Actinomycetota bacterium; assembly: GCA_947491605.1. Taxonomy (GTDB): domain Bacteria; phylum Actinomycetota; class Actinomycetes; order Nanopelagicales; family Nanopelagicaceae; genus UBA7398. The sequence continues at coordinate 12,239 of CANLJW010000005.1, read as the reverse complement.
GCTTGGTGCCGTTGTTAATTCCTAAAACTAATACACCGGTCGCCATCGGGTCTAACGTGCCAGCATGTCCAACGCGTTTAGTTCCAAAAACTTTACGGATTCGCGCAACTACATCGTGGCTTGTGATGCCACTTGGTTTATCAATTACTAAAAACCCGTCACTCACCGGCATCAGTCTCGCGCGCTTTATGGATTTTATAGGGGTCCGCTTCTCCTGCTGGGGCGGCACCTTCGCGCAACGCAGCTAATTCTTTATCTTGCTCTCTAACTTTTGAAAGCAAATCTTCAAAATTCTGGGCGGATTCCGCAAGCCCATCCGCGAAGAACGAAATTGTCGGCGTGATTCGCATCCCGAGTTCTTTACCAACCTCGGAACGAAGTAAACCTCGCGCGCTTTCTAGCGCTTTCGCGGTTTGAATTTTTGATTCATCATCACCTAAAACTGTATAGAAAATCGAAGCCTGTTGTAAATCACCAGTAATTCGAACGTCAGTAACGGTAATGAAACCAAGGCGTGGATCTTTTACCTTTGTTTCAAGAGTTTGCGCGATCACTACTTTTATACGATCAGCGACCTTTGCTGCGCGATGTGATGTACCCATAATTAAACTCGCTTTTTCTCACGCATTTCGAATACTTGGATTACATCACCAGGTTGGATGTCTTTGAAAGTTCCAACTCCGATACCGCACTCAAAGCCCTCACGGACTTCAGTCGCATCATCTTTAAATCGCTTCAAAGATTCAATGGTTAAGTTATCGACAACTAAGACGCTATTTCGCAAAATGCGTGCTTTTGCGTTACGTCGGATAATGCCGTCGCTAACAACAGAACCAGCGATATTTCCAAATTTGCTCGACTTAAATACTTCGCGGACTTCAGCATTACCAAGGATTGCTTCTTCATACTCTGGTTTAAGCAGTCCTTTAAGGGCCGCCTCAATCTCTTCGATTGCGTTATAAATTACGGAATAGAAGCGAACTTCAACGCCTTCTTCATCTGCAAATATTGCAGTTTGTGGTTCTGGCTTTACGTTAAATCCGATAACTACAGCAGATGATGCCGAAGCTAAAGTGATATCGCTCTTGGTGATTGCACCAACTCCTCGGTGAATTACACGTAAGTCAACTTCGTTGCCAACATCAAGCAATAAGAGCGCATCTTCCAGCGCTTCTACTGAACCACTCACATCGCCCTTGAGAATAAGGTTGAGTGAAGTGACTTTGCTTTGCTCCATAAAATCTTCCAGCGAAACTTTCTTTCTAGCCTTTGATAGCGCTGCATGTCGCTCTGCGGCCTGACGTTTCTCCGCAATCTGGCGAGCAGTTCGATCATCCGATGCGACCATAAATGAATCACCGGCACTTGGTACCGAAGTAAAGCCAAGAACTTGAACTGGTCGGGATGGACCAGCAAATTCAACCGGCTTACCAAATTCATCCATCATCGCACGAACGCGACCGAAAGCTCCACCGGCAACAATTGCGTCACCAACATTGAGAGTTCCACGTTGCACTAATACCGTTGCTACTGGACCGCGACCGCGATCTAAGTGAGCTTCAATCGCGACACCGCGCGCAACATCGTCGGCAATTGCACGTAAATCAATAGCTGCATCTGCGGTTAAGAGAATCGAATCGATAAGTGCGTCGATTCCAGTTCCGTTTTTAGCAGAAACATCAACAAATATTGTGTCTCCGCCGTACTCTTCCGCGATTAAGTTGTACTCAGTTAATTGTTGGCGAATTTTTCCTGGGTTAGCGCCTTCTTTATCAACTTTGTTAACCGCTACCACGATCGGAACATTTGCAGCTTGGGCATGGTTGAGCGCTTCAATAGTCTGTGGCATAACGCCATCATCAGCTGCAACCACAAGGACAGCGATATCAGTAACTTTGGCACCACGTGCACGCATTGCAGTGAATGCTTCGTGGCCAGGTGTATCAATGAAAGTTATAGCGCGCTCGGTGCCATCATGGTTATGGTGAATTTGATATGCGCCAATATGTTGTGTGATTCCGCCGGCTTCGCCTTTAATTACTTCAGTTTGGCGAACTGCATCAAGTAATCGTGTCTTACCGTGATCTACGTGACCCATAACAGTTACAACTGGTGGGCGAATTTCAAGATCTTCTGGATCTATATCTTCGATTTCTTTCGCTAAATCAATATCGAAGGTTTCGAGAATCTCGCGATCTTCATCTTCTGGTGAAACGATTTGGATTGCGTATCCAAATTCGCCACCAAGGACTGCGAAAACATCTTCAGTAACAGATTGAGTAGCGGTAACCATTTCACCCAAGTGGAATAGCACTGAAACTAAAGATGCTGGATCTGCACCAATTTTTTCGGCAAAGTCTGCGAGCGAAGATCCGCGGCGTAATCGAACTGGTGTTGTGCCATTTCCGCGTGGAACTATTGCGCCGCCAATTGTTGGCGCCGCCATGTTATCTATCTCTTCCCTACGAGTTTTTTTACTCTTTATATTTTTACGCTTTTTACCGTTCTGTTTTCCAAATGCTCCTGCAGTGCCGCCGCGTTGTGGTGGCCGACCGCCGCCGCGTTGTGGACCACCAGTAGTTGGTGCACCAGTTGTTGGTGCTCCTGCACCAGTTGCGCCACCTGGACGGAAAGGTGCGCCACTTTGTGGTCGTGCACTTCCGCCGGCTTGTGGTGGTCGAGATCCGGAAGGACGCGCAGCAAAACCTGGACGCACTGAACCAGGACGTGGTCCAGACATACCAGGACGTGGTCCGCCACTTTGTGGTCGATCACCTTGTGGACGTTGACCTGGAGTTGTTGGACGTTGCGGTGGTCGCGGCATTGTTGTGCTTGCAGAACCAAAAGGATTATTTCCAGCACGAGGTGGTCGCGCAGCTGGTGGTCGCGGCGTTGCAAATGGATTATTTCCACCACGTGGTGCACTTGGTCTGACTGTTGGTGCAATCGGAGGAGTTGGCGCAGTTGGCATAACTGTTGGTTTTGGCGCAGCTGCGATTTTCTTATCCATCATCTCTTGCAACGCTGCTTCAATTTCAGGAGTTATCTCGGGTGTTGCATCTGCCTTCTTTGCAGCAGTTTTTTTCGCAGCAGCTTTCTTAGCTGGCGCTTTCTTTGCAGGTTTTTCATCTGCCGGTTTTGCAACAACCGGATATTTCTCCAACATCTTGCGCACAACTGGCGCTTCAACTGTTGATGATGCAGAACGGACGAATTCGCCCATCTCTTGGAGTTTTGCAAGGACTTCCTTGCTATCCATCCCTAAATCTTTTGCTAATTCGTAAACGCGGACCTTTGCCACAGTTCTCCTGTCTGGGCCTCGCGTTCTTAATTTTACTTAGGAGCGCGAAACCGAATTTCCTGACTTACTCATGATGTTGCGGTGCTCATTAGAGTGCCATTGCCTTAGCTCCTAAATAGATTTCTGAAAACCCTGCGGTTTCCAATGGAGTTACCTTACCCCAATTCTGGTTGAGAATTTTCGGCACTTTCTGCCTGATTTGTCGTGGTTTGCGCATCAGAATGAATATCTATCCGCCATCCAGTAAGCCGCGCTGCCAATCGGGCGTTCTGGCCATCTTTACCGATAGCAAGTGATAACTGATAATCCGGAACTACAACTTTTGCAGATCGAGATTCTAAATTAACCACTTCAACGCTAGTAATTCGAGCTGGCGCCAACGCATTACCTACATAAGCTGCTGGATCTTCTGACCAATCGACTATGTCAATTTTTTCGCCGTGAAGTTCATCCATAACGGCGCGAGCTCGCGCACCCATAGGGCCAATTAGCGATCCTTTTGGACTCACGCCAGCGCGGTGAGTTCGTACTGCGATTTTGGTCCGATGACCAGCTTCACGGGCAATTCCCATTACCTCAACAACGCGTTCTCTTATTTCTGGAACTTCTAACGCAAACAATTGTTTAACTAACGCAGGATGGCTCCGCGAAAGTGCAACTTCTGGGCCACGCGTTCCTTGCTTTACTTCAACAACGAAACATTTAATTCGTTCGCCATGGGTGTAAATCTCACCCGGAACTTGTTCATGCGGTGGAATTTTTCCTTCAACTCTTCCAAGATCAATATAAACCATTCGATGATCTCGTCCTTGTTGTATTACTCCCGAAACTATGTCGCCAACAGAGGCTGTGAACTCACCAACAATTTCGGCATCTTTTGATTCGCGCATCTTCTCTTTAATAATTTGGCGTGCAGTCGAAGTTGCAACCCGACTAAAACCAGTTGGTTCATCAACAATTTCATCAATCTTTTCGCCATCTTCACCAAAAATTGGAACCAAGATTCGGATTTCGCCAGTTTCCCGATCTAACTTGGCATGCGCATATGGTTTTGCTTCATCGGTACTTACATAAGCAGCTTTCACTGCGATTTCAATCGCGGTGATTAAACGATCTAACGGAATATCCCGCTCAGTCGTAAGTGAAATAAGTGCTTTCATATCTACATGCATTATTTGGCACCATCTTTCTCTTTGCGATTAAATTCAATTTCAATAATGGCGCGCTTGATATCTCCGCGTAGTACAACGACTTCAGATTTTGGCAGCGTAATTACAACTTCCTCTGTGGAAAATGACTTTATTCGACCATTAATGCTCTGCTTATCATTGGTCGTAATCTTCACTAATCTGCCAATATTTTTGCGCCAATGGCGATCTACGGTTAATGGTCGATCCACACCAGGTGAGGTAACTTCTAGCGTAAAGGCTTTATCCCCTAGCTCTGGTAAAACTTCTACAACTTCTGATATTTGTTTTGATACCGAAGTTACTTCATCAAGAGAAAGGTTGCGATCTTCGCCATCGATAAAAACTGTAAGTAACCGTCGCTTACCGGCAGGTGTAATCGTGATTTCTTCTAATACAAACCCCGCGCGCTCAACTATCGGCGCGATATAACGAGTTAATTCTGCAACGCTTGCCATATTAAACCTAACTATTTAGTTGTTATTAAATTGTTGCGAAAGTATATTAAAAGAAAGTATCAATCGCAATCCTAAGAATCAATAGGGCTGTCACTACTAAAAATACCTTACGGATTAAAGCTGACCCACCCTTAATTGCCCATCTTGCTCCAGTAACTGCGCCTGCGATATTTCCTACAGCCATGGTCAGGCCCAATAACCACATAATGTGTCCATTAAATCCAAAAATTAAGAGGGCGCCCAAGTTGGTACCCCAATTAACAATTTTGGCTGTTGCAGATGCTTGCAAGAATGCAAAACCAACTGCTCCTACCAAAATCACCATCAAGAACGAACCAGTTCCAGGACCGAATATTCCATCATAGAAACCAATCACTGTTCCAGCTACGACTACAATTAAAATATTATGTTTTCGAGCGAATCGAAAGTTTTCATTTAAACCAAGTTCTTTTTTCCGCCAGGTGTATATAGCAACTATCACTAATAGCGCTAAAACTATTGGTCGAGCTGCATCTTTAGGGAAATTGCTAGCTGCGAGTGCGCCTAGCATCGAACCAATAAATGCCGGAATTGCCATCGCAAATGTCAGGCGCCAATCCGGCCGTAACCGTTTTACATATGAGTATGCAGCGGTCGAAGTTCCGAGAAATGACGGTAATTTATTTGTACCTAGTACATCGGGAGTAGCAGCATTTGGTAGCGCTACCAATAGGGACGGCAATGAAATTAAGCCACCACCGCCAGCAACGGCATCAACAAAACCAGCAAAAGCAGATGCTACAAATAGAAATATGATTGCAAGAAGTGAAATATCCACAAACTAAACCAGTAGAGCTAGTACTTCAGTAACTGCACTTTCCAGAGCAACTTCCCGCTTCTCACCGCTTTTACGAATTCGTAATTCAACTTTGCCATCGATTAGCGCTTTTCCAACAATCAGAATAATTGGATTGCCAATTAACTCGGCATCCTTGAATTTAACACCAGGGCTAGCATCGCGGCGATCATCTAGCATTACAGTTTTACCGCTAGCCTCAATTTTTTTCGCTAAATCTTCAGCAACATTAAACGGTTGATCATCTTTACCGGTTGCAACAATATGAACTTGAGCCGGCGCAATTTCGATTGGCCAAGATAATCCGATCTCATCATGCGTTTGTTCTGCAATCGCAGCAACGGCGCGCGAAACACCAAGTCCATATGAACCCATTGTGACTACCCGAGATTTACCTTCATGATCTAAGACAGTTAAATCTAAATTTTCTGCATATTTACGACCGAGTGCAAAGATATGGCCAATCTCGATAGCGCGATCAATAATTACTGGATTTTCACATTTAGGACAGAGATCGCCAGCTTCAATTTCTACCGCTTCCACAAATGCATCAACTTGAAAATCTCGGCCATTAGTTACATAGCGAGCATGTTTATTTAATTGGTTGGCCCCGGTAATCCAATGAGTTCCAACGGCAATTCTAGGATCCGCATAAAGTTTGAGTCCGAATTTCTTCGCATCTTGCGGACCAACATAACCTTTTACTAATTCTTTTCGCGTTGCAAAGTCAGCTTCTTCAAAGAGCCGCAGATCTTTAACGCCAGAGAGATTTGCTTGCAAACGTTTTACATCTACTTCGCGATTGCCTGGGACCAAGACCGAAATCGCTACCCCATCTGCCATTAGCAAAATATTCTTTAAAGTATCGCCCGAGCTAAATCCACCACCGTAATTCTTATTCATTACTTCGACTAACGAATCAATCGTTGGAGTATTTGGCGTATCCATCACTTCAACCGGAGGTGGTGGCGTAATATCTTTAACAACTATTTTTGTGGTCATGGCTTCGACATTTGCTGCATAACCGCATTTCTCGCAGAGCACGTAAGTATCTTCGCCGGTTGGACATGGCGCTAAGAATTCTTCAGAACGCGATCCCCCCATAGCGCCAGACATCGCGGCCACTATGTTGTATTTTAATCCAAGTCGATCAAACGTTTTAATATAAGCCTGGCGATGTTTTTCATAAGATGCATCCAGTCCGGCATCATCCAAATCAAATGAATAAGAATCTTTCATGACAAATTCACGACCACGGATTATGCCACTACGAGGTCTTGGTTCATCACGGAATTTAGTTTGGATCTGATAAATATGAAGCGGCAGATCTTTATAAGAGGAGTACTCGCCTTTAACCATTAGTGTGAACATCTCCTCATGGGTTGGGCCTAAAAGATAATCGCCACCTTTTCGATCTTGTAATCGAAATAAATCAGCGCCGTATTCTGCCCAACGATTAGTTCTCTCATATGGCTCACGTGGCAACAGCGCAGGAAAATTAACTTCTTGAAAACCCGCAGCATCCATCTCTTCGCGGATTACCCGTTCTATATTTCGATAAGTTAAGTATCCAAGTGGTAGCCAAGAATAAATCCCAGCGGCAATTCGGCGAATATATCCAGCTCGAACCAATAACCGATGGCTAGCTACTTCTGCATCCGATGGATCGTCGCGAAGTGTACGTAAGAAGAGCGTAGACATTCGCAACATGGCGCAACCCTACCGAGAACTAACGAAAATTAATGAACATTTACTGATGGTTTGCCGCTGGCGGCTCCCGCAGCTTCCATTTCTTCAGCAAGACGCATCGCTTCTTCAATTAAAGTTTCCACAATTTGAGCCTCGGGTACTGTTTTAATAACTTCACCCTTTACAAAAATCTGACCTTTGCCATTACCGGAAGCAACACCGAGATCGGCTTCGCGCGCTTCACCAGGACCATTTACAACGCAACCCATTACTGCAACCCGAAGTGGCACCGTCATTCCTTGTAACCCCGCTTGTACTTTTTCCGCAAGAGAATAAACATCGACTTGGGCACGGCCACATGAAGGGCAAGAAACTATTTCTAGTTTTCGTTGGCGCAAATTTAATGATTCTAGAATAGACAATCCTACTTTTATTTCTTCAACTGGTGGCGCCGATAACGAAACTCGAATTGTGTCGCCAATTCCTTCAGCTAATAAGATTGCAAATGCGGTTGCAGATTTAATTGTGCCTTGGAAAAGTGGACCGGCTTCGGTTACGCCAAGATGTAATGGGTAATCGCACTTTGCAGCTAGTAATCGATAAGCCTTAACCATAATTACTGGGTCGTGGTGTTTTACCGAAATTTTTATATCGGAAAAGCCATGTTCTTCAAATAGCCCAGCTTCCCAAAGTGCGGATTCGACTAAAGCCTCTGGGGTGGCTTTGCCATATTTTGCTAACAACCTTGGATCTAAAGATCCGGCATTTACACCGATTCGAATCGGAACCCCAGCATCGCCAGCGGCTTTTGCAACTTCTTTAACTTTGTCATCAAATTGTTTAATATTTCCTGGATTAACTCGAACCGCAGCACAACCAGCATCAATTGCCGCAAAAATATATTTTGGTTGAAAGTGAATATCTGCAATTACTGGGATCTGTGATTTTTTAGCAATCTGCGCCAGCGCATCAGCATCGTCTTGACTCGGTACCGCTACTCGCACAATCTGACAACCTGAAGCGGTTAGCTCTGCAATCTGTTGCAGCGTAGAATTTACATCAGACGTTACCGTGGTGCACATTGATTGCACACTTACCGGTGCATCTCCACCAACTAAAACGCTGCCGACTTTTAATTGCTTAGACTTTCGACGAGGCGCCAGTGTTGGCGGTGGCGCGCTTGGCATTCCTAAATCGGTCATGTGCTTATTCTGCCCTAAAGGCCAAGCGAAATCGGATTGAAAATGTCTGCGGCAAGTAGCAGCAGCGTCAATGCTGCGAGTAGGGCGAAAACCACCATCGTAATCGGAGTTAATCGTTCTACATCTATTGGACCTGGATCGAGCTTCCCTCGAGCCAGCGCAATTTTTCGGCGTAGCCCTTCCACAATCGCAATCGCCATATGTCCGCCATCTAGCGGCAGAATTGGAAGTAAATTAAATATTCCAATAAAGATATTTAAGCTAGCAACTATTAACACAAATGATGCAACTTTTTCAGGGAGAGTAAGCGCACCGCTACTTGCAGTTTGGGCTGAGACTCGCGCAACACCGACAATACCGACTAAACCATTTGCATTTCGAGCTTCGCCACCAAATGTTTGGCGGACGATAGATGGAATTTGGGTTGGCAGTGAAACTAGGGCTTTAACCGAGCCAACTACTAAATCTTTAGTAATTAATAGCGATACTTTGCTTGCAGATATCGGGTTCTCTCGAACTAGCCCGACTTTATTCCTAACTCCAATAATCCCCCAACTTTTTCCATCTGATGTGATCTGTACTGGAGTTACTGCAATCGCTAACTTTTCACCGTTACGTAAAATTGAAAGCGTAATTTCTTTACCTGAAGATTGGCGAATTATTGGGACTATTTCCGACCACTTCAAATTTTCTTTCCCGTTGATTCCAACTATCTGATCGTCAGCCAAGATTCCTGCAACTTTGGCTGGGGATGGCGCTGAAGTTGATAGACATACGGTCTCAGTAGTTCTAATACAAGGCAGCGGCTCTTCAACTATAGGTAGTATTTGTGAAGTTCCAATACCGGCAATTAAAACAAAAAGTAAGAAAATTCCTAATACAAAATGATTAAACGAACCCGCACCTAACACAACTAGACGCCGCTTTGAAGATGCTTTGTAGAAAGCACGATCACTATCTTCCGGCGCTAGCTCTTCTCGTGGGGACATCCCAACGATTTTGCAATATCCGCCCGCCGGAATAACTTTTATACCAAACTCAGTTTCGCCTCTTGTAGTTGACCAAATTCGTTGGCCAAATCCAAGAAAAAATTCAGTCACTTTCATGCCATACCGTTTTGCCGTTATGTAATGACCGAATTCATGAACCATCACCGAAAAAAGCAGTGCTACTACAAATGCAATTACCCCAAGAATTCCCACTTAAACCCCTAACGTTTCACGAGCTACTCGTCGGGCATCATTCTCGATAGCGCTGACATCTTTGAGATCGCGTAATTTTATGGGAGCACCAGCTCCGATTTTCTGCAACACAGTTTCGATGCTATCCACAATTGCTGTGAATTTAATGCGACCTTCAAGAAAAGCTGCTACTGCAACCTCGTTGGCAGCATTAAATATGGCAGTTGTGCCGCCACCTAAATCACCACACCTCCGCGCTAAATCAATGGCTGGAAATTTCTCATTATTGATTGGCTCAAAACTCCACTCATGTTTTGCTTTCCAATCAATGGCCACCATTAAATCTGAGGTTCGCTCCGGAAAACCTAAGGCATAACCAATCGGCCCTTTCATATTGGGTGGGCTCGCTTGTGCCAATGTAGAACCATCTTTGAATTCCACCATTGAGTGAATCACAGATTGCGGATGAACCACCGCTTCGATTTTCTCGTAAGGTAAATCAAATAAATAGTGTGCTTCAATAATCTCTAGCCCTTTATTTACCAAAGTCGCAGAATTTATTGTGACCACGTTACCCATACTCCAAGTTGGGTGGGTTAAAGCTTCGGCAATAGTGACCGTGGATAAATCGCTACGATCTTTAAATGGACCACCGCTTGCAGTAAGAATGACTTTTTTTACATCGCTTAATTTTCCAGCAAGCATGCATTGATAAAGCGCTGAATGTTCGGAATCAACTGGGATTATTCGATCCCGACCATAAGCCATCACTAAATCGCCACCGGCAACTAGCGACTCTTTATTTGCTAACGCAACTAAATTTCCGGCAGCAAGGGCTGCCAGAGTTGGCTCTAATCCGATTGAACCGGTTATACCGTTTAACACAATGTCACATGGAAGGGATGCAATTTGTGCAGCAGCGGTTGCGCCGTCAATAACGTGCACTCCGGCAATTCCATCTTTTATCGCGGAAGTATCAGCCGTTGTACCAACTATAGGAACGTTAAATTTTTTGGCTTGGGAAAGTAAAAGTTGTAAATTCTTTGATCCTGATGCAAGGCCAACTACTTTGAATTTTCCAGGATTGGCAGCAACAATCTCTAAAGCTTGCAGGCCGATTGAGCCAGTGGAGCCCAAAATGACAATCTCGCGCATGTGGTTATTTTAACAACGAAAAAATTAATTCTGTGCCGAAGGTCAAAATTGTAGAATTGCAAGGCTTGGGGCCGCCTCGTGCTTTAAATCACGCTCAACTTTTTCTTAATTGTAGTTACACTCTCACTTATGTCTACCGGCCCAAATATTCCGCAAGTTCGTAAATTAGTAACTGCTATCCCAGGTCCAAAATCCCAAGCCTTAATGCAACGGCGTAGCGATGCCGTATCCACAGCACTTGGTATGGCCATCCCAGTAATGGTTGAAAAAGCTGGTGGCGGTGTGATCGTTGATATCGATGGCAACTCCATCATCGATATGGGTTCTGGAATTGCAGTAGTTAGCGTTGGAAATAGCGCCGATCGTGTTGTAAAAAATGTTATTGCACAAGTTCAAGCTTTTACTCACACCTGCTTCATGGTTGCGCCTTACATGGGTTATATCGAAGTTTGCGAAGCGTTAAATCGTTTAACTCCAGGAAATGGTAAAAAGAAATCTGCACTATTCAACTCTGGTGCGGAGGCGTTAGAGAACGCCGTTAAAATTGCCCGACGCTTTACAAAACGAGAAGCTGTGGTGGTATTTGAACACGGTTATCACGGTCGCACAAATTTAACTATGGCAATGACTGCCAAGAACATGCCTTACAAAGATGGTTTTGGACCATTTGCTCCGGAAATTTATCGCATGCCAATGGCTTATCCATTCCGTTGGCCAGGCGGTGCTGATAATTGTGCGAAAGAGGCGCTCGATGTTGTGCTCCATAAAATTGAAAAAGAAATCGGCGTAACTCGGCTCGCTGCAATCGTGATCGAACCGATTCAAGGTGAAGGCGGATTCATCGTGCCACCAAAAGGATTTATCGCTGGCCTTTCTAAATTCTGCACCGACAATGGTGCGCTATTTATCGCAGATGAAGTACAGACTGGATTTGCTAGAACTGGCGTTATGTTTGCCTCCGAAGATGAAGGTGTAGTTCCAGATTTAATTACCACCGCTAAAGGAATTGCCGGTGGATTACCACTTGCCGCTGTAACTGGTCGCGCTGATGTAATGGATTCCATTCACGCGGGTGGGCTAGGCGGCACTTTTGGTGGCTCCCCTATCGCTTGCGCTGCAGCACTTGGTGCAATTGCAACTATCGAAGAAGAAAAGTTATGTGATCGCGCGCTCCGCCTTGGAAAAATAATGCGGGATTCACTACTAGCTATGCAGAAGAAATACGCAATTA
>CANLJW010000004.1:0-53559 GCA_947491605.1 Actinomycetota bacterium | reverse complement strand
CCGTATTGCGTAAAGCGCTGTGGGTACTGTGATTTCAACACATACACACCTAGCGAATTGCGAAGTGGTGATTTATCGGCAGATATCTCGGGCGTATCTGAAGGGTATATAGATCGAGTTTTGAAAGAAATTGATCAAGCCAGAAGTGAAGTTAATTGTGCGATAGTGCCAACGATATTTTTTGGTGGTGGAACTCCGACTCTTTTGGAGGCGCATGACTTAAACCGAGTTATTTCCAAAATCAAAAGCGAATTCGAAGTAAGTAAAGATTGTGAAATAACGATAGAGGCTAATCCCGATACGGTTACCGAAGATTTACTTACAAAATTACGAGAAGGTGGCTTCAATCGAATTTCTTTTGGAATGCAATCTGCAGTTCCGCATGTGTTAGCAACTCTTGATCGGACTCATAAGCCGGAAGGTGTTGGTAAGTCTGTAGCATTAGCAAACTCAATTGGATTTGAGCACATCAGCGTAGATTTAATTTATGGCACACCTGGTGAGTCAATCGCGGATTGGGAGATTTCGGTAAAGAGCGCACTCTCAATGTCAATCGATCACATCAGTGCATATGCGCTAATTGTTGAAGCTGGCACCAAACTTTCCAACCAAGTTAAACGTGGCGAAATAGTAATGCCAGCCGATGATGAGACTGCGGAAAAGTATCGGATAGCTGATGATCTTTTTGCCAGTGCCGGATTTAGTTGGTATGAGTTAAGTAATTGGGCTAAACCAGGTGGTGAATGTCGCCACAATATTAATTATTGGAATGGTTCGAATTGGTGGGGGGTTGGGCCAGGCGCACATTCTTTCTTAGGAAATGAACGCTGGTGGAATGTAAAACATCCAAGCGCTTATCAGGAACGAATAGATTCTGGGGTTTCACCAAAATTAGCGGGAGAAACTTTAACTTTAGAAAATCGTAAAGATGAGAAAATAATGTTGCAAATTCGATTAGTTGATGGAATTGATCGTAATACTTTAACTTCGGAACAAGATTCAAACGCAGCCAGATATCTTGAAAGTGACCATATTTCGCACTCGCATTGGTCGCAAGGTCGGGTTGTGTTAACCCAATCGGGGCGCTTAATCGCGGACCGAATCGTGCGCGAATTAATGGTGTAGTACCTTTTCCACCATGAACGCATCTAATACGCAGGTTCCAAATATGGAATCACGTCAATTAGAAATCTTGCGCGCAATTGTTGAAGAATATGTCGCTACTGAAGAACCCGTTGGCTCTAAATCAATTGCACAACGGCACCATCTTGGAATTTCGCCAGCAACAATTCGAAATGAAATGGCGGTTTTGGAAGAAGCTGGGTTGATTACACAACCTCATACCAGTGCAGGCCGCATTCCAACCAATCGCGGATATCGATTATTCGTAGATAAATTAGCAACCGTCAAGCCGTTCTCGGAGCCAGAACGCCGTGCCATCGAAACATTCTTAGAGGGCGCTGCGGATTTAGATGATGTAATGGATCGTACTGTGCGGTTGCTTGCGCAAATAACTAAACAAGTTGCGGTTGTTCAATATCCATCTCACTCTGAATCTAAAGCGAAAGTTGCACTAGCAGGAACTGCAAATTTAGCGCGCTCCAGCCATGAGCAGGCATCTGATATTCATCCAATTTTGGAAGCGCTCGAAGAACAAGTTGTGTTATTACGACTATTGAGCGATGTTGGCGATTCAATGCGTGTACGAATTGGAGATGAACAGTCCGAAAAGAATTTGCAAACTACAAGCATTGTCTCTATGAGTTATGGGCAAGATGGCAGCCCCGCTGGTGCATTAGGTATTATTGGGCCAACTCGAATGGATTATGCGAGTTCTATGTCGGCCGTTACTGCTGTTGCAAGATATGTTGGAAAATTCTTAGGGGATAATAAGTAACTTATGGCTGACCTTTACGAAACCCTCGGCGTAAGCCGAGATGCAAGCGCTGACGAGATAAAAAAGTCATATCGAAAATTGGCGCGCGAATTGCATCCAGATGTGAACCCAGATCCTGCAGTGCAAGATAGGTTTAAAGAGATAACTGCCGCGTATGAAGTTTTGAGTGATCCGAATAAACGACAAAATTACGATCAAGGCGGCCAAGGATTTAACGGATTTGGTAATGCCAATTTCGGTTTCGGCGACATCATGGATGCATTTTTTGGTGGCGGCGGAAATTCGCGTGGTCCAAGGCCGAGAATGCGCCATGGCCAAGATGCGCTAATTCGAGTTGATATTGAGTTAGCTGAAGCATGTTTTGGAACCGACCGAGAATTAAATGTCGAAACCGCAATACTCTGCACGCAATGTTCCGGAAGTGGTTGCGCCAATGGCAGTAATCTAAAAACTTGTGAAATTTGTCGGGGCAAAGGCGAAACTCAGCAAGTTACAAGATCTTTTATTGGCCAAGTTTTAACAAGCAGACCATGTGCTGCATGCCAAGGATTTGGCTCAACGATTCCAACGCCTTGCGGTGAATGCGCTGGCGATGGGCGAGTTAGGTCTAAGCGAAGTTTGGATATAAAAATACCGGCTGGCGTTGAGAGCGGAAACCGAATTCAAATGTCGGGCCAAGGTGAAGTCGGTCCAGGCGGTGGCCCAGCTGGGGATTTGTATGTTGAAATTGATGTCGCAGATCATGACTTTTTGGTGCGCGAAGGAAATGATTTACATGTTTCAGTTTCAGTACCAATGACCGGTGCAGCACTTGGAAGTAAAGTTAAAATTGAAACTTTAGATGGCGAGATAGAAATTGAAATTAAACCTGGAACTCAGAGCGGCAGCGTTTTGCCGATTCGCGGAAAAGGTATTACAAAATTACGCGGTTCTGGTCGTGGCGATTTATTTGCCCATATTGATGTTCTGATTCCAAACAAACTTTCTAAAAAAGAAGAAGATCTACTCCACCAATTTGCAGAGGCCCGTGGTGATAAAGCAAATAGCGGCGAAGTTAAGCAACGGCACGAAACTGGATTTTTCGGTAAATTTCACGAAGCATTTCGAAATAGAAAATAAAGTGCGTACTCTTTTTATTATTGAAGAAATCCCTAGTAGCGGCATTGCAATTATCGATGGCGATGAAGGTCACCACGCTGCCACCGTCCTTAGAATTGAAGTAGGCGAAGAAATCTTAATTTCGGATGGTCGTGGGAATTGGGCTGAAGCGGTGGTTGTAGAACGTAGTAAAAAATCAATTTCATGCGAGATTACTAAATCTGGTGCAATCGGACCTGCCGCTATAAAACTTACTTGCATTCAAGCGTTGCCAAAGAGCGATCGCGTAAAAGAAACCTTGGAATTATTAACTGAGGCTGGCGTGAATCAAATTATTCCGTGGTCAGCGAGTAAATCGATAGCAAAGTGGAGCGATAAAGCATCGGGGCTGCAGAAATGGCAAACACAAGTTCGTGAGTCCAGCAAACAAGCACGCAGATTTCGAATCCCAGAAGTCATAGATTTAAGATCTACTAATGAACTGAAAGAGCGGTGCCGTGATTTTGATTTAATTTTAGTTTTTCATGAGTCGGCAAATATTTCATTCACTAATTTAATATCTGGTTTAGAAGTGAGCGCCTATAAAAACATTGCGGTTGTTATTGGCCCAGAGGGAGGAATTTCCGAGAGCGAAATCGAAATTTTTGAATCCGTAGGTGGCAAATTAGTTAAATTGGGAGTGCCAGTATTTAGATCAGCACATGCAGGCGTTGCGGCACTTGCCGCTATCCAGACAGCCTTTAAGATGTGGTGAGGAGGAAATATGTCTTGCTTGTTTTGCAAAATCGTTAGCTTAGAAATTCCTGCCGAAATAGTTGCAGAAAGTGAATTATCCGTTGCCTTTAACGATATTTCTCCGCAAGCCCCAACCCATGTCTTGATTGTCCCAAAAAAACATTTCCCAAATGTTGCGGAGTTAGCTAATAACAATCCCGCAACGGTCGCCGACTTATTTTTGTTGGCTGAGGAGATTGCCAAATCTCGGGGCCTAGTTGGGTATCGCACGGTTTTTAATACCGGCGCGGAGGCAGGACAGAGCGTTTTCCATGCCCACCTGCATTTATTGGGTGGCAGATCGCTGCATTGGCCGCCTGGTTAAGCGTTCAAATACCAAATTGATAAAGTTCCATTAAGGTTGCGCTAATGGATCGCACCGTTATAACAATCCCAAGCGCCATACCTATGGTTGCGCTCACCGGGCCACAAGATGTTTTCCTGAGAATGCTAGAAAAAGCTTATTCACATTTGGCAATAACTGTGCGCGGCAACGAATTTATTTTGCGTGGTGAGGCTGTTGATGTAGCGCAATTTCAAGGGTTGATCACTGAACTCGTTGCGATCATTAAATCTGGCCAAGCGCTCACGGAAGATGCAGTTCGTCGATCGATCGCAATGGTAATTGGCGATATAAATCAACACCCAGCCGAAGTTTTATCACTAAACATTCTAAGTAACCGTGGCAAGACGATTAGACCTAAAACTGCCAATCAAAAGAAGTATGTAGATGCAATTGATCGCTCAACCATTACATTTGGAATTGGACCTGCCGGAACTGGAAAAACTTATCTTGCAATGGCGAAAGCAATCCAAGCGCTACAGTCAAAACAAGTAAATCGAATTATTCTCACTCGACCAGCAGTCGAAGCGGGCGAGCGACTTGGCTTCCTGCCAGGGACGCTTCATGAAAAAATCGATCCATATCTGCGCCCACTATTTGATGCGCTACACGAGATGATTGATCCCGATGCGATTCCACGCTTAATGGCAGCTGGAACGATTGAGGTAGCACCGCTTGCATATATGCGCGGTCGAACTTTGAATGATTCATTTATTATTTTGGATGAAGCCCAAAACACCACGCCAGAGCAGATGAAAATGTTTTTGACGCGATTGGGTTTTGGTTCTCGAATGGTAGTTACCGGGGATGTAACTCAAATAGATCTGCCTAATAGCGTCCAATCTGGCTTAAGAATCGTTAGTGAAATTCTGGAAAATGTTGAGGATATTTCATTTATCGAACTTTTCTCAGATGACGTGGTTCGCCATCGCTTAGTTAGTCAGATCGTTGATGCTTATGGCGCTTGGGATGCTGCGACCGCAAATTCACCTAGATCAATTAGAACTTCGATCAAGCCGGGGAGAAGTGAACGTTAACCGCTCGCGGTGACGATTATGCCTATCGAATTTATTAACCACACTTCCACCGCTTGCGATGAGGGTGCCTTAATTTCGCTTACCCAATTTGTAATTAGCGAGATGGGCGTGCATCCTGATTCCGAATTGAGTATCTCATGTGTTGATGAAGCTGAAATGACTTCGTTACATATCCAATGGATGAATGAACCAGGCCCAACTGATGTGCTTTCGTTCCCAATGGATGAAATAAAACCAAATTCTGCAGCCGATGGCCCAGGGCTAATTGGCGATATTGTTTTATGTCCAGCAGTCGCTGATAAACAAGCAGAACTCGCCAAGCATTCAGCGCAATCCGAGATGGAACTTCTTACTACTCACGGCCTTTTGCATTTACTTGGGTATGATCATGCAATTGCCAATGAAGAAGAGATTATGTTTGCAGTACAAAATGAACTTTTATTGAAGTGGCGAAATAAATGAACCCAATCACGATTCTTGAAGTTTTGGCGTTATTAGCATTTGCTGGATTTTTGGCTGGCAGCGAGTCTGCAATAAATTCGATTTCTCGGATAGCCGTCGATCAAATTGCGGAGAAATCACCAAAACGTGCAGTTGTGGTCCGTAAAGTAACGAACGAACCAGCTCGGTATTTAAACGTGGTCTTACTAGTTAGAAAAGCTTGCGAACTAACCGCAACCGTTTTTGTAGCGGAAAGTTTCCTGCAAATTATTGATAACAGCGCGCTAGCAATCACAACCGCTATCACAATCATGTTGGTGCTTTCCTATGTAGCAGTGGGCGTAGGGCCGAGAACTTTAGGTAAACAACGAGCTAGCGGCTGGGCAGTGCCAGCAACATATGTTGCTTATTTCTTAGCAAAAATACTTGGTCCAGTAACAACACTCTTGATTGCAATCGGAAATGCAATTACTCCCGGTCGTGGCTTTCGCACGGGGCCGTTCGCGTCGGAAGCTGAGCTACGAGATTTAGTAGATCAGGCACATGAACGCGGTCTGGTGGAAGAATCTGAACACGAGATGATTCACTCAGTCTTTGAACTTGGTGACACGTTAGTTCGCGAATTGATGGTGCCAAGAACCGAGATGGTTTGGATCGAACGTTCTAAATCCTTACGCCAAGCGCTATCGCTTGCGCTCCGGTCTGGGTTTTCGCGAATCCCAGTAATTGATGAAAATTTAGACACAATCGTAGGTATCGCTTATGTAAAAGACTTAGCGCTACGAAGCCATGAATATCACGAAGCAGAACAGAGCGAAAAAGTTGATGAACATTTACGAAGTGCCACGTTTGTTCCAGAAACCAAAACCGCATCTGAATTACTTAAAGAGATGCAACGAGATCAAATCCATTTAGCAATAGTTGTTGATGAATATGGTGGCACTGCGGGTTTAATTACCATCGAAGATATCTTGGAAGAGATCGTTGGTGAAATTGCAGATGAACACGATGATGATTTAGATGAATTTGAATGGATTGATGCAGATCAAGGGCGAGCTTCTGCGCGCCTACATTTAGAAGATTTAGCAGAGTATTTAAAGATTGAATTGTCCGAAGAAGAACAAGAAGATGTAGACACCATCGGCGGCTACATGGCAAAAATACTAGGCCGGGTACCGATTCCAGGCAGCACACTTACGTTGCACGGTTGGCAAATAACTGCCGAGCGAATTGTTGGCAGACGGCACCGAATCGGAACAATTCTCGTCGAGCGAAATAATTCTGAAGCAACCACGAAGCAATCGCTCTAAAAAACCTGCACTAGACTGCGGTAATGCGCATAGTTAGGTTTACGCCACCAGCCGGTTCGGCATTAGGCACTGACCCACATTTTGGCGTGCTTGAAGATGAAACCACAATTCGTGCAATCGCCAGCGATCCGCTTTATGCCGGAGTCCATAAGTTAGAAACAACAGTTTTACTAAAAGATGTGCGGTTATTAGCTCCAGTAATTCCTAGAAGTAAAGTGGTTTGTATTGGGAAAAATTATGCTGACCATGCAGCCGAAATGGGAAGCGATGTACCGGAAGAGCCAATTATTTTCTTAAAACCAAATACTTCAGTAATTGGTCCAAATGATTTAATTCAATGGCCAAGTTCGAGTGAGCGAGTTGATCATGAAGCTGAACTTGCCATTGTTATTAGCAAAATTTGTAAAGAAGTTCCAAAAGAGCGCGTTAAAGATGTAATTTTTGGATATACGATTGCAAACGATGTCACCGCTAGAGATTTGCAGAAGAAAGATGGCCAATGGACCCGCGGAAAAGGATTCGATTCTTTCTGCCCACTTGGGCCATGGATTGATACAGATTTTCAACCTGGGGACCAAGCAATCACGGCAACAGTTGATGGCGAACTTAAACAGAGCGCAAAGCTATCTGAGATGATTTTCAAGATTCCAGAGATAATTCAATTCGTGACAAATGTAATGACTCTGCTTCCTGGAGATGTAATTTTAACGGGCACGCCTGCCGGCATCGGACCGTTAAACCAAAATGGTGAAGTTGCGATTTCGATTGCAGGTTTAGGCACACTTACTAATAGGGTTTCGCTCCGTGGCTAACGATTCGATTAAAAAAGAGATTCGAGTTCGGTTTGCCCCATCCCCAACTGGTGATTTGCATGTTGGAAACATCAGAACTGCGTTATTTGATTGGGCATATGCCCGTCACACTGGTGGTAAATTCATTTTTAGAATTGAAGATACTGATCGCGAACGCGTAACCGATCAATACATTGCGGCTGCAATCGATACTTTGCGTTGGCTTGGTTTGGAATGGGATGAAGGCCCTGAAGTTGGCGGGCCATACGGTCCTTACCTGCAATCGCAACGTTTGGATATTTATGCAAAATGGGCGCAAACTTTTCTGGATAATGGTGATGCTTATCGTTGTTATTGCAGCACCGAAGAGTTAGAAGCGCGTCGGGAATCGCAACGGGCCGCAAATTTAGCGCCTGGTTATGACGGAAAGTGCCGAAATCTTTCAGCGGAAGCAAGCGCCAAGTATGAAAGTGAAGGACGAAAACCAGTTACGCGAATGCGGATGCCCGATGGCGAAACCCATTTCAATGACGCAATTCGCGGTGATTTAGTTTTCGAACATAAATTTGTACCAGATTTCGTATTAGCTCGCGCAGATGGGTCACCGCTTTATACCCTTGCAGTAGCGGTAGATGATGTTTTGATGAAAGTTACCCATATTTTACGTGGTGAAGATTTGCTTTCTTCAACGCCACGTCAGATTCGGGTTTACCAAGCTATGGGCGTTGCCCCAGAAGATTATCCAATTTTTGCGCACTTGCCATTCGTGATGGGCCAAGACAACACCAAGCTCTCAAAACGAAATGGTGAAGTATCTATTGCTTGGTATCGAGATGCGGGATTCTTACCAGAAGCGATCTGTAATTATTTGGCGCTATTGGGTTGGTCACCTGGCGACGATCGAGAGAATGTAACCATGCAAGAGTTAACCGAATTGTTCACGGTCGAACGCGTCAATAGTTCACCGGCTAAGTTTGATATTAAAAAACTTGAAGCAATAAACGGTGACAAAATTCGCGCGCTAACTATTGATGACTTTTTACTACGGGCGCTGCCTTTTGTAATTAACGCCGGAATAATTTCTGGAACAGATAGCGAAAAAGCTGTTATTAAATCAGTTTTACCGATAATTCAAGAACGGATTGCAAAGCTCTCCGAAGTACCCCAGATGGTTAAATTTCTATTTGGGGAAAGTGTTGTAATTGATAGCGAATCTCAAGCAAAAATTTCGGATGATGTATCAAAAGATGTACTACGAAAATCACTTGCCGCGCTGGAACCGTTAACGAATTGGAGCCATGACTCGATTGATGCGGCACTTCGCGCGGTACTAATTGAAGAGATGGGTTTGAAACCGAGAATTGCATTCGGTGCGGTTCGAATTGCGGTAACTGGCAGCCATATTTCACCACCGTTATTTGAATCTATGGAATTGCTTGGTAAAGAACGCGCAATTACACGCATAAAAACCGCAATTTAGCTTAACTTTTTCAGGGTATCCTTGGCTTGCAACATTGGGGTATGGGGTAATTGGCAGCCCAGCTGATTCTGGTTCAGCTTGTCTAGGTTCGAGTCCTGGTACCCCAGCGATAAAATTTAATAGGCACGGCCCCGTCGTCTAGTGGCCTAGGACTCTGGCTTCTCAAGCCAGCTACGCGGGTTCGAATCCCGTCGGGGCTACAAACTTTTAAAAAGATTTATTTTTTTGAAATTATTTCACTCAATCGCGCAGCAGTTGCAACAACTGCGGCCGCATGAATTCTTCCTGGTTGTCTACCCAATCTTTCGATTGGTCCGCTAATGCTTACCGCAGCAATAACTTTGTTATTTGGTCCGCGTACCGGTGCAGAAACCGAAGCTACCCCAGGTTCGCGTTCTCCAATTGATTGCGCCCAACCGCGACGCCGTACGGCCGAGAGATGCGCGGCAGTAAATCTTGCATTCGTCAGTGTGCGATGCAATTTATCGGCATCTTCCCAAGCTAATAAAATCTGAGCTGCGGATCCGGCTTGCATTGTGAAAGCTGCACCGATTGGAACTGAATCACGTAAACCAGAAACTCGTTCTGCGGCGGCCACACAAATCCGTTGGTCACCTTGGCGGCGATAAAGTTGTGCGCTCTCGCCAGTTGCGTCTCGTAGTGTGATTAGCGCGGGCGTTGCGGCGGCGAGCAATCGATCTTCACCAGCTGCAGCGCTAAGTTCACCCGAGCGCGGACCCAATATAAATCGCCCTGTTAAATCTCGCGCCACCAATCGATGGAATTCCAGCGCTACCGCTAATCGATGCGCGGTCGGACGTGCAATTCCGGTTCCGACAACTAATTCAGCGAGTGAGTGTGGCCCGGATTCGAGAACGGTAAGAATTCGGACGGCTTTATCTAATACGCCGACTCCGCTATTCTTCTTGTCCATACTCTGATAATGCCATCTCAGGATGTGAGAAGCAAGTTAAATCTAGATTGGAAAAAAATGGGCAAGACGTTAGCGGAAAAGATTTGGGAAGATCACGTAGTTCGTCGCGCCGATGGCGAACCAGATTTGCTTTACATCGATCTTCATTTAATCCACGAAGTTACCAGTCCACAAGCATTTGATGGCCTCCGCTTAAATAATCGGAAAATTCGTCGTCCAGATTTAACTATTGCAACCGAAGATCACAACACCCCAACCCAAAATATTGACCAACCAATTGCTGATCCAGTTTCAAAGCTACAAGTCGATACTTTGCGGAAGAACTGCGCCGAATTTGGCGTGCGGATTCATTCACTTGGCGATATTGAACAGGGCATCGTGCACGTTGTCGGGCCACAACTTGGTTTAACCCAACCTGGAATGACAATTGTTTGCGGCGACTCACATACATCAACACATGGCGCATTTGGCGCGCTAGCTTTTGGAATCGGCACCAGTGAAGTTGAACATGTAATGGCCACCCAAACTCTGCCATTAGCACGCCCTAAAACTATGGCGATCAATGTAGAAGGAAAATTGAAACCTGGTGTAACCAGCAAAGACATTATTCTCGCAATTATTGCAAAAATCGGCACCGGCGGTGGTCAAGGTTATGTACTTGAATATCGCGGTAGCGCAATTCGCGAACTTTCGATGGAAGGTCGCATGACGATTTGTAATATGTCAATCGAAGCGGGCGCTAGAGCCGGCCTGATCGCTCCAGATGCAACAACTTTTAATTACATAAAAGGAAAGCCACACGCTCCAAAAGGTGCAGACTGGGATGCTGCAATGGCATATTGGCCTACGTTGGTAACTGACTCCGATGCAAAGTTCGATGCCGAAATTAATTTAGATGCCAATGAACTTGCGCCATTTGTAACTTGGGGAACAAATCCAGGTCAAGGTTTACCACTTAACTCCAATGTGCCAAATCCGGCGGAAATTACTGACGCTGAAGCACGCGGCGCAGCAGAACGAGCTTTAATCTATATGGATTTAACCGCCGGAACCCCTTTAAAATCAATCAAAATTGATACAGTTTTCTTGGGATCTTGCACCAATGGCCGTATTGAAGATTTACGAGCAGCTGCTGAAGTTATTAAGAATAAAAAGATCGCTAGCTCGCTAAGAATGTTAGTTGTACCTGGATCTGCGCGGGTTAGATTGCAAGCAGAATCCGAAGGTTTGGATAAAGTTTTTATTGATGCTGGCGCAGAATGGCGAAATGCTGGATGTTCCATGTGTCTTGGTATGAACCCGGACCAATTGAAACCAGGAGAGCGATCCGCATCTACCAGCAATCGAAACTTTGAAGGCCGTCAAGGTAAAGGTGGCCGTACCCATCTAGTAAGTCCATTAGTCGCTGCAGCAACCGCACTTCGCGGCACGCTTTCATCACCGGCCGATTTGTAAGAGCGGATAACGGAGCAGCCATGGAAAAATTTATTCGTCATACCGGGAGCGCAATCCCATTACGCCGGAGCAATGTCGATACCGATCAGATAATTCCAGCAGTGTATTTAAAACGAGTTACTCGCTCTGGTTTTGAAGATGGACTTTTTTCGGCTTGGCGGAGCGATCCAGAATTTGTTTTAAATAAACCTGAATATACGAAGGCTTCCATTTTGGTTGCGGGAGTTGATTTTGGAACTGGTTCATCGCGGGAACATGCAGTTTGGGCGCTCCAAAATTATGGATTTAAAGCCGTTATTTCGAGCCGCTTTGCCGATATTTTCCGAGGGAATTCACTTAAAGGCGGACTCCTTACGGTGATACTTCCGCAGGAAGAGGTGGAAGCGCTCTGGCTTGCCATAGAGAGCGATCCAACAACTCAAGTTACCGTCGATTTGGAAAGTCGAACCGTTACTTACAACGACGTTACTTGCTCATTTGAACTTGATGATTACACGCGATGGCGCTTGCTGGAGGGCCTAGATGACATCGGCTTAACGCTTCGCCACGTAGATATTGTTACGAGTTTTGAGGAAAAAAGATCGCAATTTAAGCCTAAAACGCTACCTGCATTGGCCGAATAAACTTTTTTCATACAACCCTAAACCCGCAATTGAGAGTTTTTTACGCATAAAAAGTGCGCTTTTCGAAATTATCTTATTGCGACACACCGCAGTTAATGCGGTAAAACCTTGATTTTCTTGCGTAAATTATAACCAGCGTTAAGCGAATGCTTAACTTTACGCTTAAAAATAAGGGGAATTTAAATGAACAAGACCCAGTTCATTGCTTCGTTGGCTCCGCATTTCAACGGCAGCAAAAAAGAAGCTACACACGCTGTAGATATCGTTTTCGATTCAATCGTACGGACAATTCACAAAGGTGAAGATGTAACGATTAATGATTTCGGTAAGTTCAAGAAAGTTGATCGTAAAGCCCGCAAAGGTCGTAACCCTTTTACTGGCGAAACCATTCAAATTAAGGCAAGCAAGAAAGTTCGCTTCCTCCCTGCAAAGGCGCTTAAAGAGACCATCGCAGGCCTACGCAAGATGGAGCCAGCTCCAAAGCCAGCTCCAGTTGTAAAGCCAGTTGCAAAGAAAGCCGCTCCTAAAAAGGCTGCAAAGAAAGTTGCAAAGAAGGCTAAGAAAGCCGCTCCAAAGAAGGCTAAGAAAGCCGCTAAGAAGCGCAAGTAGTAGCTTTAAATTGAAGAGCCACGAGAAATCGTGGCTCTTTTCTTTTTTCATGGTGAAATTGATTTAGGCTCTAAGCATGGTTACCTACGATCCGCCGCAAGGAAATCCGCTTGGCAACAATCCTTGGTTCCAATTTGGTGCAAATGTCGTAAGACCAATTCTCAATTTAATTACGAAAAAGGATTGGCAAGGTGGCGAGAAATTGCCTAAGAGTGGCCCCGCAATAGTTGTATGTAATCACCTCTCTTATATAGATCCACTCACTTTCACTCACTTTCTCTTTAATAGCGGCAGAGCACCAAGGTATTTAGGAAAAATGGGCGTCTTTAACATTCCGATCATCGGTCGAATTGTTAGAGGGGCTGGCCAAATTCCAGTTGACCGTCAATCTCCAAATGCAGCTAAAGCTTACGAACATGCAATAGCGGTTCTAAAAGCTGGACATTTGCTTGGCGTGTTTCCAGAAGGAACTCTTACCCGCGATGAAAATTTTTGGCCAATGCGTGGCAAAAGCGGCGTGGTAAAACTTGCCTTATTAACTGGTGCGCCCATAATTCCCTGTGCGCAATGGGGCCCAGAGCGCGTTCTTCCGCCATATAGCAAAAAAATAAAATTATTCCCGCGTACCAAGATTTCTATTCGCGTCGGTGAACCACTAGATTTTTCGAAGTGGCACGGAAAAGTCGATGATCCGATTGCGCTCGAGGAGGCAACTGATTACGTGATGGATGCAATTACTACGCTCTTAGAAGGTATTCGTAGCGAGAGGGCACCTAAAGTTAAATTCGACCCTAAAAAATCAGATCTTCCAAGAATTGGTAATTTCAAAAAAGCTAAGAAGCAAAATTAATGACATCTGTTTCGGTTATTGGTTCAGGGGCTTGGGGGACAACCCTTAGCCAGGTTCTTTGTGATGCTGGAAATGATGTTTTGATTTGGGGCCGTAACCATGAAGTCATTGCGGAAATTGCAAAGAAACGCACCAACGAGAAGTTCATTCCAGGTGCTCAATTACCAGAAAATCTTAATGCCACAACCGAAATCGAGGTAGCACTAGCAGCGGCCGAAGTGATTGTGCTTGCAGTTCCAGCTCAAACTCTAAGAGCTAATTTACTTAATTGGAAAGCTTTTTTTCCCACAAATAAGCCAGTAATAAGTAGCTTAAAAGGTATTGAAATTCAAAGTAACTTACGGATGTCTGAAGTAGTTAGAGATTGCATAGCGATGTCAGATTCATTAGTTGGAATAATCACTGGGCCAAATTTGGCAAGCGAATTGATATTACGCCAACCAGCTGGTGCGGTCGGCGCATCAACAAATCCTGAAATTTCAAAATTGATTGCTAGGTTATTCAAAACTAATTATTTTCGGGTTTACACATCTGATGATTTATTAGGGTGCGAGTTGGCTGGATCAGCAAAGAGCATAATTGCCCTTGCGGTTGGCATGGTTGTCGGAATGGGGCTAGGCGAAAACACCCAAGCCACCATCATCACCCGGGGATTGAACGAAGTTAGTAAACTTGGCGTTGCGCTAGGAGCAAACCCACTTACTTTTGCCGGTCTGGCTGGCATGGGCGATTTAGTTGCTAGCTGCTCATCCGGTTTATCAAGAAATCGAACTTTTGGCGAAGTATTAGGTGGCGGAAATTCCATGAATGAAGCCCGCTTAAAAGTTAATAAAACGGTTGAAGGAGTTGCAACCGCAGGCGCAGTATTAGAAATCGCACATTCATTAGGCGTAGAAGTTCCAATAATTGAAGCTGTCGCGGATGTAGTAAGTAATACCCTTACCCCTGCAGAAGCAGTACAGCGATTGATGGCTTTAAATATCGGGGCGGAGATAGATCACGTATGAGTAGCTCGAAGAAAATTCGAGTCGCAATCGTTTGCGGCGGCCGTAGTAGCGAACATGAAATTTCTTGCATATCTGCTAACGGAGTTCTTTCCGCACTCGATCAAGAAAAATTTGAAGCGATTTTGATCGGCATTACTGAAGTAACTGGCGACTGGGTTCTATTAGATAAAAACGCGCCATTTTCAAAAAAATCAAATGGTTTGCCTGAAGTACCGACTAGCGCACCGAAATTGATTGCTGATATCCACGGGATTAAAAATGCAGACGGTACTGATTTAGAAATTGATGCGTTTTTCCCATTACTCCACGGTGCATACGGTGAAGACGGCACTATTCAAGGGTTATTTGAAATGATGGCAAAGCCTTATGTTGGTTCTGGAATTTTAGCCTCTACGGTGGCAATGGATAAATCTTTTGCGAAACCGATTTATGCATCTTTCGGATTAGCAATCGCAGAAGGCTTCGTATTACAAAAGCGAGATTGGGAATCTAATAAGAGTTCTCAAACTGAAAAAATTTCCAAAATGGGTTTCCCGATTTTTATAAAACCGGCGCGAAGTGGTTCTAGTCGAGGTACCTCAAAAGTTAAATCAACACCTGAAATTGAGAGCGCGGTTAACGCAGCGCTAGCGCTAGATCCTAAAGTAATGATTGAGAAAGCTGTGATTGGTCGCGAATTGGAATGCGCCGTTCTAGAAGTTGGCGGCGAAGTTAGGACTTCAGTTGTAGGAGAAGTAAAAGTTTTAGGAGATCACGAGTTTTACGATTTCGAAGCTAAATATTTAGATAGCTCAACTGAATTCGATATTCCAGCAAAAATTTCAGTTGAAAAAACTAATGAAATTCAAAACGCTGCCCGCAAAGCTTTTCAAGCGCTTGGTTGTGAAGGGTTAGCCCGAGTGGATTTCTTCTTAACTCCCGAAGGCACCGTCATCATTAATGAGTTAAATACCCTGCCTGGCTTCACTGCAACTTCTGTTTTCCCAAAACTCTGGCAAGCAACTGGTAGAAATTACAGCTCGATTATTACGACTTTAATTGAATCTGCATTGAGCAGATCACAAAATGTGGTTCGGTAAGTTAAAAGGCTTACTCAAAGCCTCGCATTTTGGCCCAACCTTATTAGTAACGGCTATTTCTTTCGGATTTGCGACTTACTATTGGTGGGAAGGTCCGGCTTACCTAATTGCATTTGGCGTATTTACCGGACAACTCGTAGTTGGCTGGAGTAATGATCTCTACGATTATCAAGACGATCTGGGCCACAACCGAAAAAATAAGCCGCTAATTTCTGGGCAAATAACAAAAGAATTGCTGCAAAATTGGTTGAAGTGGGTAACTCCATTTTCATTTATTGCAAACCTAATCGGTCCACTTGGAGTAAAAGGTGGCCTTGTTTATATGTTGGGTATTCTCTGTGGAGTTGCGTATAACTTCTACTTCAAGTTCTCGGTTCTTTCTCCGCTACCGTACGCCATTGCATTTGCGGCGCTACCCTCATCGATTGCAATATCAAAAGGAATAACTCCGCCAGTATGGATGTGGTTGGGTGGCGCACTTTTTGGCATGGCGGCACATTTCATTAATGTCATAAAAGATATGAAAGAAGACCAGATCAGCAAAATTGGGGGATTGCCGCAAAGGTTAGGGAGTAAGAATTCTATTTGGGTAGCCATAATTTT
This sequence comes from Actinomycetota bacterium, assembly GCA_947491605.1. GTDB lineage: Bacteria > Actinomycetota > Actinomycetes > Nanopelagicales > Nanopelagicaceae > UBA7398. Next base: position 37,228 of record CANLJW010000004.1, on the reverse strand, counting down.
GGTTGTCCTAGGAATAGCCGCAATAATAATTACTAGTTAATTCCAGCTAGACATCAATTTGCCAGACTTATAGAGTTCGCAAATGAAAAGAGTTTTTATACTTTTAGTGCTAAGTATTTTTTTTGCCTTAACAAGCACTACAGCGCCATTAGTATCTGCTGCCGGTCCGCAAACTCCGAGTTGTGGTAACTACAAAGTAACCACTAATGAGGTAATTGTTGGAGTTAAATTCCCAAAAGGAAGCTATCAAATAAACGCCTTTGGAATTTCCTGTACAAAAGTGATGGGAAGTAAGGGCCTCTTTGCCCGATTCCTGAAATTAAAAGATAAAGACCCTCTACCTAAGCCATGGAGTTACTTGGCAGATGCAATAGGAGCACCAAAGTTTTCTTCAGGACCAGGAGTCGGATTTCGTGTTCAGCTAATTACTCCAACTCCAACTCCAACTCCAACTCCAACTCCAACTCCAACTCCAACTCCAACTCCAACTCCAACTCCAACTCCAACTCCAACTATTCAATACACGATGGCTAAAGTGAGGGCTAATAGCACTAGCGCAAGTTGTTGGACGGTCATTAATGGAAATGTGTATAACTTGACCCTCTGGATCGATGCCCACCCGGGTGGACCTTCAATTATCCGTGGCCTATGTGGTGTAGATGGAACAAGTAATTTTAATTCACAACATCAGAATCAATCCAATCCGGCTCAACGCCTAAGTGGTTACCTCTTGGGGCCACTTACCAACTAAAACTCTCAGCATTTTTTTAGCTGCCAATTAAACTTAAATATATTTTTTTTAATTTTGCAACTACTATATGCAGATGCGCCTAAAACGTTATGCACTGACTTTTCTCTTAGTTGGAGCTTTTGGCCTCATTAGTTTTAGTGCGATTGCAGCAACCACAAATGTAAAAGTGGGTAGTAGCTGCCCCAAAATTGGCGCAACAGCTGTTCAGAAATCACTTACTTACACTTGCGTTAAAAGTGGAAAAAGATTTATTTGGTCAAAAGGAGTACCCATCGCGCCAATTGTTGCGCAAGATTTAGTACTTACAACTCCGTCCTACATTCCAACACCACCTAAAGGAGGAAGTGATGAGTACCGATGCTTCTTGCTCAACCCAAAGTTTGCGAAAGAGACATATTTAAAGTCAGTCACGATTACGCCAGATAACATGAAGGTCTCACATCACGGAATTTTATATCGGGTTTCATCCATGAACGTTGCACCTACCGAAATACTTGATGCCGAGAGCGCTGAGCTCGGCTGGCCATGCTTTGGTGACACTGGCATACCAGGTGCAACAGCATTTACACCAGCATCACCATCAAGCTGGATCTCGTTCTGGGCGCCCGGAGGCAATTTTAAATCATATCCAACTGGAACAGGTATGAAATTTAACACAGGAGATCAATTTATTTTACAATCTCACTTTATGGTAACGCCCGGATATGCTGATAACGAAAAAAAAGCTTCGATGAAAATCACAATCGAATATGCAGCAAGTACCGTTGCAGAACTAAAAACTATGTTGGTAGCGGCGCCGATTGAAGTACCTTGCGCGCCAAGTGAATCTGGAGCACTTTGCAATCGCGATGCCGCACTAGCAGATTTAGCCAAACGAACATCTGCTAAGGCCGCGCTCCAAGAAACCGCTTTGCTATTTCTTTGCGGTAAAAGTCCAACAAAACCGATACCAAGCACGGTCTCTGACTGCAGCCAGAGAGTGAATTCATCAATGAAAATTTATGGCGCAACTCCACATATGCATCAACTTGGCAAGAGTGTAACAATTACACATACCAATATTTCCACTGGTGAAGTAACTACTCTATCCACGCGACCACAATGGAATTTTGATGATCAACGAACAGATTGGCTAGCAACACCAATTGCTGCTCAAGTAGGTGATCGAATCTCGGTTACGTGCACCTACGATGTTGGGCTGCGTTCACTATTGCCTATATATAAAAACTTATCACCGAATTATGTAGTCTGGGGTGAAGGTACGCGTGATGAGATGTGTTTAGCAATAATTAATTACACAGATTGAAAGAGCTAAAACTCGGTAACAAACAATCAGTCTCGAATAAGTTTTAGTGCGAAGTTACTGGGCAAGTAAGGGTTCGAGTAATTCCAGGTACTGCTTGAACTTTTGAAAGAATAACTCGACCAAAATCTTCCATGCTTGCAGATTCAGCACGCATGATTACATCGTATGGACCAGTTACACCTTCGGCGATAGTTACACCCGAAATTGCAGATACTGATCTAGCAACGCTGCTGGCCTTGCCGACTTCAGTTTGAATCAAGATGTAGGCCTGTACTGACATGTTTTAATTCCTCCGTTTGGCTAAACTTCTATCTACTGTGCGTTTCTGACACTAGCGCATCTAGGCTATCCAAGGGAACTAGTTATTCTGAGTAAAACGAAAGCAGGCAATAGCGCGCATGAATGAGAGTGAGATTCTCGAGCGGATCGCAACAATATTTGCGCGTAACGGGCGCTATGCAAAGGATTTAATTCTCGGAATTGGTGATGATGGTGCAGTAATTGCTCCAACAAACGAGCCGCTAATACTTACAACGGATTGCGCTATTGAAGGAATTCATTTTAAAAGAGAGTGGTCTAGCCTCCGCGAAATCGGCGCGAAAGTTGCTGCGGCTAATCTTGCTGATGTTTATGCAATGGGGGGAGTACCAAAGTTCCTTTTAGTTGCAGTAGCGATACCAAAAGGTGCCAGTGACGAGATTTTTGAATTAGCTGAAGGAATTGCAGCAGAAGCAGATTTAGTTGGTGCTCAAGTAATCGGTGGCGATTTATCAAGATCAGAGAAAATGATGATCACAATCACTGCAGTTGGTGCAACGACTAAACTGGTGAAGCGCAGTGGTGCGAAAATTGGAGATGTAGTTGTTATTACCGGACTAACTGGTTGGTCGAGAGCGGGATTAAATTTATTGGAAAAAGGATTTGCTAATTCAGATAGAGCTATTTCGCAATTTAAGAAGCCTAATCCGCCATATTCAAGTGCTGAAAAACTGGTAAAGATTGCAAATTCAATGTGCGATGTAAGTGATGGTTTGCTCTCTGAGGCAAACCACATTGGTAAGGCAAGTAGCGTCACTTTAGAGGTTGATCCAGAATTAATTTCTAAACTTGCAGGATTTTCCGAGATTACGAAATTAGGCGGAGAAATTTCATCAGATCATTGGGAATGGGTTTTAAGTGGCGGTGAAGACCATCAATTCTTGGCGACAGTTCCAGCTGATTCAGATTACGAAAATCATGGGGCTTTTAAAATTGGAACCGTAAAAGCGCATGGCAAAAATTATGTGGAAATAGTTGGAAGAGAACTGCCTAAAGAAGTTGGGTATTCCCACTTCTAAATTAACGGGAGACTTTGTTCGCTTTCATGCATGAAGTGCAAACATTTTGGCGCTTTGTGTATCCACCAACGAGGGTGCGGATGCGTTGAATATTTGGATTCCAGCGGCGGCGAGTGCGTCGTTTTGAGTGCGAAACATTGTTACCAAAGCTGGGGCCCTTGCCACAGATGTCGCATGTCGATGCCACGGTATTTCTCCCTGCGTAATGTTGAATTCTTTAAACCCTCAAGGTTTGAGGGGAGTTAGTTAAGCGAGGGCAAGATTAGCCTGAAGGGAGCACCTTTCGCCAATTTGCCCAAGTCGCGCCAAGTTTCAGCGGGGAAATCGCTATCTTTTTGGAGAGAATGAAGCATGGCCAACGGTATTTTGAATCTTCCAATAATTAAGGTCGTTGGCGACCGGACTGCAAAAGTTCTTATCACCCAACTTGGAATTGAAACTCTTGGAGATCTACTCCGACATTACCCACGCAGGTATGTGGCTCGAGGTGAGCTGACCGATATTCAAGGTTTGGTTGAAGGCGAAGAAGTAACGATTCTTGCAGAGATAGAAAGTGCAAAAGTGCGGAAAATTCCAGGACGCAAAGGCGGCATACTGGAAGTTACTGTGACTGACGGGCGCGCAAAACTTTCGCTGACATTTTTTAATCAAGCATGGCGCGAAAAGGAATTGCAATCTGGTCGACAAGGATTATTTGCGGGCAAAGTTGGATTATATAAAGGCAAGCGACAACTATCGCATCCGGATTATCAACTTATTCCAGATGGCAACGATGTTGATTCTGCGATTGGAGATTTCGCAGGTAAATACTTACCTATGTATCCAGCAACTGCAAAGTTGCCTTCATGGAAAATCGCACAATGCACTGCGATGGCCGTCGAAGCTCTAGAAGAGATTCCAGATTACCTACCAAGTGCAATAAAAGAAAAGTTGGGTTTTCCCACGCTACATGAAGCATTTGTCCAAGTTCATAACCCGGAGTCGCCGGAAAGTGCAGAGTTAGCGCGAAAGCGGTTAACTTTTGATGAGGCGTTACTTTTGCAATTATTGCTGGTTTTGCGAAGAGTTGAGTTGCATAAGCTCTTTACAGAATCTCGCAAAGTTAGATCGGGCGGTCTTCATGAAGCGTTTGATGAGAGATTGCCCTTTAAATTAACGGCGGGCCAGATTGAAGTTTCAAAAGAAATTGAAGAAGATCTTGCAGCGCCACATCCGATGTATCGCTTACTACAAGGTGAAGTTGGCTCCGGTAAGACCATAATCGCGCTTCGCGCAATGTTGGCAGTTTTGGATTCTGGCGGCCAAGCTGCGTTATTGGCTCCGACGGAAGTATTAGCGGCGCAACATTTTCGCTCGTTTCATAATTTGCTGGGGGATTTGGCAGGCGCTGGACAAATCGGTGGCGATGCACGGGGTACTCAAATAGTTTTACTAACTGGATCGCAAAGTGGTGCAGCGCGAAAAGAGTCGTTACAAAAAGCGCAAAATGGTGAAGCTGGAATAATAATCGGTACACATGCTCTGCTTAGCGAGAATGTGGAATTTAAAGATTTAGGTTTAATAGTGGTTGATGAACAACATCGCTTTGGGGTAGAACAACGCGATGCGCTTCGAGCAAAAGCAAATAATCCACCACATGTATTAGTGATGACAGCTACGCCGATACCACGAACGGTTGCGATGACGGTATTTGGAGATTTAGATGTGTCGACACTCCGAGAGTTACCTGCTGGAAGATCCCCAATTACAACTCACGTAATACCGGAATTAGAAAAGCCTGGCTTTATCGAGCGAGCCTGGCAGAGAATTCGCGAAGAAGTTTCGATCGGTCATCAGGTTTATATTGTGGCGCCACGAATTGCCAAAGATGATTCAACTGAGGATGCAATGAATGCACTTGGGCTAAGCGCAGAAGCGTTAGCGCGAGTTAAACGATTGAGCGGTGATGGCGATGAAGAATTAGAAAATGAAAAGAACGAAAAATTCCCGATGGCTTCCGTCTCTGAGTTATATCCACTCTTAGGGCAAGGCGCTTTAAAAGGTCTTAGAATCGCGGTTTTACACGGGCGGCTAGCTTCCGATGTAAAAGATAAGACAATGTCAGAGTTTTCACGGGGAGAGATTGATGTATTGATTTCTACAACGGTTATTGAAGTTGGCGTGGATGTACCAAATGCAACCATGATGGTGATTATGGATGCCGATAGATTTGGGGTATCGCAATTACATCAATTAAGGGGGCGAGTAGGTCGAGGAAGTGCGCCTGGACTCTGCCTGCTAGTTTCAAAAGCGGTTCCTGAAAGTCTGGCAATGGAGCGATTAAATGCAGTCGCTTCGACTCTTGATGGATTTGAATTAAGTCGAATTGATTTGGAACAGCGCCGGGAAGGTGATGTGCTGGGAGCTTCTCAATCCGGCGTCAGATCTCATTTAAGATTATTGAGAGTGTTGCGAGATGAAGAACTAATTGAGAGCGCACGTGAGATTGCAAGTAAATTAATTGATGAAGATCCAGACTTGTCAGAGAACCCATTGTTAAAAGTTGAAGTAGCAGAATTGCAAGCGCTGGAAAGCGCAGCATTTATCGATAAACGCTGACTCTGAGAGAATAATCTAATGAGAATTATCGCCGGAATGGCAAAAGGGCGGAATTTAAATTCCCCCGTAGGTGATACCCGCCCCACCTCTGATCGCGCACGAGAAGCGCTTTTTTCTACTTTGGAATCCGAACTTGGTGCGCTAACTGATAAATATTTTTTAGATTTATATGCGGGTTCTGGCGCGGTTAGCGCGGAAGCGCTTTCCCGAGGAGCTGCGCTAACTCATGCCGTCGAAAACGAAGAGAGCGCCGTACAGATTACAAGGAGCAATTTGGAACTTTTCGAAAAAATTGTTGGCTCTGGTACCTATCAAGTTTTTAATTCATCAGTTGCAAGATTTTTGAAAACTAACATAAATATTCAATACGATGCAATATTCATCGATCCGCCGTATGAATTTGCTAATGAATTATTAACTGGTGATTTAGAATTATTGCTTGAGAATAAATTATTAAAATCGAATTCCATCATCGCAGTAGAGCGAGATTCAAAGAGCAAGCCATTCTTATGGCCAAGCGGAATTACGGAGCTGAAGGTTAGAAAATACGGCCATGCGGTGATTTACTATGGATTTCCCTCTCGGAATGGATAAGCACGCGATTTGTTGCTAGCGTTTTCACATGAAGCGCGCCGTCTGCCCTGGATCTTTCGACCCAATCACTTATGGGCATCTCGATGTTATCGAGCGCGCCAGCGGATTATTTGATGAAGTCATTGTTGCGGTATTAGTAAATCGAACTAAAGCGAGCCTGTTTAACGTAGCTGAACGAATCGAAATGATTACTGAGGTTACGGCTAAATATAAGAATGTAAAAGTAGATTCTTGGTCTGGGTTATTGGTTGATTTCTGTAGCGAGCATAAAGTTTCAGCAATTGTTAAGGGACTTCGCGCCGTCAGTGACTTTGATTATGAGCTTCAAATGGCACAAATGAACTTGCAATTAAAAGAGGTTGATACCTTGTTTATGGCAACGACTCCAGCTTATTCATTTCTCTCTTCGTCGCTCGTTAAAGAGATTGCAACTTACGGCGGCGATGTTTCAGCCTTAATCCCACCAAAAGTATTGACCCTAGTAAAAGCACGTTTATTGGAAAATGGTGAACATGGACGCAATTGAGAAATTACTTTCAGCGATTACAACGGTGGAGGAAGCCCGATCAGTTCCGCTTTCCGCATCCTGCGTAGTTCATCGCGGCGAACTTTTGGAAATCCTTAACGAAGTTAAAGCAGCCCTCCCTCGAGATTTGGAATCCGCCCAAGATCTTTTGGCTAGTCGTGATGCAATTATTGAAGATGGTCAAGCCAGTGCTGAACAATTAATTGCTCATGCACGCGAAGAAGTTTCACGAATGGTGGAACAGACCGCAATCGTTTCCGCAGCACGCGAAGAATCTTCGAGAATTCTTGATGAAGCGACATTGGCTAATGAATCGCAACGCGAGGACGTTGATGCATACATTGATTCCAGACTCGCCACGCTAGAAGTTATATTAAACAAGACGCTAGATGCGATTAACCGCGGGAGAGAACGGCTTGCTGGCGCAAGCGATAAAGATGTACTTTCACAACTACGCGACTAACTTATAAATCATGTCGATGAAAATTAATACAAATTCGCCATTTTTTTACAATGCCCATGATTTACCGCGCCGAGCCGGTGAAATGCGCGAAGCAGCGCTGGAAATAAAATTATTGGATAATTTAGGAATTCCTTTGCTTTCCGTCCCATCGGGAAGTTCAGTTTCATTAGGACTTAGATTGGAATCAGTTGATGAAGGAATTCTGGCAACTGGCCAGGTCCACGCAGTTGCAATCGGTGAATGCACTAGATGTTTAGATTCAATAACTTTTCCGATTAATCAAATGTTTCAAGAGCTCTTTGAATATGAAGCTAAACCAGATCGAAAGCAGAAATCCAAGGCGACTGATACTGATGATCTTGATGTTGACGACGCCTTCTTCCTGGTCGGTGATTTCCTCAACTTGGAAACACCAATTCGAGACGCAATAGTTCTTGCGTTACCAATAAATCCGCTCTGCGATGAAGAGTGCGAGGGACTTTGTGTAACCTGCGGCGAAAAATGGGAATCGCTTCCAGATAACCATGAACATGAGGTCATTGATGCCCGTTGGACTGGGCTAGCCAATTGGGATAGTTCGAACGGGAAAAACCCAGAGGTCACCAAGAAATAGCCCCGTTTTTACAAAAGCCTGCCTTATGGGGGATACTTACGCCCTCGTAAAAGATTGCCGTTATAACAAGGAGAACAAAGTGCCACTACCAAAGCGAAAGATGTCCCGCTCGCGCACGCGTTCCCGTCGCAGCCAATGGAAGACCACACCCGCTGCAATTGCAACTTGCGATCAATGCCAACAACCAAAATTGCAACACACTGCTTGTCCAACGTGCGGTACTTATAACCGCCGCCAAGTTCTAGAGGTTTAACTCTGAATTCCCAATTAGCTGAAAAGCTAGGGATCTCGGTAAGGCTAGATCTACTTGATCTCGCGCTAACTCACCGCTCGTTTGCATATGAATCTGGTGGATTACCAACTAATGAACGTATGGAATTTCTTGGCGATAGCGTTCTTGGATTAGTTGTTACCGAAGCGCTTTATGAAAGATTCCCAGATCTTGATGAAAGCAGATTGTCACCGCTCCGATCTGGCGTAGTAAATATGAGAGCGCTCGCCCAAATAGCGCGCGATTTAAAACTTGGTGAAAATTTAAAAATTGGCAAAGGTGAAGAAAATACTGGCGGGCGCGACAAGAATTCAATTTTGGCGGATGCTTTTGAAGCACTTGTCGGCGCAATTTATTTAGATCATGGATATGAAGTTACAACCGCAGTCGTACTTCGACTTATGGAAGGTGTAATTGCGGAAGCGGTAGAACGTGGTGCGGGTCTGGATGGAAAAACCGCGTTACAAGAATTGGTAGCTGCAGCTGGATTAGGCGTACCCGAATATCAAATAACTGAATCCGGACCGGACCACGATAAAGATTTCGTAGCTGTTGTTATTGTTAATGGAAAAACTTTTCCGGCAGGAAGCGGCAAGAGTAAACGCGAAGCTGAACAGATAGCTGCACGCGTTGCTTTCGAAGAACTATCTCGTGGAAACGAAAGTGCCTGAATTACCAGAAGTTGAAACGGTACGTCTGGGCTTAGAGCAGAGTATTTTAGGTAAAAAAATAAGTAAAGTTGAAGTTTTTCATCCCAGAGCCACAAATCCAAAATCTATTGCCCCACTTGATTCTCTTACCGGATCGAAAATTATTAGCGTGAATAGACGTGGAAAATTCTTATGGTTGGAACTTAATCGCCCTGAAGTTTTGCTGGCACACCTTGGGATGAGTGGGCAATTCATAGTTAGTGAACGAAATGCCAAGGTAGAAAAACATATGCGGATTAGAATTTCACTAAATACAAAAGCGTTTGAAGTACGATTTATCGACCAGCGAACTTTTGGTTGGCTTAGCGTCGATCAAAGTAGCGCTGGGATTCCAAATTCTGCAGCGCATATCGCGCTAGATATTTTTGATCCAAAGTTCAATCGCAACGACGTTAAAGCTAATTTCTTACAGCGGAAGACCGAAATTAAGCGCGCGTTATTAAACCAAGAGATTATGAGTGGAGTAGGAAATATCTACGCAGATGAATCTTTATGGCTAGCAAAAATTCATCCGGAGCGAGCGTGTTCAGAGTTAACAGATCTTGAGTTAGAGCTCTTATTAGATTCGGTAGCAGAAGTAATGGGCGCAGCGTTAAAAGCTGGCGGAACATCTTTTGATGAGCAGTACAAGAACGTAAATGGCGAAAGTGGATATTTCGATATTGAACTTTGTGCGTACGGTCAAGATGGGGAGCCATGTTCTCGATGCGGGAGCGAAATCCGCCGAATTGCCTTTGCTAATCGCTCATCACATTTCTGTCCAAAGTGTCAGGTAAATCGAAGGTCGAAAAAGCGGAAAGTTTAAAAAATAGGTGAGAAACCCGACAAGCGGGCGGAATGACCCGTTCTTTATGGGTTGGGGCGATAGGTTTTCCCCATGTATTTGAAGAGCATTACCTTAAAGGGCTTTAAGTCCTTTGCAGCCCCGACGACGCTCAGATTCGAGCGTGGCATCACCTGTGTGGTGGGTCCGAACGGTTCTGGGAAAAGTAACGTTGTAGATGCGCTTGCTTGGGTTATGGGAGAACAAGGTGCAAAGAGTTTGCGCGGCGGAAAGATGGAAGATGTAATTTTCGCAGGCACATCTGGCCGAGCCCCATTAGGTCGCGCTGAAGTTTCCGTAACAATCGATAACAGCGATGGCGCGCTCCCAATTGATTACACCGAAGTCACGATCTCGCGAATTCTTTTCCGTAATGGTCAGAGTGAATATCAAATCAATGGCGAAAGTGCACGGCTGTTAGATATTCAAGAATTGCTAAGCGATAGTGGAATTGGACGAGAGATGCATGTCATCGTCGGCCAGGGGCAACTTGATGCGATTCTTACTGCAAACCCGGAAGAACGTCGTGGGTTTATTGAAGAAGCTGCTGGCGTGCTTAAGCATAGAAAGCGAAAAGAGAAAGCGCTTCGAAAACTCGATTCCATGCAGGGAAATTTAGCTCGGGTACAAGATCTAACGGTCGAACTTCGCCGCCAACTCAAGCCGCTCGGCAAACAGGCTGAAGTTGCTAAGAAAGCTGCGACCATCCAAGCCGATGTTAGAGATGCGCGCTTACGCTTACTTGCGGATGATTTAATTGCTTTGCAATCTACGATCAACGCTGAGGTGGCAGATGAAACCTCACTCCGTGCGCGCAAATCAATTGTTGATAATGATTTGGAGAAATTCCGCAATCGTGAAATTGAAATCGATCAAATTTCAGCAACCGAAAATCCAGAACTTTCAAAAGCCCAAGAGAATTATTACCAACTGACCTCACAACGCGAAAAACTGAGAGGTACCCAGAATTTAGCGTCGGAGCGGGCTCGCTTTTTAGCGGAAGAGGCTGAAGAAGCTCGGAGTAGTGGCCGAGATCCAGTTGCGTTAGAAGAAGAAGCGCGCGTGCTTCGCGCCGAAGAAGAATTATTGAATGCAAATCTAGATCGATCCAGAAATGAATTAACTAGTGCGAGTAACCAACTTTTACAATTAGAAACTTTGCTAAAAGCGGAAGAAGATGGTGTTGCCGCAGCGCTCCGTGCAATTGCGGATTTGCGTGAAGGAACGGCGCGACAAGAAGGCCACATTAAGAGTTTAAACTCGCGAATTGAAAGTGGAAATGCCGAGATAACCCGCCTTTCTAGAGCTAAAGATGAAGCGCAAGAGCGTGCCGATCATGCCCAACACGAATTTGCAACGTTAGAGAGTGAAATTGCCGGTCTTGGTGCTGGCGAACTTAATCTGGATGCAAACTTTGAAAAGAATAAATCCGATTTAAATAGCGCCAAATCTGAATTAGAAAGAATCACCGCAGAATTAAATAAAGTTGAGCGAGATAAAAGTGGTGCTGAAGCAAAATTGGATGCGCTGAGACAAGTCACCATGCATCGAGACGGCAGTGGTGCGTTGCTTACAAACACCCGCGGAATTGAAGTTCGTGGCTCGTTAGCATCGTTGATATTGATTGATAACGGTTGGGAAAAAGCGATAGCGGCTGCTCTGGGCACGCTCTCAGATGCGATTGTTGTTGCTGATTTGCGGGGCGCGGTTTCTGCGTTGGCTTATTTGAAATCAGAGAGCGCCGGTAGTGCAGATGTTTTAATCATTGGCTCGCCAGATTTAACTATTTCGCAACTACCCGCCGGTCTCACCGCCTTATCAAGCAAAGTCTCGTCATCTTCGTTGGGTCGAGTATTAGCTAGCCTGTTAAGTGGCTGTGTTGCAGCTGAAACCCTTGATCAAGCTGGCGAAATTGTTACAGCAAATCCAAACGTTACTGCGATAACTCGAGATGGCGACATAGTTTCCCAATTCAAAGCTCGTGGTGGCTCGACTGTAAAGAATTCTCTAATTGAAATTAACGCAATGATTTCCGATGCCGAAACAGATTTCACTAGATGCTCGCATTTAAGCGACCGTTTGAAATTTGAATTTTCTCGTTCTGAAGAAAATATGCGAAGCGTGCAATCAAATTTTGAGGTCGCGCTAGCAAAACTAAATGAGTCAGATGCAAAGATGGCCGGCATCGCCGAACAGATGGCGGCTGCAGGACAAGGCGTAAAGAGCGCAAATGCCGAAATCGAACGGATTAAAGCTGCGATTGCCGAAGCATCAATCTCGATTGAAACCGATCGCCGCGAACTCGAAATTGCAGAAGCTAAATTCAATAATAATGAAGAAGCGAAAGAACCTGATACTTCAATGCTTGAATCTTTAAGGTCGCGGGTAGCGACATCAAGAGCGCTTGAAGTAGAAGCTCGACTTAAACTACGAACTGAAGAAGAACGGGTTGCTGCAATAACTCGCAGGGCATCCGATTTAGAGAATGCTGCGAAAACTGAACGTGAAGCAGCTTCAAGAAGCATTTCACGACGCGAAGCTCGTGCTCGAGGTGCAGTAACAGCGCAAGCGATTGCTGACACCGCTTACGAAGCGCTGATTCAAATTGAAGTTTCTATTTCTAGAGCTGCTACCGAACGCGAACGTCTTGAAAATTCTAGAACCGAACGCGAGGGCGAGACGCTTGCAATCCGTGCCCAAATTCGTGAACTTGCGAGCGAGTTAGAACAATTAACTTCTAGTGTGCATCGTGATGAAATCGCTAGAGCAGAACAACGTTTGCGTATTGAACAATTAGAACAGCGTGCAGTTGAAGAATACGGGGTAGACATTCCAGTACTGCTCGCGGAATACAACCCAGAGAAAGACGTACCAACATTTATTGAAACTGAAACGGGCGAGATCATTCAAGGTGATTTCATTCCTTACCGCAGAGATCAACAAGAGAAACGATTGGCTAGCGCAGAACGTCAATTAGCCTTACTTGGTCGAATTAATCCACTAGCTCTCGAAGAGTATTCATCTCTCGAAGAACGGCTCCGCTACTTGGCTGAACAATTGGAAGATTTGAAGAAGTCCCGTAAAGATTTGCTGGACATTATTAAAGAAGTTGATGACAAAGTTCAGGAAATTTTCTTACAAGCATTTAAAGATACAGCGCGCGAATTTGAAATTATTTTTGCGAGATTGTTCCCAGGCGGCGAAGGTAGATTGATTCTCACTGATCCTGATGATCCATTAACTTCTGGTGTCGATGTTGAAGCCCGTCCTCCTGGAAAACGAATTAAACGGCTCTCATTACTCTCTGGCGGCGAACGCTCATTAACCGCAGTCGCGCTATTAATCGCAATCTTTAAAGCTCGACCAAGTCCGTTCTATGTGCTGGATGAAGTTGAAGCGGCCCTTGACGATACCAATCTTGGCCGTTTGCTTGGTGTTTTAGAAGAACTTCGCGCTGCATCTCAATTGATTATCATCACCCACCAAAAGCGCACCATGGAGATCGGTGACGCCCTTTATGGCGTAACTATGCGAGGCGATGGGGTTTCGGAAGTTATTTCACAACGTTTGCGCGAAGTCGAACCTGAAACTGTTTAATCGCTTCTCATGAGTCTTTTTAAGAAGCTCTTAGCAAAAATAACTGGCACCAACGCTTCGGCTGGAGAATTGCAAGACTTAGAAACGATATTGATTGAAGCAGATTTAGGCTCAGATGTAACTAAGAAAATTATCGATGATGCAAAATCTCGGAAAGATGATAATTTTTTGGATTCAGTCAAAGCAACGCTTACTGATTCACTTTCTACGAAAAGTAGAGATATTGCTTTTGATGCCCAACAACCCACAGTCCTACTAATTGTTGGGGTTAATGGAACTGGTAAAACAACTAGCGCTGCAAAACTAGCTAACTACTTAAAAAATGAAAATAAAAAAGTATTAATTGCGGCGGCCGATACTTTCCGGGCAGCTGCGGTTGCGCAAATCCAGACTTGGGGGGAGCGAATTGGCATCCCAGTAATATCGGGAAACGATGGCGCAGATCCAGCTGCAGTTGCATTTGATGCCGCTAAGCGCGCAATCGCCGAAAAATTCGACTACTTAATCATCGATACCGCGGGCAGGTTACATACAAAAGATAATTTGATGGCGGAATTAGAAAAAGTTAAGCGAGTTGTGGAAAAAGTTATTCCGGTTTCTGAAATACTCTTTGTTCTAGATGGCACAACTGGACAAAATGGGTTAGCCCAAGCGCAAATATTTAACGAGAGCGTTGGTTTGACTGGCCTGATAGTTACTAAATTGGATGGCAGCGCCAAGGGCGGAATCGCGATCGCAACTGAGGCGGCTTTGGATTTGCCAATCAAGTTCATCGGAACTGGCGAAGCCCTCACCGATTTCTCCCGCTTTGATTCCGCGAAATACCTGGAAGATTTAACGAGCCTGTAACAAAACCGGGAGAAGTGTCACTTTCCCGAAACGATTCCTTGCCCTTCTTCGTAATAGAAGCGCGCCATTCTTCACCTATCTCAACGGTGAGAATCGCGGCTAAACCCCCATTTTGGATAAGGGAAAAGAAATGACCGAGATTGTTTTAAATACCGGCGATACCGCTTGGGTATTGGCGAGCACCGCTTTAGTTTTATTAATGACACCTGGATTGGCGCTCTTCTACGGTGGCATGGTTCGAGCAAAAAGTGTTTTAAATATGATGATGATGTCGATGATCACAATCGGAATCGTTAGCGTCCTCTGGGTAATTTATGGATTTAAATTAGCTTTCGGATTTGAATCAGGATCACAATGGTACGGATCATTTTCACTTTCCGGACTAGGAAGTGCAGTAAATGAATTAACAAACAATGGTGGAATTTATCCGATTCCATTATTGGCATTTGCGGCATTCCAATTGATGTTCGCGATTATTACGCCGGCTCTAATCTCTGGAGCAATTGCCGACCGAACAAAATTTAGCGCTTGGAGCATCTTTGTTGCAATCTGGGTTTCCGTTGTTTATTTCCCAGTCGCACACTGGGTCTTTGCTTTTGGAAATAAAGTTGGCGATACCGTTACTGGCGCCGGATTTTTAGCAGCACGCGGGATCGAAGATTTTGCAGGTGGAACTGCAGTACATATTAATGCAGGTGCAGCGGGTTTGGCGCTAAGTTTAATTCTTGGCCGCCGAGTTGGCTGGCGAAAAGAAGCAATGCGGTCACATTCACTGCCGGTTGTACTTTTAGGAGCTGGCTTACTTTGGTTTGGTTGGTTTGGTTTTAACGCTGGTTCGGCGCTCGGAGCTAATGGAATTGCAGCTTTGGTGCTTATGAATACCCAAGTGGCTGCGGCAGCAGCGCTATTAGGTTGGATAGTTGTCGAAAAATTAAGAGATGGACATCCAACTAGTTTGGGTGCTGCTTCAGGAGCAATTGCCGGATTAGTTGCAATCACGCCAGCTTGCGCATTCGTTGCCCCTTGGGCGGCAGTAATAATTGGGTTAATTGCTGGCGCACTTTGTGCATTAGCAGCGGCTATGAAGTACAAATTTGGCTTCGATGATTCGCTAGATGTGGTTGCAGTGCATTTAGTCGGCGGGCTTTGGGGTTGCATCTCAATTGGATTCTTCGGAACTAACGCTGTAAATAGTTTAGGTATAGATGGACTTCTCTACGGCGGCGGCAGCACGCTACTTGGGAAGCAAGCCTTCGGAGCGTTTATGGTTATGGCATATTCATTCGTGGTCACGCTAATCCTTGGATTTATCATTGATAAAACCATTGGGTTCCGAGTTAAACCAGAATCAGAAATTGCTGGAATCGATCTAAGCGAACATGCTGAATCTGCATATGAGATGGCACCATCATCTAAAGTAGAATCTTCCGTGTTGGAAGTAGAAGCATTTGACACACCCCACGTAACACAAGTCGATGCTTCTCCGCTTACACCTGATCGTGCTATCAAATTTACGCGGGAGTTAGCAGCTCGACTGAAATAGTAGGATTCGCGCTATGTTCGATTCACTTACTGGGAAGTTTGCTAGCGCATTCTCTGCCTTACGTAATCGAGGGCGCATTGGATCGGGCGATATCGATGAGATGTGCGGTGAAATTCGCAAAGCACTTCTAGATGCGGACGTAGCCCTTGCAGTAGCCGAATCTTTTGTAGCCAAAGTTAACGAGCGGGCTCAAGCGGCGCTCCCTGAACTAAGACAGAGCACCAACCAATCTCAGGCAATTTTTGCCATTGTTAATGAAGAACTTATTTCAATTCTCGGCGGTGCTGCCCGAAGAATTCGGTTGGCTAAAAACCCACCAACTGTAATTATGTTGGCTGGATTACAAGGTTCTGGAAAAACAACGCTCGCTGGAAAATTGGCGCATTATTTCAAATCCCAAGGAGATACCCCGTTACTTGTTGCTGCAGATTTGCAGCGTCCAAATGCGGTAAATCAATTGTCTGTTGTAGCAACAAATGCGAAAGTTCCAGTTTTTGCACCTGAAGTTGGCAATGGAGTTGGGGATCCAATCAAGGTCGCTCGCGATGGTGTTGCGTTCGCGCGCGAGAAATTTCATAACATTGTAATTGTGGATACTGCTGGCCGACTTGGTGTTGATATTGAATTAATGAATGAGGCTAAGGCAATTCGAGATGCGATTAATCCCGATGAAATTATTTTCGTCGTTGACTCAATGATTGGTCAAGATGCGGTAAAGACAGCGCAGGCATTCTTAGATGGCGTTGGTTTTGATGGTGTTGCACTAACTAAATTAGATGGCGATGCAAAAGGTGGCGCGGCACTTTCAATTGCACAGATAACTGCGCGGCCAATTATGTTTGTATCTACTGGAGAAAAATTGCAAGATTTCGATCTCTTTTATCCCGATCGGATGGCTTCTCGAATATTAGGAATGGGAGATATTCAATCTTTAGCTGAACAAGCAAAAAGGGCATTTGATGGCGACACTGCAGCAAAATTAGAAGCAAAATTTGCAGAAGGTGATGATTTCACTCTAGAAGATTTCTTAGAACAAATGCAAGCGATGAAAAAAATGGGCTCAATGTCTAAATTGCTTGGAATGTTACCTGGCGCAAACTCGGGAGCGATGAAGAAACAATTGGAAAATTTTGATGAAGGCGAGATTGTAAGAACGCAAGCAATTGTGCAATCAATGACACCAACTGAACGTCGTGAGCCAAAGATTCTAAATGGATCGCGAAGATTGCGAATTGCTAATGGAAGTGGTCGAAGTGTTAAAGAGGTGAATTCATTAGTTGATAGATTTAGCGCAGCTCAGAAAATGATGAAAACAATGCGAAACGGCGGATCAATTCCGGGCCTGCCAACTGGAATGGCTAATTCAATCTCAGCGCAACAATCCGCTGGTGCTCGAAAACTTCTGTCAAATAATTTGCCAAATAAGAAGAAATCACGCTCCGGAAACCCGGCGAAGCGGGCTCAGGAATAGGGCTTTCGGCCAGTTTGGGCTTTCCCGCGCTTGATGGCAAGATTAGCCACCTGTACGAGAGCCCTCTACCTCTCGTCGGATTAAATAAACCTAGAACTGCTTTGCTCGCTCGAATACCCACTCGAGTTGAAATCTGCTGGTTCGATTACTTTCAAGGAGAAACCCCTAGTGGGCGTAAAAATTAGATTGATGCGTTTCGGAAAGATTCGCACACCGCATTACCGAATTGTTGTATCAGATTCACGCAAGGCCCGAAATGGTTTATCTATTGAAGAGATCGGTCGTTATTCACCAGGACAAGAACCATCTTTCATCGAAGTTAAATCTGAGCGAGCACAGTATTGGTTAACAGTCGGCGCACTTCCAACACCAGCTGTAGAGGCTATTTTAAAAGTTACTGGTGACTGGCAGAAATTTAAAGGTTTGCCAGGAAGTGAAGGAACGCTAAAAGTTGCTGCTGTGAAACCACATAAGCGCGAAGCGTATGAAGCTGCGGTTAAGAAAGCTATGGATGAACCAAAAGATGGCGCAACCACAATGAAAAAGCGCGCCGCCGAAAAATTAGCAGCAAAGAGCGCACCAGTCGAAGTTGTTGCAGAAGCACCAGTCGAAGTTGTTGCAGAAGCACCAGTCGAAGTTGTTGCAGAAGCACCAACTGAAACTCCAGCGGAGTAACGATGATTGACGAAGCTTTAGAACATCTCGTAAAGGGGATCGTTGATAATCCTGAAGAGGTCGTTATCACCGAAAAAGATCATCGTCGCGGTACAACTCTTGAAGTTCGAGTTCACCCAGAAGATATCGGCAAGGTAATTGGTCGTAACGGTCGCACTGCGAAAGCGTTGCGAACTGTGGTCTCTGCAATTGCTGGTCGTAGCGTTCGCGTTGATCTCATCGAGGCCGACGAGGGTAGATAGTCGTGCTCCTTGTCGTCGGCCGCATTGGTCGTGCGCATGGAATTCGTGGTGAAGCCACAATTGAGGTACGAACTGATGATCCGGATTCAAGGTTGGCGGTTGGCGCTATTTTGCAGACTGAACCAGCTAAAAAAGGTCCATTAACTATCGCATCTGGACGGGTTCATAACGGCACGCTCTTACTTTCTTTCGCTGGGATTCCGGATCGAACCGCAGTAGAAAAACTTCGCGATGTGTTACTAATAGCAGATGTTGATGTCGGAGCCGAGTCTGATGGGGATGATAGCTTCCATATCTCCCAAATAATTGGGTGCGAAGTTTACTTAACCAATGGAGTTAAAGTAGGAATCGTGAGCGATGTTCTAAGCTCCTCTGCGCAAGATACTTTGGTGGTAACTGCAAATGGAATTCAAAAGTTAATCCCATTTGTAGATGAAATTGTGCCTGATGTTGATATTACAAATCGTAGAATAGTAATTACACCGCCGGAAGGTTTGCTATGAAAATTACGGCAATCACTATTTTCCCGGAGTATTTCGCACCGCTGCAATTATCGCTAATTGGCAAAGCCAGCCAAGGAGGTGTGATTGAGTTAGGAATATTAAATCTTCGCGATTTCACAACCGATAGCCATCACACCGTCGATGACACTCCTTATGGTGGCGGCGCTGGGATGGTAATGAAACCGGAAGTCTGGGGCGATGCGATTGATTCAGTTTTAGCAGAGACAGTTGGAATCGCCGATCTAGTAATTCTTACCCCGGCTGGAAAGAAATTCACTCAAGCAGCGGCTACCCAATTTTCCAAAGCCGAACATCTGATTTTTGCCTGTGGTAGATATGAGGGTATTGATTCTCGAGTTACAACTTTTTATCAAAACCAGAAAAATCTCCGTGTCCACGAGGTATCAATTGGGGATTATGTTTTAAATGGCGGCGAAGTAGCAGCGTTAGTGATAACTGAAGCGGTGGTTCGGTTGATTCCAGGAGTAATTGGAAATCCAGATTCACTCGTTGAGGAATCGCATAATCAAGCTGGTGTTGTTGAGTATCCGACCTTCACTAAACCGCCAGAATGGCGCGGTTTAAAAGTGCCAGAGATATTGACCTCTGGAAATCATGGCGCCATCGCCAATTGGCGGGCGGAACAGGCGGAAATTCGAAGCCAAAACGCTAATCGCGAGCAGGAGTAGCCGTTTAACCTACGGTACCGTAACCTACGCTATCGTAAGTTAACGGAGGAAAAATGGCCGCAATAGACCCAGCAGTTCAATCTCGGCTAATCCGCGACTTAGAACCAATCGTCGGTAAAGAATTAGATCGCCATCTTGCAGTTCAAAAAGATTGGTATCCGCATGAATATGTGCCTTGGAGTGAAGGAAGGAATTTTCCAGGTCCGTTAAATGGTGATGCTTGGGAAGCGAAAGATTCAAAATTAACTGCGATTGCCCAAGATTCTTTAATATTAAATTTATTAACCGAAGATAACTTGCCTAGTTATCACACTGAAATTGCGGTATCTATGGGACGGGATGGTGCTTGGGGAACTTGGATCAATCGATGGACCGCTGAGGAAAATCGCCACGGTATTGTATTAAGAGATTATTTGATGGCCACGCGCGGGGTTGACCCAGTTGAACTTGAAGACCTTCGGATGGCTCATATGCAGTTAGGTTTTGAAACATCATATGACAATGACATGTTGCATACCGTTGCTTATGTCAGCTTCCAAGAATTAGCTACTCGAATTTCGCACCGCAATACTGGAAAGATTTCAGATGATCCTATTTGCGAGCAAATGTTGACGCGGGTTTCCTTAGATGAAAACCTACATATGCTTTTCTATCGCAACTTATTAGGCGCAGCTCTCGATATGGAACCAAATGCATCGATGCGCGCCATCGCTGATGTGGTTACTGATTTCAAAATGCCTGGCCATGAATTGCCTGGATTCGGGCGAAAATCGGTACAGATAGCGTTAGCTGGAATTTACGACCTGCCACAACATCTCGACGATGTAATTGCGCCAGTTTTGCGCGCTTGGAACATTTATGAGCGAAATGACCTAACTGGAGATGGCTTAAAGGCCCGTGATGAAATTGTAGAATTCTTAGCGAACGCTAAAAAAGAATCAAATCGCTTCGAAGAGAAGCGTGAGGCGTACTTTGAGCGACTAATTGCTCGAGGGCAAAATCCAATCCGAATTTAAAGCGGAGTCGAGTTCCACAAGTGGGGAATAATCCCGACACGCCGAAGGTTGGTGTGACAGGGAGAGTACTTCTGTGGGAGTGTCCGCCCCGTACCCCCAAAAGGGTTAAGTTGTTTTTGAGCAATCAAGTTATCAAGTTATGAAAGCGAGGTGAGAGATCCATGGCAACCGATTACGACACCCCGAGAAAAACGGATGAAGAACTTCATGAAGAATCCCTTGAAGAGTTAAAAGCTCGACGCTCAGACGCCCAATCCGGCCAAGTAGATATTGATGAAGAAGAAGCTGCTGAAAATCTTGAACTTCCTGGCGCTGATTTATCTGGCGAAGAGTTAGCGGTTCGAGTTGTCCCTAAACAGACTGATGAATTTACTTGTTCTCGCTGTTTCTTAGTGCAGCACCACACTCAACTCGCTCGAGGTGACGGCGCTAAATCAATCTGTAAGGATTGTGCTTAACTCTTTATATTTTCGGCTCGAAATTAAAATGTATGGCGTCGGATCTAATTCATCTGAAATTTCAATCATTACCCCAGTGTGCACCCAAAACCTAACTTCTAAATGTGCGGAGGGATCGCTTTCTACGCCACGAATTAATCGCATCTCGGATTTATCTAACGGTGTAACTTTCTTAATGTAATTTCGAGATATTTTAAATTTCCCAGTAGTTAACTCACCCTGGGTTACTCGAATTTCAAGCGGGCTGCTAATCCAAAGTAAAAGTAAAGCCAAGAGTGAGATGGCGAACGCTAATTGTGTTGGATTATTCCCGAAAGCCGCCCAGATAACGATGTTGATCGAAGCGATTATGAAAGCTAGAAAAAGCGATAAACCTAAGCTCCATCGAAGCTTCTCGCTAAATATGAGATTGTTATCGCCTGAAATTGGAGCGCTCATGAGTAGGAAGGTACTTGATTGCTGGAGTAATCTTGCGGCATGAGTCGAGTTGCGAGCACAATTCCACCCGAGGGTGCACAAGTTCCAGAACGCCATCCAAAAGCGCCGCCACCTGGTTCGATAATTCCATCGCACTTCGGTCATTGTTTTGGCTGCGGAGATTTACATCCAACTGGATTGCATTTAGTTGCAACTGCAGGCGAAGCCATGGATTTAACTGCAACTTTCACCGTCACTTTAGATCATCAAGGCGCGCCCGGATTGGCACATGGCGGCTTACTATCTCTGGCATTTGATGAAGCGCTCGGAAAATTAATGTGGTTAATTCGCGCCCCAGCCGTTACCGCGCGGTTAGAAACTGATTTTTTGAGACCAGTGCCGATTGGAAGCGTCCTACACATTACCGCGCGAATTACCGGCCGAGTCAGTCGAAAAGTTTATGCAACTGCTGAGGGGCGTTTAAATTCACCAGATGGTCCAATTGCGGTTACTGCCGCATCTCTATATGTTGTCGTGCCTATGAAGCATTTTTTAAATAACGCGCCAAAAGAGTATTTAGATCATGTGGCAAAACATCCTGAGCTTTTAGCATTTGTAGATCCAGATTTCGAGATAAACCCATGAAAGTTCTAATCACTCGATTAGATAAGGATTTGCCGCTTCCTAATTATGCTAAAGGTGGCGATGCTGGCGCAGATATTTACGCGCGGATTGATTTCGAATTAGCTCCGGGAGCGCGAGCGTTAATCCCAACCGGAATCGCCATCGCGCTGCCCGATGGATATGTGGCGCTAGTACATCCAAGATCCGGCTTAGCAATTAAATCTGGAATCTCCATGGTTAATACCCCAGGCACGGTTGATGCTGGATATCGCGGAGAACTCCAAGTTATTTTAATCAATCATGATTTAACTGAAACATTTCACGGCAAGCGCGGCGATCGAATTGCCCAACTCGTAATCCAAAAAGTTGAACGCGCAGAATTTGTGGAAGTAGATGGCTTGCCTGGCTCCGGTCGCGGTGATGGTGGTTTTGGATCAACGGGTAAATCTTGAGCGAGAACCACGAAGCAAAAACAAAGATTTTAGCGGCCTTAGGCGGGGTTAAAGGTTTGATTGATTCCGGGATTCCGGCATTGGTTTTCTTAATAGTTTTCAACATTTCGCATGATATAAAGAGCGCCGCGACTTATGCGCTCGCACTTTCAGGCTTAATTACGGTATTCCGATTGGTAAAACGGGAGACGATTCAAAATGCACTCTCTGGAATAGTTGGGGTTGGCATCTGTTATTGGTTCGCGCGAAGCAGTGGGAAAGCTGAAGATTTTTACTTACCTGGATTAATTACAAATTTAGTTTATGGCGCCGCGTACACGCTTTCGATTTTGGTCGGTTGGCCAATTATCGGTGTCGTGCTCGGCCCAATTCTTGGCGAAAATTTTCTTTGGCGGAAAGACCCAGCCCGTAAAAAAATGTATGCGCAAGCTAGTTGGCTCTGGGTTGGGCTCTTCGGGGCAAGGTTATTAGTGCAATACCCGCTTTACCGTTCTGGCAATGTAAATCTTTTAGGTACTGCGCGATTAATTATGGGCTATCCACTATTTTTTGCTACTGGATGGGCAACTTGGTTAATTATTAAAAATGGTCCAAAACTTAAATCGTAATAAAACAATCTTTTAATTGAGATTCTGCGGTTGCGGTTGCTACAAATATCAATTCATCTCCAGAGGCAAAAACTTCATGAGGTTGTGGCGTAATAACTTGGCCGTCGCGAACTATTGCAGCAATTGTTGAGCCGATAGGCAGCTCCACTTCACTAACAGTTTTACCGCAACATTTAGAGTTATCTGGAAGCGTAATTTCTACAAGATTAGCTTTTCCAGCACGTAGTGAAAATAAACGAACTACATCGCCAACGCTTACCGCTTCTTCAACCAAAGCCGCAATAATTCTTGGGGTTGATACTGCAACATCTACGCCCCAAGAAGAATCGAAGAGCCATTCATTCTTCGGGTGCTTAATTCGCGCTACCACGCGGGGTACGCCATATTCGGTTTTAGCTAAAAGTGAAGTAACTAAATTAACTTTGTCATCACCGGTTGCGGCTACAAGTACTTGGCAAGAGCTCAAATTCGCTTTATCTAGCGATGTGATTTCACAAGAATCGGCGAGCAACCATTCGGCTTCGGGAACGCTCTCCATTTTTAAAGCCTTTGGATCTTTATCAATCAATAGTATTTGATGGCCATTATTAATTAGCTCTCGCGCAATCGCGCGGCCAACATTCCCAGCACCAGCTATGGCAACTCTCATTTGGACTCCGGTGACTTAGAAAGTGCCATCTCGGTTATCTGTACATCTTTTTCAGCGACCATCACATGAACCAGATCGCCTTCTTGTAGAACTGTGTGTTCATTTGGAATCATGCCTTCACCTAGGCGAGTGATGAAAGCAACTCTTGATGGCGTGTTCGATTCAATTAAAGCTATTGTCCGCCCAAACCACGCTTTATCTATATGCATTTCACAAAGCTTTACGACACCGGATGCATCACGCCATTCCGATCTAGATCCATCAGGATTTAATCTTCTTAAGATTTGATCAGTTGTCCATAGAACTGTAGCTACTGTTGGAATTCCTAAGCGTTGATAAATTTCAGCGCGACCTGGATCATAAATTCGGGCAACGACATTTGAGATTCCATATGTTTCCCGTGCAACTCGAGCCGCAATAATATTTGAGTTATCACCATTTGAAACAGCAGCGAAAGCTTCGGCACGTTCAATTCCAGCATCAATTAAAGTGTCGCGATCAAAGCCAACGCCAGCAACGGTCTGGCCTTTGAAATCTGCGCCAAGTCGTCGAAACGCTTCTCGATCTTGGTCAATAATGGCAACCGTATGGCCAGCGATTTCTAATTCTTTAGCCAAAGTTGAACCAACGCGGCCACATCCCATAATCACAACATGCACAAAGGCGAACTTACACCTTTAACGGCGCGAGTATGACATTTACGCGTAACAAGCCATAGGGTCGCCATGTGAATGTGGGAGATCGGATAACCGTTACCGTCGGCGGAATTGCCCATGGCGGACATTGTGTTGCGCGACATGATGGTCGCGTTATTTTTCTCCGTTATGCAATTCCTGGTGAAGAAGTTGTCGCTGAGATAACCGATGTGACTTCGAAATTCGCACGGGGGAATGCGATTGAAATTATTAAAGCTGCGCCAGAAAGAGTTACCCCACCTTGCGAATTAGCTAAACCCGGTGGTTGTGGTGGTTGCGATTTCCAACATATCGAAATTTCAGCACAACGTGAATTAAAGAGCGCGATTGTAAAAGAGCAATTCAGTCGAGTCGCGAAAAAAGATGTCGAAGTAACCGTGATCGGCGTGGCCCCATTAACTGGGTTGGGATGGCGTACCCGAATGGACTTCACGGTAAACCCAGATCGTAAATTAGCGCTTTATGGTGCAAGAAGTCATAACTTAATTCCAGTTGCGAAATGTTTGATTGCTGATCAGCGGATGAATTTAGAAGCAATCAACCAAATGAATTTGCCGGTTGGAGCAAAAGTCGAAGTTATAATTTCTGGGAGTGGAAAACAATCGGTAGCAATCGAAGGTAGTGAAAATTTTGATCTAATCGAAGAATCAGTCCTAGAAAACAAGTTTTTGATCTCACCCACTTCATTCTGGCAGAGTCATATACAAGCGCCAGTAGAATTAACAAAGAGCGTCTTGGCTGACTTGCAAATTAAAGCAGGTGACCATGTTTTTGATCTATATGCTGGCGTTGGATTGTTCACGGCAGCACTTGCCACCAAAGTAACCCAAACTGGGCGGGTAACCTTAATTGAACTAGATGCTGGGGCAGTAACTGATGCGCGTCGAAATTTTGCGGAGAATCAAATTGTGGAGATTGTTGAAGGTAAAGTTGAACGTTCGCTTTCAAAATTTAAACGAGCAGATTTAATTCTGTTAGATCCACCAAGATCTGGCGCAGGTAAAGATGTGGTGAGCGCAATGGTAAAGCTCGAACCCCGCACAATTGTTTATGTTTCTTGTGATCCAGCTTCGCTTGCGCGAGATACAACATATTTGGAAGAATCCGGATATAAATTAGATCGCCTGCAAAGTTATGATCTCTTTCCGATGACCCAACACATCGAGTGTGTGGCGCGGTTCATTAAAAATAGCTAAAAATGAGGGGCACACCTACCGCTCTCGATTGCCCAATTGAGCCAATAAAGCGGCGCTCGATAGGATTAGGGCATGAGTCACGATTCATTTAAAGCAAAATCCACGCTCGACGTAGCTGGTAAGCAATATCAAATTTTTGATATCAATCAATTAGATGGTGTCGCGACTCTGCCGTTTAGCCTGAAAATTTTGCTAGAGAACTTGCTCCGCACCGAAGATGGTGCAAACATCACAGCAGCGCAGATTTTGGCGCTAGCAAATTGGAACCCAGCTGCCGAGCCAGATACTGAAATTCAGTTCACACCAGCGCGCGTCATCATGCAGGATTTTACTGGAGTGCCATGCATCGTTGATTTAGCAACAATGCGTGAAGCGATTGTTGATTTAGGCGGCGATCCCGGAAAAGTAAATCCGCTAGCGCCAGCAGAATTGGTAATCGATCATTCGGTTATTGCCGATGTTTTCGGGACAAAAGATTCGTTCTCACAAAACACAGATATAGAGTACGAGCGAAATCAAGAGCGTTATCGATTCCTGCGTTGGGGTCAAACCGCATTTGATGAATTCAAAGTAGTGCCACCTGGAACTGGAATTGTCCACCAAGTAAATATTGAATACTTGGCGCGCGTTGTAATGGTTCGTGAAGTTGCCGGCGAAGTGTGTGCATATCCAGACACAGTTGTGGGTACTGATTCGCACACCACCATGGTTAATGGGTTAGGAGTTTTGGGCTGGGGAGTAGGCGGCATTGAAGCCGAAGCTGCACTTTTAGGACAACCAGTTTCGATGTTGATTCCGAAAGTTGTTGGATTTAAATTAAATGGTGCGCTGCCACTTGGCACGACTGCCACAGATTTAGTTTTAACAATTACTGAGATGCTACGTAAGCATGGCGTTGTCGGAAAATTTGTGGAATTTTATGGCCCAGGTGTGACCGCGTTGCCGATGGCAAATCGGGCGACGATCGGAAATATGTCGCCAGAGTATGGATCTACTTGCGCCATTTTCCCAATCGATGAAGAAACGCTCCGATATTTAAAACTCACTGGAAGAAAAGCGAACGAACTAGCTTTAGTAGAGGCTTATGCAAAACGTCAAGGAATTTGGCACGACCCAAGCCTGACGCCAAGATATTCGGAAAAATTAGAATTAGATTTGGCGAGCGTGGTTCCTTCGATTGCAGGACCAAAGCGGCCGCAAGATCGAGTCTCACTTACTGATGCGAAAGCTTCTTTCGAAAAAGTTCTGCCAAGTTATCTTTCAGATAAGACCAATAAAAAACCAGTAAAGTTTCAGCGCAATGGTAGCGACACTGCAATTTCAAATGGTGCCGTAGTAATTGCATCAATCACTTCTTGTACAAACACCTCCAACCCAAGCGTAATGATTGGTGCTGGACTGCTAGCTAAAAAAGCTGTTGAGAAAGGTCTAACCAGTAAACCTTGGGTAAAAACCACGCTAGCGCCTGGATCTAAAGTCGTTACCGATTACTACGATAAATCTGGGTTGACACCCTACCTTGAAAAACTTGGTTTTAATTTAGTTGGTTATGGTTGCGTCACTTGTATCGGAAATTCTGGTCCACTCCCAGTTGAAATAAGCAAAGTAATTAGTGAAAACGATCTAGCCGTAACCGCAGTTTTGTCGGGCAATCGAAATTTCGAAGGCCGAATTAGCCCTGATGTAAAGATGAACTATTTAGCTTCACCGCCGTTAGTTGTTGCATATGCGCTAGCCGGAACTATGGATCATAATTTTGATTCGGATTCGCTTGGCAACGACTTAAACGGCAACCCGGTTTTCCTAAAAGATATCTGGCCTACTTCTTCTGAAATTCAGAGCGTAATTGATTCTTCAATCTCGAGCGATATGTTCACAAAAGATTATGCAAGTGTTTTCGAAGGCGATCATCGATGGAAATCGTTAGCAACTCCAACTGGAAAAGTTTTCGAGTGGGACGCTAAATCCACATATGTGCGAAAACCACCATATTTCGATGGAATGCCGCGAAACCCTAAGCCAGTCACTGACATCGTCGGCGCAAGAGTTCTTGCGATATTGGGCGATTCGGTAACTACAGACCACATTTCGCCAGCTGGAAACATCAAGGCCGATTCACCGGCTGGAAAGTATTTAGCTGAGCACGGTGTTGAGCGCGCTGATTTTAATTCTTATGGTTCCCGTCGCGGTAATCACGAAGTAATGATCCGTGGGACTTTTGCAAATATTCGGTTGAAGAATTTACTTCTCAACGGAGTGGAGGGTGGGTTCACCCGAAACTTTCTAAATAGTGGGGAAGAAGAAACTATTTACGATGCTGCAAATGCATATCAAAGCGCGGGGGTGCCGCTAGTTATTCTTGCTGGAAAAGAATATGGATCTGGGTCATCTCGAGATTGGGCTGCAAAAGGAACTGCGTTACTTGGCGTACGTGCCGTGATTGCCGAATCTTTTGAACGAATTCATCGTTCTAACTTAATTGGAATGGGTGTATTACCACTCCAATTCAATGATGGTGAAACCGCTGCTTCACTTGGTCTAACTGGTAGCGAAGTATTTGCCATCTCGGGAATTGTGGAATTGAATGAAGGTAAGACTCCTACCCAAGTGCGGGTGAGTGCTGACGAGAAAAGTTTTACCGCAAAAGTACGAATTGATACACCTGGAGAAGCAGAATATTTCCGTCATGGCGGCATTATGCAATATGTATTGCGGTCGTTGCTATGACCTTACTTTCGCAGATTAATTCACCGGATGATCTTTCAAAATTAGATTATCTACAACTTACTGCGCTATCTAGCGAGATAAGAGATTTCTTAATTGAAAAAGTATCGAAAAGTGGCGGCCATCTCGGTCCAAATTTAGGTGTAGTGGAATTAACGCTCGCGCTTCATCGAGTATTTGAATCTCCTAAAGATGTCTTGCTTTTTGACACTGGACACCAATCTTATGTTCATAAAATGCTAACCGGACGAATCGCTGGTTTTGAAAAATTGCGTCAACGCGGTGGCATTGCTGGCTACCCGAATCGCAGCGAGAGCGAACACGATGTAATTGAAAATTCGCACGCATCTACTGCACTTTCCTGGGCGGATGGGATTGCCCGAGGTTTTGCAATCAAAGGTGAGCACGATCGAACCGTAGTTGCGGTAGTAGGAGATGGTGCCCTTACCGGCGGCATGTCATGGGAAGCGTTAAACAACATTGCAGCAACATCAAATTTGAAATTAGTAATTGTGGTAAATGATAATGCACGTTCTTATTCGCCGACCATTGGCGGGTTAGCTGCGCACTTATCAACGCTACGAGCAACCCAAGGGTATGAAAAATTCTTGGACTGGGGGAAAGGTGTATTAGAAAAAACTCCGGTGGTCGGCCATCCAATTTATGAAACTCTGCATGGCGTGAAAAAAGGAATTAAGGACATCGTTGCACCGCAAGGAATGTTTGAGGATTTAGGGCTGAAATATCTAGGACCAATTAATGGTCATAACATTGAAGAACTTGAAAGTACGCTTGAACGGGCTAAGAAATTTGGAGCGCCGGTAATAGTTCACGTAATCACCGAAAAAGGTCGTGGTCACGCACCGGCTGTAAACGATGAAGCCGAGAAATTTCACGCTGTTGGAATCGTTGATCCAGATACTGGTACGCCACTTTCAAAGTCTTCAGCATCTTGGACCAGCGTATTCTCTAACGCGCTAATCGAATTAGGACACGAACGAAAAGATTTAGTCGCAATTACTGCAGCAATGCTTGGACCAACTGGCCTAGATGCATTTCAAAAAGAATTTCCAGATCGCACTCTTGATGTTGGCATTGCCGAACAACATGCAACAACCGCAGCAGCGGGTATGGCATTTACCGGATTACACCCCGTGGTTGCGGTTTACTCAACATTTTTAAATCGTGCCTTCGATCAACTTTTATTAGATGTCGCGTTACACAAAGCAGGCGTCACATTTGTTTTAGATAGATCTGGAATTACTGGCGATGATGGCCCATCGCATAATGGAATTTGGGATTTAGCTTTAACTGGAATTGTGCCAACGCTTTGCGTCGCAGCGCCACGCGATGGCGCCCGATTGCGCGAAACGCTCCGTGAATCACTTGAAATAAGTGATCGTCCATCGCTTATCCGTTTCCCTAAAGGAGCAGTTCAACCAGATATTCCAGCATTTGAACGGCGCGATGGCATTGATGTTTTGTATCGCGGCGAAAGCGCTGATGTATTGCTTATTAGCGTAGGCGCGATGGCGCAAGTTGCAGTTGAAGCAGCCGGTCAGGCTTATCGCGAAGGCGTTGGTGTAACCGTTATTGATCCACGTTGGGTTAAGCCGCTACCAACATCATTAATAACCATGGCGCAGCGCTATCAGAGCGTAGTTGTGATTGAGGATGGAATAAAGCACGGCGGAATCGGTAGCACCATCTCTGAAATGTTTCGGGAAGCTGGTTTAAATATTCCGATACATTCAATCGGGGTACCGTTACAATTTTTTGAACACGGCAAGCGCAGCCAAATTTTAGAAGAAATCGGCATTTCAGCGCAGACCATTACTAGATCTTTGGTCGAGTGGAATAGTTCTCTTGTTGAAGTTGAAGAGAGTAACTCACAAACTAAGCCAGTGAGGCAACTCCGGCCGGATGAAAGCGCTTCCCAGTAACAGATTCGCTCACACCTTCACGATCTAAGTACGGCAATATTCCACCGAGATGCATCGGCCAACCAGCGCCAAGCAACATACATAAATCAATTTCAGCAGGTGATGAAATCACGCCTTCATCGAGCATCATCCGAGCTTCTTCCGCCAGCGCAGTTAGCGCACGCATCCTTACTTGCTCGGCGGTCGAAGGGTTACTTCCTTTTTCTATAAGAGCGAGTGCAGC
The DNA here is from genome assembly GCA_947491605.1 of Actinomycetota bacterium. Lineage (GTDB taxonomy): Bacteria > Actinomycetota > Actinomycetes > Nanopelagicales > Nanopelagicaceae > UBA7398. The sequence goes on along the minus strand of CANLJW010000004.1, from coordinate 6,662 downwards.
TGGATTAGCTCCGAAAGTGCCATCATCTTTCTTTATATAGAAAGTTTTTACACCATCCTTAACTAAGCGTTGCATAGTTGGCGAAATTCTATAACGCGGTCCTAAATTAGTATTCAAAGTTTCCGCGACATGTAGCGCAACTCCTGGTCCAACTAAACCTAATAATTGAAATGGCGACATCGGAAAACCGAGCGATTTCATTGCGTTATCAGCAACATCTGGAGCCGTGCCTTCATCCATCGCGTCGGTGACTTCTCCCATAAATCTAGTTAGCAATCGATTAACCACAAAACCTGGTGCATCTTTGCAGATGATCATGGTCTTTTTTAACTCTTTGCCGACGTTGATTGCAGTGGCAGTTGTGGCATCATCGGTGGCAGAGGTACGGGCCACTTCAAGTAGCGGCATGATTGCCACTGGGTTGAAGAAATGGAATCCGATAACGCGTTCTGGATTTTTCAGGCCGATTGTCATCTTCTCGACCGATAGCGAAGAAGTATTGGTAGCAAGAACACATTCAGGCGTAACGATGGTCTCTAACTTTTTAAATAACTCTTGCTTTAATGAGAGCTCTTCAAAAATTGCCTCGATCACAAAATCTGCATTGGCAAATACGTTTTGATCTACCGAGCCGGTCACCAAAAGCGCTAATCGACGAGCGGACTCGGCGCTCATTCGTTTCTTAGCTACAAGTTTTTCAAGTTCAGCATGCACCCAAGCAACGCCTTTATTGACTCGCTCTTGATCTAAATCGGTCATTACGACTGGAACTTTAAGATTTCGAACCATGATCAGAGCAAGTTGGGATGCCATCAAACCAGCGCCGACTATGCCAACTTTTGCAACTTTGCGAGCTAGCGCTGATTTTGGCGCACCTTCAACTTTCTTTCGTTTCTTCTGAATCAAATTGAAAGCGTACAAGGAGGCGCGAAGTGGATTGCTCATGGTGAGGTCAGCGAGCGCTTGGTCTTCTGCATCGAAACCTGCGCTGAGAGTATTAGTTCGAGCTGCTGCAATTAGTTCGAGCGCACGAGCGGGGGATTCGATATCTGCACCACCGTATTTCTTAGCTACGGCAGCTTTACCGGTTGCGATTGCGGTATTCCACGCTGCTTCTTCGTTAGTGAAATCTTTGCGCGCGATATTAGTTTTACCAGAGATGATCTTTGCTGCAAACAAAATTGAATTTTCGAGAAAATCGGCAGGTTCATAAACCGCATCAGCAACACCTAGCGCCAACGCATCTTTTGCTTTCATCATGGTGTTGTTATTAAGCGCGTTCAAAATTATTATTTGCACTGCATTTTCCGGGCCAATAAGTTTTGGCAATATAGTTGCGCCGCCCCATCCTGGAACTAGGCCTAGAAAACATTCTGGCTGGCCAGTAAAGGCAGTAGTTGCTACGGTGCGATAATTACAATGCAAACCAACTTCTAAACCGCCACCAAGTGCTAACCCGTTGATAAAAGCAAAAGTAGGTTTCTTATTTTCGCCTAACCTGCGAAAAACATCGTGGCCAAGTTTACCAATTGCGAGGGCTTGGGAACGATCTTGCAAGAAAGCCATTCCAGATAAATCAGCACCAGCGGCAAAGATAAATGGCTTCCCAGTAATTGCAATTGCAACCGATGCACTTTTCTCGGCAATAGTGATGGCTTCGTTCAACGCCATCACAGATTTTGGACCAAAAGTATTTGGGCGATTGTGATCTTGCCCGTTATCTAAAGTAATTAATGAGAGGGTTCCGGTTGCACCAAAGGCGTTGAGATCTATTTCTCTAACTAGCGCATTCGTTACTACTTCTTCCGGTGCACCTTCTGGAAGAATAATCTCAGCCATTATTTCTTACCCCCGTTGAATTGTGGATTTTCCCAAATCACAGTGCCACCCATACCAAGTCCAATACACATGGTGGTTATTCCATATTTAACTTCAGGGTGTTCCTTAAATCCTTCAGCCAAATTGAGCATGAGGCGAACGCCAGATGAAGCCAGGGGATGGCCAACTGCAATTGCGCCGCCATAAATATTTACCCGTGGATCATCATCGGCCATACCAAAGTGATCTAAGAATGCAATTACTTGAATTGCGAATGCTTCATTAACTTCAAATAGCCCAATATCTTCAATGGTTAAGCCAGCTTTTGCGAGCGCTTTAATCGTTGCAGGAACTGGGCCATAACCCATAACTTCTGGTTCAACGCCAGCGAATGCAAATGAAACTAATTTTGCTTTAACTGTTAAACCCAATTCTTTTGCTTTTGATTCGCTTGCAAGTAGCGCTGCTGTTGCGCCATCATTTAAACCCGCTGCATTGCCAGCAGTTACGCGGCCAGCTGCGCGGAATGGAGTTTTAAGTGCAGCAAGTGCTTCTAAAGTTGTGCCAGGTCGTGGCGGTTCGTCGACTGTTGCAATGCCCCAACCAAGTTCAGCGCTGCGCGCAGCCATTGGAATTAAATTTGGTTGAATTTTTCCAGCAGCATATGCAGCTGCGGTTTTAACTTGTGAGTTCACGGCATATTTATCAGCGCGCTCTTTAGTTAAATGCGGAAACCGATCATGTAATCGTTCCGCAGTATTTCCCATGCTCAACGCATCGGTATCAACAATCTTCTCTGATAAATATCGTGGGTTAGGGTCAATACCTTCGCCCATCGGATGGTTGCCCATATGTTCTACGCCGCCAGCAATTGCGAGATCGTAAAGTCCCATTGCGATTGCGCCCGAAATTGTTGTTACAGCAGTCATCGCTCCGGCGCACCAACGGTCAATCGAATAGCCAGGTACGGTATTTGGCAGCCCTGCTAATAGCGCAGCGCTCCGTCCAATATTCATTCCTTGATCACCGGACTGGGTTGCAGCTGCAACAGCAACTTCATCGATTGCCGATAGCGGAACTGATGGATTGCGTTCTAACAAACCGCGAATACAACGAACCATTAAGTCATCAGCGCGCGTACCAGCGTATAAACTGCCGGCTTTTCCAAATGGGGTCCGCACCGCATCGACTAGCACAACGGTGTTAAGTGAATTCGGCGTAGTTGCCATTTATCCCTCTTCTCAGCAGTTGCCCCTAGGTTACCTGTCGGTAACCTAAAAGTGAATGCGGAGCGGTGTGAGGTTAAGCGGCGATTGGGGTTTTAGCAGGCTTTGCCGGCTTTGTATAAAGGCGAAGCACAATAGATAGATACGCCGCCCAAACGAAAAGCTGGATCCATGAGGTATCAACATCAAAACCAATAGTGCCGGCAAGTACCGAGCCAGCTATTGAATCCTTCGCCATGAATGATGAGATATCCCAAGCGTATGAGCCATCACCTGGTATCCAACCAAGCTCTTGAAACTCATGCACTCCATAGGAGAGAACTCCTGCTGCCACAACAATCAGCGCAATACCAGTGATAGTAAAAAACTTACTTAGATTAAGTTTGATAGCTCGGTTGTAGATTAAATACCCCAAAACTACCGCCAGAGTTAACCCTAAAACTAATCCAACAGATGCTGAGGATGTTGCAGCAACTGTCTTGAAGTTTGTATAAACAAATAGCGCAGTTTCTAACCCTTCACGGGCTACTGCAAAAAAGGCTGCAGCCGCTATTGCTAATGGACCAGCAGAGAGGGCGTTATCAACCTTGCCATGCAACTCATCTCTTAAAGTTCTTGCTGCCCGCTTCATCCAAAAAACCATCCAGGTAACTAGACCCACTGCCAAAAATGATGTCGTACCAGCAAAGAATTGCTCACCGCGCTCACTTAATTCAGTTGAGGTGAAGGATAAAAAGCCGCCCAGTGCAAAGCTGGCAGCAAGTGCCAATGCCACACCGCTCCAAATTGGGGCAAGTAAATTTCTACGATCTGTCTTGACTACATATGCAACCAAAATTCCCACAATTAATGCAGCCTCTAGCCCCTCACGAAGGGCGATTAGAAATGTACTTAACATGGACTTAGCCTATTAGGGTAGTTAGCAATTACGCAACTTAAGTGTTGCGTAATTCCAGTCACACTTAAATCGTGGTTTCGAGGCCTGTTTCCGCAGATTCTGACTCAGCTTCGGGCTCTGGTATGAGTAACGGTTGGTCATTTGTAAGCCCTGCCGCAACCAATTCCGCAGTTAATTCCGCCTGCCATTGTCGAGCGCCAAAACCAATCATCCGTTCGAAAACTCGATCCGAACTACCGATTAAAGCGGTATCGCTCTGACTTAACCAAGCAACCCGTCTGATTATTTCTGGCGAAATTAAATTCTCCGTTGGTATCGCTAACTCAACGCCCAAATTTGCAACTGCAGATCGGGCATGGGTTAAACGGGCGTAGGGTAGCGGAAATTTATCCCGCCAAACTTTTATCGGCGGCATCGCATCGGTAATAGTTTTACTCTCTGGCAAATCTGATTCTGGTAACGCTTGCGCTCGCGCTACTGCGGCAAACCAAGTTGGGATAAAACTTTTCTGTTCTTCACTCCGCAGACGATTAGAGATTGCGGGGATCGAAGTTAGCTCCAGTAGCGAATTTGGCTTTGCAAGTGCAATTTGAATAATTAGCGCATCATTTAGAACTTTACCTGGAGCTAAATCAATTTCTTTTGCAACCCCATCACGCGTTAACCAGAGCTCTCTAATAATGGCTAACTCTCTACGGTTTTTAACTTTGTGCATCCCCGAAGTCCGACGCCATGGATCTTTCCGCGGCGAAGTTGGTGGTGCTGCAAGTATCGCGGCAAAATCTGCACTAGCCCATTTCAATTTACCTTGATCGCTCAACAATTTTTCTATGGCATTTCTTAAATCCAAGAGCACTTCAACGTCCAGCGCCGCGTAGTTAAGCCATTCTGGATGTAATGGGCGATACGACCAATCAACTGCGCTATGTTCTTTTGCAAGAGTTAAATCTAAGAGCGCTTCCGTTAGTGGTCCTAAACCAACTCGCTCGCACCCAGCTAATCGACCGCCTAATTCAGTGTCAAATAGTAGTTTTGGCGCTAATCCGAATTCTCGCAAACACGGTAGATCCTGGGTGCTGGCATGAATTACCCATTCAACATCAGCTAAAGCATCGTTCAGTTTTTGGATTTGCGCTTTAGCGGTATCCGATTTTGCGAACGGAATTGGATCGATTAAATGAAGCCCGCCGCCATTTCGTTTTATTTGAATTAGATATGCACGTTGGCTATATCTATATCCAGATGCGCGTTCAGCATCAATTGCTATCGGACCGGTACCAGAAATAATTGCTCTTACTGCTTCCGCAAAAGCGGAATCTGTTGAGATTATTGGGGGCGTGCCGCCAACAGGCTTTAGTAAAGGTTTAGCCATTAGCGACGATTTTGCCCGAGCGAGCTAACGCCTTCCGGAAGCGGTGCGAGCCCTGATGTAACTGCTAATAATTCCATCCAGGCTTTTGCGTGGAACATTAATTGCGATGGCTGCGTGGGGGTCCAGGATGCTCGAATTTCGATCTCGGAGTCATCGTCAGTACCAACAAGTTGGCCAAAAGATTTGCTCGCAACTCGAGTAACCGTGCCACTGGGCGCACGGAAATCTGCCCCTGCTTTAGATAACGATTCTAAAAACCAAGACCAACCTACTTCGGCCAACATCGGATCACTTGCCATCTCAGAATCAATCGCAGCTCGTACAAAAGTTACACAGCGAAAATTTCCATCCCAAGCTTCTTGACCTTCTGGATCGAGCAATAACACAAATCTGCCAGTTGCGACATCATCATTTTCATCAAGTGCGACATCGCCAACAACTGCGTAAGCACGTGGTGCTAATTTTTGCGGCGCTGGGACTTCTTCTAATTTAATCTCGGGGCGCGGCACAAAGCTTTTCATCTGCATCACAAAGTCATCAAAGTACTTATCGTACTTAGTGAAATTGAAGGTTTGGGCCATTAGATAAGGGTAAAAGTACTTACCCACCATTTAAGGGAGGCGCGAGCGGTAGCCTTTGCCGTTATGGGATCGCTATTAGCGTTAGTTTCAAGTGTGCTCTGGGGAGCTGCAGATTACATTGGCGGCAATCTTTCGAAACGCTTTAAGTCAATTGCAGTAACTGGAGTTTCACAATCAATCGGATTGCTCTTTGGCATTGCAATAGTTTTGATTTCTGGTTCTTATATTGCACCAACTCTTGATTGGAATGGATATTTTTTACCCGGAATAATTGCGGGCATCGCTGGGTTTTTAGGGCTCACATCATTTTATGCAGGGCTTGCTACTGGTCGTATGGGAGTTGTTTCGCCGATTAGCTCACTCGGCGCGTTACTGCCATTTACGATTGCGTTAATTGGTGGCGAACGGCCGATGCGACTGCAATTACTAGGAATGGTGATTGCGTTAATTGGGGGATTCTGTGCGAGTGGGCCAGAGTTAAATAATGGATTACCAGTCAAGCCGCTTTTTTACGCACTTGGTGCAACTTTCGGTTTTGGTATCGCTTTAACTTTCATGGCAAAAGGTTCAGAAACTAGCCCGCTACTCACCATGACGATGATGCGCGTAACTTCGGTCTCAATCTGCATTTTAATTGCGCTGCGCTATCGTCAAATCGGTGGATTTAAATTAAAAGATTTACCAATGTTGGCCTTTATCGGGGTCGCGGATTTCTTAGCAAATTATTTATTAGGTTTAGCAACAACTAAAGGCTTAGTCTCAATCGC
>CANLJW010000003.1:0-59816 GCA_947491605.1 Actinomycetota bacterium | reverse complement strand
AATCCAGCGATACTAAAGATGCGAGTCAAGGCGATGTTAGAAGCAATACCGGGCGTGGGTGTGGTGCGTGCCTTTGCAATCATGGAACGAATTGGCATATCTGAAAAACGTAGAGTGAAAGGGATAGGCTCACAACAATTAGCTGCTCTGAAATCCGAATTTGGAATTAAATGATGATTGGAAAATTATTAGTACTTTCCGGTCCTGGTGGCGTGGGCAAGAGCACAATAAGTAGGGAAGTTCGTAAAGATAATCGGTTCTGGCTGAGTGTTTCATACACAACTCGCACAGCCAGAACGAATGAAGTTGATGGGTTGGATTACCATTTTATTTCTGCAGCAAAATTTGATGAGTTAATTGTCACTGACGCTTTTTTAGAGCATGCCGCTTTCGCCGGAGCAAAATATGGTACCCCGCTCGCCGCGGTTGAAGCGGCGTTAAAATCCGGCAAACATGTGTTGTTGGAAATTGAAATCTCGGGAGCGCGGCAGGTTAGAAAGCGTTTTCCAAGTGCAATTTTGATTTTCTTAATGCCACCTTCTTTTGAAGAATTGTCGGCGCGAATAACAGCGCGTGGGACTGATCACCCAGAACGGATTGCTGCAAGGCTGGAGATCGCGGCCGCTGAAATGGCTACTGCATCGGAATTTGACCATATATTGGTAAATCACGAGGTCGATGAGGTGGTCGCGGGGCTGGTAACCTTGGCGACTGCGGTTGAGTGATTTAAGCTCGGCGCAACCACCGAAATAATTTCCTGAGGAGCAATTTGTGGCAAACGTAGATGGCATCACCAATCCACCAATCGATGAACTGCTAGATAAAGCGGGTTCAAAATATAGCTTGGTGCTTTACGCTGCTAAGCGCGCTCGTCAGATTAACGCGTATTACTCGCAACTTGGCGAAGGTTTACTTGAATACGTTGGCCCATTGGTAGAAACACATGTTCATGAGAAGCCGCTTTCAATTGCGCTCCGTGAAATAAATGATGGCTTGCTAACTATCGAAAACCTTGAGCCAACCACTCAGAATTAACTTAATCTTTTAACTTACGTTAAAAGGAAACTTGAAAATGAGAGAGATTACCTTCCCTCGAGGTAGAGAAATTGTGCTTGGCGTTGGCGCTGGAATCGCTGCTTATAAATCATGCGAATTGTTACGTCGCCTCCAAGATCATGGTTTCTTAGTAACCGTTATTCCAACACCTTCAAGTTTAAATTTTGTTGGCAAAGCAACCTGGGAAGCGCTCTCTGGTCGAAAAGTTAATACTGATGTTTGGGAAAATATCCCTGCCGTGCCGCACGTTTCACTTGGCACCAAAGCGGATTTTTTAATCATTGCTCCGGCTACTGCAGATTTGATTGCACGAATTGCAGCGGGGCGAGCTGATGACTTATTAACTAACACAGTTTTGACGACACTGGCCCCAATAATTTTAGTTCCCGCCATGCATCCACAGATGTGGCAAAACCAAGCCACGGTTGCAAATGTTGCATTATTACGATCCCGCGGAATTTACGTGTTAGAACCTGCGGTTGGTAGATTAACCGGCGACGATATCGGGATAGGTAGATTTCCAGAAACTTCTGAAATCATCGCAAAGTTTTTAGAAATTTCGCAGAGCAATTGCGATCTGCTAGGTAAGAAAATTTTGATTACTGCGGGTGGAACTAGAGAAGCAATTGATCCAGTCCGTTATATCGGTAATAGATCTAGCGGCAAACAAGGTTATGCACTTGCATTTGCAGCAGCTAAACGGGGCGCAATTGTGGAGCTAATCGCGGCGAATAGTACGATCCCAGATATTGAGGGTATTACAACGATACATGTTGAAAGTGCAGATGAACTTGATTTAGTCGTACGCGATAGATTTCCGGATGCTGATGCGCTATTGATGTGTGCGGCTGTTGCCGACGCTAAACCCAACCAATACTCCGATAGCAAAATTAAAAAATCTGCGTTATCTCAAATTGAATTAACTACCAATCCAGATATATTGGCAAATATTGCGAAAAAGCGGAGAAGCAACCAAGTGCTATTAGGTTTTGCAGCTGAAACTGATTCAGATTTGCTCACTTTTGGTAAAGCAAAACTACTTGCAAAAGGCGTCGATTTTCTTTACGTCAATCAAGTTAGTCAAGGTGCAATCTTTGGATCCGATCTCACATCAGGATATATATTGGATCGAGAAGGCGGCGCTGCCAAAGTAGAAGAAGTATCTAAAGACACGTTATCTGAGATATTGCTCGATAACGTTGTCGAACGGTTAAGGTATGCCAATGTCTAAACGTCTATTTACCTCTGAATCTGTGACTGAGGGCCATCCAGATAAAATGGCAGATCAAATCTCAGATGCAATCCTGGATTCACTATTAAGCCAAGATATGAATTCTCGGGTAGCAGTAGAAACTTTACTAACAACCGGCCAAGTACACGTTGCTGGTGAAGTAACCACTAATGGCTATGCCGATGTAATGGGATTAGTTCGAGACACCGTATTAGGAATCGGATACGACTCTTCCGATAAAGGATTCGATGGAAATTCCTGTGGCGTATCAATCTCAATTGGTCAACAATCGGGGGACATTGCAGCTGGCGTAGATCATGCATTTGAAGAACGAGTTTCGCAATCGATTGACCCACTTGATCTACAAGGCGCAGGTGATCAAGGTTTGATGTTTGGATACGCCACAACCGATACTCCAGAATTAATGCCGCTACCGATTTGGTTAGCTCATAAATTAGCTGAGAAATTAACGGCAGTTCGTAAATCTGGCGAACTACCCTACCTTCGCCCTGATGGTAAGACCCAAGTAACTATCGAATACGATGGCGATAAGCCGGTTTCGTTAAACACTGTAGTTATTTCAAGTCAACATGCTGCGGATATCGATTTAGAGAAACAATTAGCGCCAGAAGTAAAAGCTAAAGTAATTGATCCAGTTCTGAAGGAAATAAACCTACCTTTCAAGGATTTACGAATTCTTATCAACCCAACTGGGCGCTTTGTAACAGGTGGACCAATGGGGGATGCCGGTTTAACTGGTCGAAAAATTATTGTTGATACCTACGGAGGTATGGCCCGACATGGTGGTGGCGCATTTAGCGGAAAAGATCCTTCAAAAGTAGATCGCTCTGCCGCATATGCGATGCGATGGGTCGCGAAAAACGTGGTGGCGGCTGGGTTGGCTACCCGCTGTGAAGTTCAAGTGGCATACGCAATTGGCAAAGCACAGCCAGTGGGATTATTTGTGGAAACTTTTGGAACCGAAAAGGTCCCAGTAAACCAAATATCCGACGCAGTTCTAGCGGTCTTTGATTTACGCCCAGCTGCGATCATTCGCGATCTCCAATTATTGCGCCCGATTTATTTAGAAACTGCGGCATACGGTCATTTCGGTCGCGAACTTCCAAACTTCACTTGGGAGAAAGCTGATCGCGTAGCTGCGTTGCAATCTCAGATTAAAGGATAATTTCTCGTGGCGCAATCGCGACCACTTCGCCTTATCTCGCAACGGGCTAAAAGTAATTACGAAGCGATAGTTAATGGCTCTTACGTAGTTGATGTAGTTGTAGATACTCCAGTCATACACCTTGATGGTTTATATACCTATGCTTTAACCGATTCGGATTACGAACTTTGCGAAATTGGTTCGCTCGTCAAAATTCCATTTGGAAAAACCGTTACTACTGGCTATGTTATTAATATCCGAAATCGCACCAGCAAAGATGTTGCACTTAAAGGAATTGTTTCGATAATTTCTAGCCACGCGTTATTGAAACCAAATATTTGGGCGCTGATACAGAGCGCTGCTACCAGGTATTGCGCCAATCCAAATGATTTGATTCGATTTGCGATCCCAGCGAGAGTTGCAAGCTCCGAAAAAAGCGCGGTTACAGAATTTAAAAACGCAGGTGGATCTAAATTGGTTACCTACCCAAGTACGGGTTTATTGGAGAGAATTTATGGTTCCAAGATTTCCGCAATAGCAAGTAAGAAAAGCGGGGCGATATTAGCGCCGACCGCAATTGATACTTTTGAAGTTTTGCTTGAAATGATCTTAAGGAAGAAATCCCTTGGTTCAGTTTTAGTCATTCTTCCTGATGTAAAAGACACCGATCGGTTAGTGGAAAAATTGACAAGTCACGGAGATATAGATTTTTTGCGCTTCGATTCATCGTTAGATAAAAGTGCCCGATATTTAGCTTTCTTAAGAATTTTACAGGGCGAATATCAGTTAGTTATTGGCAATAGATCTGCAATTTTTGCACCGATACCCAATTTGCAAAGCATAATTATTTTGAATGAATCTGATCCTTCAAATTTCGAACGTAGATCACCATATACAAATACCCGCGATTTAGCGCTGTTGCGATCTAATAACGAGAAAATATCGCTCTGGTTCTTAGATGCATCCCCATCGCTTGAGCTACTCCGATTGGTAGAAACTAAATGGTTACCATTTTTTACTCCCTCTGTGGACTTTATTCGGGACCGAAAATGGCTGGTTACTTCCGATAATCAAGAGCGCACCCGAAAAAATGTTTTCTCAGTAATTCGACACGGGTTAGAACAGGGACCAGTTTTAATTGTGGTTGCTGAACGAGGATATTTCAATGCCGCAACTTGTAACCAGTGTAAGAATCAAGCGTTATGTAAATGTGGCGGCAAGCTGTTATTAGGTAAAGCTGTCGCTTCGCCAGAATGTGTGCTTTGCGCGACAAAGTATCCCGAGTGGAAATGCAATTGGTGCAACTCGCCAAAGTTCTATCGGTTTCAGAAAGGCGACGAGCGTCACCTCGAAGAATTTGGGAAGGCTTTCCCGAAAATTTCCATAACCTCGTCAAATGCTAAATTAACCAAAGTAAAAATTAGTAGCGAGCCTGCGATAGTGATTGCTACGCCAGGTTGTGAACCAGTATGCCAAGATGGTTATTCTGCAATAGTTTTATTAGATGGCAAATCGATATTTAATCGTCCGTTTTTGCGTAGCGAAGAAGAGGCTCGATACCGTTGGTTGAACGCCCTCACTTTGCTTCGACCAGATGGGCAAATTTATCTATCGTTGCCAGATTCTCATCCCGAAGTGCAAGCTTTGCTGCAATCGATACCGTTGAAATCGAGTCGAACCGAGTTGGAAAATCGTAAGAGTCTTTCATTTCCGCCCTACGCGAGGTTCATCGAGATACAAAGTGCAAGTAAAGAAATTAATTTGATTGCGGAACAATTCCGGCGCGAAGATTCAATCAAATGTGAAGTATTGGGACCGACTCAAATTGATAAATTTGAGAGCAAAATCATCTTGAAAGTTTCGATCGCTGACAGTGCAAAGTTAGGTGAGATTGTTTATGATTTAAAGCGTTACCGCAGCGCTAAAGCGATGTCGGCGCTACGCGTACAAGTTGACCCGTTTACGATTTGATCTCAGATAGACTCCGCGCATGGCGCTGCAACCGATCCGATTATTTGGTGATCCAATTCTTGCTACTCCTGCTGTCGCCGTTTCGGATTTCGATAAAGAATTGCGCAATTTAGTTGCGGATTTAACTGAAACCATGCTCGAAGCCCCCGGAGCTGGTCTAGCTGCACCACAGATCGGAGTGCCGTTACGGGTTTTTGTTTGGCACATTGACGAGGTATTCGGTCATTTAATCAACCCTTCGTTAGATTTGAGCGACGAATTGCAAGAAGGCGAGGAAGGCTGTCTCTCATTTCCAGATTTGAATTATGAAACCTCAAGAGCACTCCGTGTGGTTGCAAAGGGTTTCAACATGCACGGTGAACCTATCGTTGTAGAGGGCAGTGAATTGTTAGCTAGGGCGCTCCAACACGAAACCGATCATTTGGATGGGATTTTATTTATCGATCGGTTGTCTAAAGATTTAAGGAAACAAGCGATGAAAGATATTCGCGATTCGGAATGGTTTCATTCCGCTTCGGAACGCGGAATATCACCGCAATTCAAAGTCTCACCGCACCCAACTAATGGTTTAGGGCTGTAATTACGTTGCGAGTTGCGATTGCGTCATCATCCCGAGTTGCGTTGCCCACAATTGAAGCGATTGAAAATAGTGATCACGAATTAATTGGCTTGATTAGCACCCCGGATGCACCTGCTGGTCGAGGCCGAGCGTTAACGCCAAATGAGTTTGCTAATTGGGCGAGCGATACTGGCCGAGAAATAGCTAAACCAATTGATTTTGCTGAGATGAAGGGTCTGATTTCAGAGTTGTCGCCTGATTTAATTATTACAGTTGCTTATGGGAAATTGATACCAGAACCACTTTTATTGCAAGTCAAAAATGGTTGGTTGAATCTACATTTCTCACTTTTGCCAAAATGGCGCGGCGCTGCACCAGTGCAATGGGCCATTAAATCTGGCGAAAATACAACTGGAGTAACAGTTTTCCAATTAGATAAAGGAATGGATACGGGCCCGATCTACGCAACCAAAGAGTTAAAAATTTCCGAAACTGCCACTACGGATTCATTACTGGACGAGCTATCAGTATTGGGAAGCGGCGCGGTATTAACGGCGGTTGATTCGATTGCCGCTAACATCGCTCCGACTGTGCAGAGATTGGCGGGTTCAATAGCACCGAAAATTTCCAAAGCGGATGCAGCGATTAATTGGTTTTTAACAAAGCGAGAAGTTGATTGCCATATTCGAGCGATGACTAGCAATCCTGGTGCTTGGACCAGAGTCGGTGGCGTTCGATTAGTTATTAATAGCGCTCGGATCATCAACGGGGATTGCAGATCGGGTGAACTATGCAAAATAGATGAAGCGATAGCAGTTGGCACTTCCGATGGTGCAATTGCATTAGAAAAAGTAACTCCCGAAGGAAAGCGTTTAATGAGTGGTGCGGATTGGTTTCGCGGCGCTCGGATACAAGTCGGAACTTTCTGTGAATAAAACGCCAGGTCGTAATTTCACGAAACCAAACCCAGACTTGCCGCGTTTAATGGCCTATGAAACACTTTATGAAGTTACGTTTGAAGGTGGATACAGCAATCTATTACTGCCGAAACGGCTAGAAAAGAGCGAGTTAGATACCCGAGATCGATCGTTTGTAACCGAACTGGTCTACGGCACCTTACGAATGCAAGGCAAGCATGATTTTAGAATAGCTAAAAGCTCAGCAAGAACTTTGGCGCAGATTGATCCAAAAGTGTTGCTCTGCCTAAGGCTCGGTGTGCATCAAATATATGAGATGCGAATTCCAGATCATGCAGCCGTTTCTGCAACTGTAGAACTTGCCCGCAAAGTTGCGGGGGAGTCGAGCGGATCATTTGTAAATGCCGTTTTGCGCAATATGACAAATTTAATTCCGCAAGATTCGGTGCCGTTAGATTTAGCCGGTCAGACCGATAAGAATACTTATTTGGCGAACGAATTCTCACATCCAGATTGGATTATTTCCGCCTACTTAGATCATTTAAAAGATTATGAAAAGGTTGCAGAGCTACTGGCTGCCAATAATATTCCCGCCCAACCCACTTTAGTTGCTTGGCCGAATTTCTCATCCGTCTCTGAATTAGTCGCGGGTGGTGCAGTCGCGGTTCCAGAAACCAAGTACGCCGCGAATTTTGCTGGAAATCCTGGTTCGCTATCAGAAATAAAATCGCGGAAAGCCGGCGTTCAAGATTATGGTTCCCAATTAGTAACTGAATTATTTTATGCCACATCAGCTGGGATCACGAAGAACTTACGGTGGCTCGATATGTGTGCTGGCCCGGGCGGGAAGAGCGCACTATTGACTGCGCTAATGTCTGGCCGCGAAGATTATTTCCTTGCAAATGAGTTATCGAAAGCCCGGGCAGAATTAGTACGTCAAGTTATTAAAACCGGTGAAGTTGTTTCATTTGATGGTCGGGAGTTAGCTGCTAATGGTTTTGCAAAACCAGAAAATGCATTTGATCGGATTTTGATAGATGCGCCATGTACTGGTTTAGGAGCGTTGCGCCGCCGTCCAGAGACGCGGTGGCGCCGCTCTATAAACGATTTAAAATCTTTGATGCAACTGCAAAAGGAATTGCTACATAGTGCAAGTGAGATTTTAGTAGCTGATGGCATGATCGCATATGTAACGTGTTCGCCCCATTTGAACGAGACCAGATTTCAAGTGAAAGAATTCTTGCGCACACATCGCGATTTTCAATTAGCGCCAATCCCAACTGGAATCGCAATCGGAAAATATAGCTCTGCTATCCAAGAAGATTGCATGTTCCAGCTATGGACCCACACGCACGGAACTGATGCTATGTTTCTTGCGTTGCTGCAGCGAAAGGAAAGTAAGGTGAAAGGTTAATGATTCGCATATGCCCCAGCATTCTTAATGCGAATTTTGACAATCTACCAAATGAGATCGCTCGAGTAGCAGCAACAGCTGATCTAATACATTTAGATGTAATGGATAATATTTTTGTGCCTAATTTTACCTTCGATTTCGATGCGTCTAATGAAATTATTGCGAGCAGCCAATTACCGATAGATGTGCATTTAATGGTAGAAAAAGCCGACATTGCTGGCCCAAAATATGCAACCACTAAGGCGGTCAGCGTAACAATTCATTATGAAGCAACTGAAAATGTAGCAAAAACTTTAACCGCGATAAGAGATAGTGGCACAAGAGCGGGCCTAGCGATCAAACCTGGAACTTCGATAGAGGTTATCAAGCCATACCTAAATTTACTCGACATGATTTTAGTCATGACCGTCGAACCTGGTTTTGGCGGTCAAAGTTTCATGCATGAGATGATGCCAAAAGTAGAGATTGCTAGAAATTGGTTGCGTAGTAATGGTTTTCCCGATACCTGGTTACAAGTTGATGGTGGAATATCTGTCGAAACAATCGCAATAGCAAGCAAAGCGGGAGCAGACACTTTTGTTGCTGGGAGCGCGGTTTATAAATCGAATGAGCCTGCGCTAATGGTTACCAAATTGCGCCAACTAGCTCAGGATTTTTTTCTACCCTAGAACATCGGTACCTGGTAATTCCCAACTTAATAAACTAATTGCTCGTTACATCCAGATTGCTCATGCCCAATAAGTAGATAACGGCATCCAAATTAGGAATATCCAGAACGATATCTGCAATCTCTTTCAGTTTAGGTTTAGCGTTAAAGGCTATGCCCACTCCCGCAGATTGCAGCATTGCTATGTCATTAGCGCCATCTCCGATAGCAACAGTCTCGGTCATGGGGATCTTGAATTGGTTTGCGAATTTCACAAGGGTTTCGGACTTAGTTTCACTATCCACAATTGGGCCGATTATGATGCCAGTCAATTTTCCGTCAATGATCTCCAACTTATTCGCGTGATAGTTTGTGATGCCTATTTCAAGCAGCAACGGTTCGAGCACATCTATAAAACCACCAGATACTGCTGCCATGACATGACCCTGGTTTTGCAAAAATTTAATTAAATTTGTAGCACCTTCAGATAGATGAATTTCGGAACGAACGGTGATTAAATCATCAGCGCTTAGACCAGCTAACAATGAAACCCGTTTGGTTAAGGAGTTCGTAAAATCTATTTCCCCACGCATCGCAGCAGCGGTAATAGCGGAGACTTCTTCGGCAACATTAGCGCGCGCTGCCAATAAATCTATAACTTCTTCTTGAATTAGCGTGGAATCGACGTCAAAAATAATCAGTTTGCGAGAACTCGAAGCAGCACCACTTTCAATAAGTGAGATGGCAGCGTTATTGGCTTTACCAACCAAAACGAGCGCTTTGCGCAAATTTTCCAATTCGGAGCCTCTTATGGAGATTAGAAATTCGAGCGCTAGTACTGGAGCGGCGGCGATTCGGACCATTCGGCCGATATTCGCACCGAGCGAAGTTATTGCGGCGGCAATCTCAAAGAGTATGGCTGGCTTGAAATTTTCGCCCACGGTTATTACTTTTGCGGTAAAAAGTTTTGCTGCAGTATGGATTTGGTCTGTGAATTGCGCCGCAAAATCTAAATCTAAACTGGCCGCCGCCATACTCAATTCTTTTTCGATTGCATCAACGTGTGCGGGATCTAATTCGATAAGTATGGCGAAGATAGTTCGATCACCGATCAAGATCTGCTCTAAATCGATAATTTTTACCGAGAATGGTGACAAAGCCGAGAAAATCCCAGCAGCAATCCCACTCCGATCAACGCCACTGAAAAGTAATAAACCCGTGAATGAAGCTCTCGGGCGTTTCTGTGTTTGTCCGCTCACTCACCGAGTTTATCGGTATCTTTCTCACCTATGAGCGCTGTTTTATCGTTGCAAAATGTTTCGGTTCGTAAAGGTTACCGAAACATTTTGGGACCAATCACTTGGGAAGTTTCGGCCGGTCAGCGCTGGGTAATTCTTGGCCCAAATGGTGCGGGAAAAACCACGCTATTACAAATGTGCGCGACTTTAGCCCATCCGACTTCTGGGTCAGTCAGTATTTTGGGCAAAGAACTTGGCAAAGTAGATGTTTTCGAATTGCGCAATCGAGTTGGTTTCACATCTAGCGCGATGATGGATTTGTTGCCACCAGAAGAGAAAGTAATCGACACCGTATTAACCGCTTCGTACGCGATGTTGGAACGATGGCAGGAAGTTTACGATTTATGGGATGAATCAAGAGCGAAAGCTTTATTAACCACCTTCGGTGTTCGTGAATTAGGTGAGCGGCTATTTGGAACGCTAAGCGAAGGTGAAAAGAAACGGGTTCAGATTGCCCGCTCGATTATGTCAGATCCAGAAATACTACTTCTGGATGAACCAGCTGCGGGATTAGATTTAGGTGGCCGCGAAGATATTTTACGAAGAATCTCACAATTTGCGGCAGAACCGACCGCGCCAGCAACTGTAATAGTCACCCATCACATCGAAGAGATTCCAGCCGGAACAACGCATGTGTTGTTGTTACAAAATGGGCTAGCAATGCGCCAAGGAACGATTGCAGATAATTTAACATCCGAAGCGCTAACCGAGCTTTATGGAATTCCAATCTCATTAGAAATAAACCGGGGCCGCTACTTCGCGCAGGCTCTTTGAAATAAAATAGGGCCCGATTTCTCAGGCCCTATCTCTACCAACAATTTGCTCGTTACTAGCCGATCCAAGAATTGATTGGAGACGCTAGGAAATAAACCATAAATAGGCCGGAAACCAAGAACAAGAGCGGATGGATCTCACTCTTACGACCTTGGATAAACCGAATCACTACATATGTAACGAAACCTGCACCGATACCTACTGAAATATTGTAAGTAAACGGCATCAAGATGATTGTTAAGAACGCTGGAATTGCTATTCCTAGATCGTCCCAATCAATCTGCTTAATTCCAGTCATCATTAAGAAACCAACAATGATTAACGCTGGGGTAGCAGCTTCGTAAGGAATAATTGCAACTAAAGGTGCCAAGAAAGTAGTTAGCAAGAAGCAGATACCGGTAACTATTGAAGCTAACCCAGTACGTGCGCCTTCACCAACGCCAGCAGCAGATTCAATGTATGAAGTGTTAGAAGAAACACCAGCGGCGCCACCTGCAGCTGCAGCGAGCGAATCAACTAAGAGAATCCGTTCCGCACCTGGAACGTTGCCATCACGATCAACCAGACCAGACTCTTGTCCGATCGCAGTCATAGTTCCCATGGTGTCAAAGAAGTCTGCAAGTAAAAGCGAGAAGATTATTAACAGCGCAGAAACTAAACTGATTTTCTCGAAAGAACCAAAGAGGTTGAACTGCCCGAGCAATCCAAAATCAGGTGTTGCTACAACAGAATCCGGCATGGCTGGAACGTTGAGTCCCCAACCTTTTGGATTTACTGTTCCAGTTGCGCCATCGAAATTAGGACCGATTTTAAATGATGATTCAATAGCGATTGCGACAATTGTGGAAACTACGATTCCGATAAGAATCGCTGCCTTAATTTTTCGCACCATCAAACCGATCGTCAGAATCAGGCCAAAAGCAAAGACTATTATTGGCCAACCAACTAATGTGCCACCATCACCTAAGGTGACCGGGACTGGACCTGAACCAGTGCGACGGACGAAGCCTGCATCCACCAAACCAATTAACGCGATGAATAGTCCGATACCTACCGAGATAGCAACTTTAAGTTGCGTTGGTACGGCTTTAAATACCGCCACTCGAAATCCAGTAAGTACTAGAACGGTAATGATTAAACCTTCGAGAACTACTAAGCCCATGGCATCTGCCCACGTCATCTGTGATGCGATTCCTACGGCAACAAAAGTATTTAAGCCAAGTCCGGTTGCAAGTGCGAGTGGGAAATTAGCCACCGCACCCATAAGAATTGACATTACGCCCGCGACAAGAGCGGTAGCAGCAGCAACTAGTGCGAGATTAGGCGCATCGCCGCCACCAAGAAACTTTCCCTCGCCATCTTTTGCTAACCCAATGATTAGCGGATTTAACGCCACGATGTAAGCCATCGTGAAGAAAGTAACTACTCCGCCACGTACTTCTTGTCCTACGGTTGAGCCACGTTGCGAGATTTTAAAATAACTATCGAGCATGACCTACCTCCATCTGTTTTGGTGTCGGGGGTGTTTGCGACCCCGTGCGGAGACGGTCCACAGACCGAGGGAAGGTTTAAACCGTACGCCCTACCGCGAAGTAAGTCGGGAAACGACACCGAAACAAATCGCAATTGCTTGCCCAATCAGGAGCGCAAAGAGCGCGGTTCCGACGCCTACAGTGCCACCTAGTAGCCAGCCTCCGGTCAAAACCGAGATTTCCAAGGCTAACCGCACGCGACCAATTCGAATGCCAGTTCTGTTGTGCAGCGCGGTCATTAATCCATCCCGCGGACCGGGTCCCAGGCCGCAGGTTATATAAATTCCGCTGCCGATCCCCACTAAGCCAATTCCTAAAAGTGCGAAAACCAGACCAATAAAATAATTATTTTGGTGAGGGATAATTGCAATCCCAATCTGCAGGGCAGCAGCAATTACGAAAATGTTCATTATGGTGCCAAACCCAGGTCGTTCTCTTAATGGGATCCAAAGTAAAAGCACAACGCAGCTGATTAAAGCTGTGACACCACCGATTGGAAATGCAAAGTGTAATGAAACTCCTTCGGCTAGTACGGTCCACGGTGAATTGCCAATACCAGATTGCAATAAAAAAGCTTCACCTAATCCAAAAACAAATAAGCCAAGCACTAATACTAAAACGCGCAAAGGTGAGATAGCCCACCGCGAAGGTGCGCTCCAGGGTGTTTTCGGGATAGTCCGATGAGGCCTAAGGAACTCACCGAAACTATTAGCCATTAAGGAACCTTACTACGAATTTTTCAGTAAGAAGTTAGGTAACCTCACGCAATGGAACTTTCTTATGCACAATCGATTTTAACTGGATTAATTCAAGGAATAACTGAACTATTTCCCATTTCTAGTTTAGGCCATGCGGTTTTGATTCCAGCTTGGGTCGGTGGTGATTGGGCCAGCTTTATAACTGACCCAGCTTCACCTTACTTAACTGTCACGATTGCGTTGCATGCAGCAAGCGCATTGGCGCTCTTCTTGGTCTTTCGAAAACGTTGGTTTAGCATGTTCGGCGCAACTTTAAAAAGCGTTCGTAAGCGCGACTATTCAACACCCAATACTAAATTATTTTTGATGCTAGTAATTGCAACCATCCCAGTCGGTGTGCTGGGTTTGACTTTTGAAGAACCATTGCAAAAATTGTTTGGCGACCCACTGCCTAGCGCTATTTTCTTAACCCTCAACGGCATGATTTTGATTTTAGTTGAGCGGCTAACGCGAAACAATAAAGCGTTGGTGGGATCGCAAAGTGCGTTCGACAATATTGCCGATCACATAACGCCAGTATCTGCACTTGCCGTGGGTTTTGGTCAATGTTTGGCGCTTTTTGCCGGCATAAGTCGTTTTGGTATCACAATTAGCGCCGGGTTAATCCGTAAAATGCACCATAGCGTTGCAGCTGAATTTGCGTTTTTACTGGCGCTACCTGTTATTGCGGGAGCAAGTTTGTTGAAACTACCAGAACTATTCACACCGGAACTCCGTCACTTAGCGGGACCAGTTATCGCCGGTTCAATCGTTTCGTTTGCCGCTACCTATTTTTCAATTTCGTTTCTAGTTAAGTGGTTTCAAAGCAAAACGCTCTATCCATTTGCGATTTATTGCTTGATTGTGGGAGCTATCTCGATTGTGAAGTTCATATAATGTTTCCAGGATTCGGAACCATAGTAAATATTGTTGCAATAATCGCGGGTTCTATTTTAGGAATCCTCCTTGGCAAGAAATTTAAGGAAAGTACTCGAAATTTAGTAACTGATGTACTTGGCTTCATCACAATCATTGTGGGCGCTAGCGCGATTTACGCTATCTGGGATCCGAATTTTAAGAACGCAGTGCCAACCGGGTGGACTTTATTAACTGTTTTAACAACGCTATTACTAGGTGCCATTTTAGGATCTGCACTCAATATTGAATCAAAGTTAGAAAAATCTGGTGAGTTTTTAAGATCAAAATTTGATCCAAGCGGTGCGTCTCCTTTTGTGGATGGGTTTGTAAGCGCATCGCTAATATTTGCGATCGGTCCGCTGGCAATTCTGGGGAGCATCTCGGATGGTATGGGTACCGGAATAGATCAATTACTCTTGAAAAGTACTTTGGATTTTTTTGCTGCAATTGCATTTGCGGCCTCCCTTGGTTGGGGAGTAGCGGTTTCGGCCTTCGCGGTTGGCATCTACCAAGGGCTATGGACGGTACTTGGATTCGGGCTCGGTTCTATACTCATGGATTACCAAATAGCTGCCATGACCGCTGTTGGCGGAGTAATGCTGCTTGGGATTGCGTTTCGTCTATTAAAAATTAGAGATATCGCGGTTGCGAATTTACTACCAGCTTTAGCAATAGCTCCACTGATGGCGCTATTGGTCCATCAATTTCTTTAAAGTCAATTTTCTTAAAATTTGGTTGCATCAACTACGAAATTATTTGAATAACTGCCATAGGTAGGAGTGATACCGTCAAGTTCGCGAGGATTAGCACTTAGTGCACATAGCCTCGAGAAGTAATCATGAATTGAAAGGTAATGGTTCTGGCGATGTATGCGCGGCTTGAGAGACTTTGGCAGTAACTTTTCGCATGTGGTGGCGGCGGCATAGAACCTCGTAAGCAACTTCGTTGCTATCAGTTACATCGCCAACCAGGACTTGCGCACCTTCGGTCACCATGGTTCCGCCAACGGTCCGAGCATTATGAGTAGCACGTTGCCCGCACCAGCAGAGCGCTTCAACTTGCAAAGTATTAACCCGATCAGCCAGTTCCACTAACCGCGCGGAGCCCGGAAATAATTTAGTTCTAAAATCAGTCAAAATCCCGAAAGCGAATACATCTATTCCTAAACCATCAGCAATCTTGGCAAGTTGTTCAATTTGTTCCGGTTGATAGAACTGGGCCTCATCACAAATTACATAATCAATCCGCGTGCCTTGAGATAACGCCTCCACAACAAACCTATGTAAATCTAATTCGACCGAAACTTCGTTTGCTTCAGATTTCAAACCAAGCCTCGAAGAAATCGTGCCTTTTCCCGCGCGGTCTTGCGAGGTAAAAATCAAACCAGTGCGGCCTCTGCTCTGATGATTGTGCGCAGTTTGTAAGGCCAAAGTAGATTTGCCGCTATCCATTGTGCCGCAGTAATAAATTAACTCTGCCATATTCTCATCTTCTCATTAAAGCGAACAATCCGCATAATTCGGCGCTAGAAGAGAATTTCGAGGGCAGGTGCAAAACCTGCGGCTTTGATTCGATCCGGACCCGCTAAGCCTTCGATTGCAAACAGGAATGCAAAACCAACCACTTCGGATTCTAAATCAAGAATCAATTGACCGGCTGCGATCGCAGTTCCGCCAGTAGCTAATACATCGTCCACAATCAGAACTTTTGAATTCTTCGCAAGGAGGTCATCATGAACTTCAAGAGCATCGGTTCCGTATTCGAGCTGATATTCGCGCCGTATCGTTTTGCGGGGGAGTTTGCCAGGTTTACGAATAGGTATGAAGCCTTTTTGTAATTGATTTGCTAGCGCAGCCCCGATGATAAAGCCACGTGCTTCCACGCCAGCGACAACATCAATTTCCAATTTTGTTAATTTGTCAGCGAGAGCGGTAATTACATAGTTGAAGGCGGCAGTATCGGCTAATAGCGGCGTGATATCTTTAAAAGTTATACCGGTTTTAGGATAATCAACCACATCTAAAATTCTGCTCTTTGCAATCTCTAAGTTCACTGGCTGAATTTAGCGTTAATCAACCTAGATGCGAATCCATCTTTAAGCAATCTCGAAGCAATTCACCGTGCCCTGGAGGGGACTTGAACCCCTAAGCCCTTTCGAGCACTAACACCTCAAGCTAGCGCGTCTGCCAATTCCGCCACCTGGGCCGGTGTAACCCTTGCGGGTTAGCGGGCAAACGATAGCAAGTAATGCCAGCGTTAGGAAAATATAACTAGAAACTTGGATATTTGTCGCGGACGAGCCAAGATGTACTCATGAATATCACGCTAACGCCGGAACAAGTAGCAGAACTTGAAAGAGATGTAATCCGATTATGCCAAGAACTTATTCGGATCCCGAGCGTTAACTTCGGTGACGGTAAAGGTGATGAACGCGCTATCGCGGATTTTGTAGTTGCGGAATTAAAAGATGTTGGGATTGAATGCGAATTAATTGAACCTGCTCCTAACCGAGTCAACGTTGTTACCCGAATAAAAGGGAGCGATTCCACACGTCCTGGTTTAGTTTTGCACGGTCATCTAGATGTTGTTCCTGCTAACGCTGCCGATTGGGAAGTCGATCCATTTAGTGGCTTGATTAAGGATGGTTGCATTTGGGGGCGTGGCGCTATCGATATGAAAGATATGGATGCCATGATTTTGGCGATTGTGCGGCTATGGGCCCGAATCGGATACAAACCTCCGCGCGATATCGTTTTAGCGTTCTTCGCAGATGAAGAGGCTGGCAGCATTTATGGTTCCAGATGGATTGCGAAAAAGCGTCCCGAATTATTTGCAGGTTGCACTGAAGCCATTTCAGAAGTTGGTGGTTTTTCCTACACGCTAGAGAACGGTAAGCGTATTTACGCCGTGCAAAGCGCAGAAAAGGGCATCAATTGGATGAAACTAACTGCTACCGGCAACGCGGGTCATGGTTCCATGATCAATGAAAAGAATGCTGTAACCGCGTTAACCGAGGCGGTTACAAAAATTGGTCGACACAAATGGCCAATTCGGCCAACCAAAACGGTGAAAATTCTTTTTAAAAAAGTGGCTGAATTAACTAATGTGGAATATGACGAAAATAATTTAGGAAAGTTGCTACCGAAATTTGGATCAATGGGAAGCATGATTGGCGCAACGCTACAAAACATAGCAAACCCAACTATGTTGGAAGCCGGTTATAAAGCAAATGTTATTCCACAATCTGCATCAGCAATTATTGATGGGCGCTTCCTGCCCGGGTATGAAAACGAATTAGCGGAGACGATTAAAGAATTAGTTGGACCGGACATTAAAGTTGAGGTTTTGACGAGAGATATTGCGCTAGAAGTGGATTTCTCAGGTCCGCTAGTTGATGCGATGTGCGCGGCGCTAAAGATCGAAGATCCGGAAGGGATCCCGGTACCTTATTTGATGAGCGGTGGCACCGACAATAAAGCGCTATCAGATTTAGGAATAGTTGGTTTTGGTTTTAGTCCAATTAGATTCCCTGCTGACCTCGAATTTATGCCGCTTTTTCATGGAATTAATGAGCGCGTACCAGTTGATGGCTTAAAATTCGGCGTGCGCACCTTGCATCATTTTTTAATTAATTGTTAAGCGCTAATTTCATTTAACGCTTCCCGTACTTGAGCGGGTAATGCAATTTCCTCACTCGTCATTGCGCCACGAAGTTGTGCGCCAGTCCGAGCGCCAATAATGGAGCTAGTTACACCATCGGCATCCCGCACCCACGCGAGTGCAACTTCAAGTGGTGAGTATCCGAGTCCTTCAGCTGCAACACAAACGGCCGACACAATCTTCGCGCTACGCGGATTCAAATACGGTTCAATAAAGGAAGAGAAATGCGGACTTGCACCGCGCGAATCTGACGGGATGCCATTTCGATATTTTCCAGTCAAAACACCCCGTCCCAATGGCGACCAAACCAAGAAACCAACATTTAGCGCGCTGGCTGCGCTTAGTACCTCAGATTCAATTGATCGCTTAAGTAATGAATATTCATTTTGGGTCGAGATGATTGGGGCTTTATTAAAAGTTGGGTTTTGTAAAGTAATGGCGCGCGCACTTTGCCATCCAGTGAAATTCGATATTCCAACATAACTAGTGCGTCCGGAAGAAACTGCGTAATCCAAGGCCGCTAACGTCTCTTCCAACGGTACGTTGTTATCCCAAGTATGAACCTGCCATAAATCCACATGATCTACGCCAAGACGGGATAACGATCGATCCAAATCAGCTAGTAGTGACGTTCTAGAATTATCTACCTTCCGTTCGCCAGTTTTGAAACTGATACCGGCTTTGGTTGCGATTACTACCTCATCGCGTTGCACTAACGTTCCTAGGAAACCACCAAGAACTCGTTCGCTATCACCATCACCATATACAGCGGCGGTATCGATGAAATTGCCACCATTGTCGAGAAACACCCGAAGTTGCTCCGCGGCTTCATGCTCATCGGTATCGCGACCCCATGTCATCGTGCCGAGACCTAATCGTGAGATGAAGAGTCCACTATTTCCAAGCCTTCTGCGTTCCATAGGCGAGACCCTAGCGCTATGTTTTGGCTTTAACCGTTAATCTTGCGACCATGACCGTTATTTTTTTATTACGCCATGCACACTCCGAAGCCAATGGAGCGGGTATTTTGGCAGGCCAAATCCCAGGCGTTCATCTCTCCAAGATCGGGAAACGCGAAGCAAAAACTTTTGCTAAGAATTACCGCAATGTAAAATTTGATCAGATTTACGCAAGCCCGCTAGAGCGATGTAGTGAAACTATCGCGCCATATCTTGCGGATTCTTCCAGAAATCGAAAATCTGCTAAGGCGGTCATCAATAGTTTGAATTTTGTAGAGATGGATTATGGTTCGTGGAGCGGTCTCAAATTGCAGAAATTGGCGTTAAAACCACTCTGGCGCAAAATCCAAAATAACCCGATTACGGTCACCTTCCCAGAGGGCGAAAGTTTCCGTTCCTTAAATTCGCGGGTCAAAAAGGGGCTTTTAGAAATTTCCCGATTGCATAAAAAGAAAAATATATTAGTAGTTACGCATGGTGATGTCATAAAAATCGCCACTGCAATTGCGTTAAATATGGATTTTAATGATTTTCAGAAGATCGCAATTGATCCAGCTTCAATTACTGCAATTTCTATAACTGGTAATAAATTTCGAGTTTTAACCGTTAATTCTAAAGCGGAGCCAGTCGCCGTTGATGGTCAGAGATTTGCGCTAGGTGGCGGCGCTGGTCCAAAAGTGAAACGAAAATAACAATGTCACGAATTATTAATAGCTTTGAATCGGTAGATCGTTTTGTTACCGGCACTGTCGGGCAACCTGGTGAGCGAGCTTTTTATATCCAAGCTCGTTATTCGGGAACTCTGGTAACTGTTGCTATTGAAAAGACGCAAGCTCAAGCGCTAGTTGAAAGATTGCAGATTTTGTTAAAGGAGATCCGTAAAAGCAAGGAACTAGAAATTCCGCAAAAGTCGAACTCCATAAGAGATGATCAACCTTTAGAGTCGCCGATTGAGGAAGATTTTCGGGTTGGAGTAATGGCGATCACTTGGTTAAATGCTGAAGCAAAAATAATGATTGAGGCACAGGCGATTTCTGAAGAACTAATATTGAATGGTTCGGATGGTGAAGCGGAAGATAGCGATCCAAAATTGATTCCAGATGATGATTTAGCAGGACCGGATTTACTGCGAGTTAAATTATCGGTTTCACAAATAAAAGAATTCATTGTCAGGACCGTGGCCGTTATCGAGGCAGGTCGAGCTCCTTGTACATTCTGTGGAATACCGATTGATCCAAACGGGCATCTATGTCCCAGAGCAAACGGGTACCGTCGTTAATGTTGGATCTGGATGCAGCATCGATTGTTGAGAGCATTACCACTTCGGAAATATCAATTTCAGGCAGGTTGGTCGATGCTTCTAACGCCACATTATTTGGAACGGTATCTTCCGAATCCGGGGAGCACGAGATCCCAATAATTTACAAACCAATTGCAGGGGAGCGGCCTTTGTGGGATTTTCCAGATGGTGATCTAGCTTCCCGTGAAGTAGCCGCATATGAAATCAATAAATATCTAAGTTTCAACATAGTGCCCTTCACAACGCTACGTGACGGTCCGTATGGGATCGGTGCGGTACAGCAGTGGATTGAAATTGATGAGTCATTCGATTTGATTGCCTTTTCGCAAACAGATGACCCACGGTTGCGCGAGATTGCCCTTTTTGATGCAGTTATTAACAATACCGATCGTAAAATAGGGCATTTACTTATGGATGCTGAGCACAATTTGTTTGGAATTGACCATGGCGTTTCGTTACATTCTGAGAACAAGTTACGCACAGTTTTGTGGCAATGGCGCGGTATGAATTTCACCGAAATCGAAGTGGTTAAATTGAAAAAATTCATTTCTGAACGCGAACGAATTACAGTTTCGTTGGCGAATCTAATTACCGAGATGGAGATAGCTGCGTTATTTACCAGAGTTATGTCGCTTATTAGCGCTGGTAGTTTCCCCGAGCCAAATGGGGAATGGCCCGCTATTCCGTGGCCGCCGATTTAATAAATCTTGAAGTAGAGTACGGGAATGCGTTCTTGGCCCGGCTTATATCTCCCACCGATAACCGCCAACTATCCGCAGCTCAATCTCTTCTCCACCTATGCAGCGAAATTGGTAGGAGTAAACCAAGATTTGCCAATAGATATCTACGTTTGTGGCATCACGCCTTACGACTCAACTCACTGTGGCCATGCTGCAACATATATAACATTTGATTTGATCCACCGGTATTTAAAATCAGCCGGAGCCACCGTTAATTTTATAGAAAACATCACCGATATCGATGATCCATTGCTGGAACGAGCTAATCGAGACGGTCAAGATTGGCATGAATTAGCGGAAAACCAGATTGATCTATTCCGCTCCGATATGGTTGCGTTGCATGTTTTGCCACCAACTTCATATATCGGTGCAATCGAATCGATGTCCGAAGTTTTTAAGCAGATTGCGGTCTTTCAAGCGGCGAATTTAACTTACGAAATTGACGGCGATCTATACCTTTCAATCGCAGAGTGCCCAGGCGCACTAGAAAATTTACCCTTTTCGCTTGAAGAATCGCTCCGTATTTTCAAAGAACGCGGTGGTGATCCAGATCGAGTTGGTAAAAAGCATCCGTTAGACACCTTGCTTTGGCTTAAAGGAAGGCCCAACGAACCTGCTTGGGAATCACCATTTGGAGCGGGCAGACCTGGATGGCATATCGAGTGCGCGGCGATTGCACTGAAGTATGCAAGCGGAAATCCGAAATTTACTTTAACGATTCAAGGTGGAGGATCAGATTTGATTTTCCCGCATCACTACATGAGTGGGGTACAGGGAAGAAATTTAGTGAATCGAGAATTTGCGGAGATTTATACCCATACCGGAATGATTGGTTTAGCTGGTGAAAAGATGAGCAAGAGTAAAGGGAACTTAGTTTTTGTTTCGACGTTGCTTGCTGAAGGCGTTGATCCAGTGGTAATCCGGGTCAATTTAATGCAAGATCGTTATCGAGATGATCGAATGTGGAGTGGTACTGGATTGGCACGGGCAGAAGAAAAAGTTTTGCGAATCCGTAGCGCATTATCGCGCGAAGAAGTTGCCCCAACTAAACCATTAATTAACGAAATAATTTCGGCGTTGTCGAGTGACTTGGATACACCTAAAGTTTTCGAATTGGTAGACCGTTGGTGTTTCGATACTGAAGCGGGTCAGAGTGGCGGATCTGCTGGCGAGATTGCCCGTGCTTTCGATGCGCTGCTTGGCCTAACTTTTTAAGCGCCATCCTCTCGCCGTCTTAAAAATCTTTCAAACTCGCGGGCGATGGAATCTCCGGAAGCTTCAGGCAAATCCGCAGCATCCTTGCTGTTCTCAAGTTGTTTAACGTAATCACCGATTTCCGAATCTTCATTGGCCATCTCATCAACGCCGCGTTCCCACTCCTTTGCTAACTCTGGCAGGTCACCTTGCGGTATTGAAATCTCCAGGAAATCTTCAAGCGCATTAATAAGAGCTAACGAAGCTTTAGGCGATGGTGGTTGCGAAAAATAATGAGGAACCGCTGCCCATAATGAAACCGCATCTAAGCCTCGCTTGGTGCAAGCATCTTGCAGAATTCCAATAATTCCAGTTGGTCCTTCGTATCGAGAAATTTCGACGCCTAATCGCTTGGCAACTTCTGGATGCGCACCACTACCACTGACTGAAATAGGTCGAGAGTGTGGGACATCTGCCAGTAACGCTCCCATTGTTATGAAGATTGAAACTTCATGATCATCTGCTAAGTCAAGTAGTTCCTTAGCAAAAGTGGGCCATCGCATTGAAGGTTCCATACCTCTTACGATGATGAAATCGTGGGTAAGTTGTGGCGTACTAATTGCGTAAATTTGGGTGTTGGGCCAAATAATTTCGCGCAGAATATTCTCGTCAACCTTGACTTGTGGTCGATTAACTTGGAAATCATAAAAATCTTCGGGTTCAAATTCGCCGATTAAATGATGGTCCCATTCCGACAATAGATGCGCAATTGCCCCAGACGCAGATTCACCAGCATCGTTCCATCCTTCAAATGCGGCAATCATCACCGGATTACGGATTGGAAAACGGCTCTCAAAGAGGTACATACGGCGAGCCTACGATAACCTTCGGCGAATGAGCGCTCTAAAACCAAGCAAAACCGCCGGAACGCTGCGAACCGCTCTTAAAAGCCAGGTCGTGATCGTCGATGGCGCTATGGGAACAATGTTGCAAGCCGCAAATCCATCGATGGCTGATTTCCAAGATCACGAAGGCTGCAATGAAATTTTGAATGTAACTAGGCCAGAAGTAGTTGCAGAAATTCATCAGAAGTATTTCGAAGCTGGGGTCGATGCGGTTGAAACCAATACTTTCGGTGCCAACTGGGCCAACCTTGCAGAATATGGAATTGAAGATCGGATTTATGAATTGGCTTTTGCGGGGGCTCAAATAGCACGAAAAGTTGCAGATGATTTCGCCACGCCAACTTCACCACGTTGGGTTTTCGGATCGCTCGGACCAGGTACAAAGTTACCTACTCTTGGTCACACCACCTATCAAAAACTAAAAGATGCGTATGCGCTTGCGTCTCAAGGATTGGTGGATGGCGGCTGCGATGCGCTGCTAATCGAAACTACTCAAGATTTGTTACAAGCTAAGGCGGCAGTAAATGGTGCGCGTTTAATAATTGATCAAACCGAAAGAGATGTTCTTTTGATTGCGCAAGTAACTGTCGAAACAACTGGGACCATGTTGCTCGGTTCGGAGATAAGCGCAGCGCTAAATGCGCTAGCGCCTTTAGGCATAGATTTTATTGGCTTGAATTGTGCAACTGGACCGGCCGAGATGAGCGAACATCTGCGAACTCTTAGTAAAACCGCAGCAGTTGGAATTTCTTGTATGCCGAACGCTGGTTTACCAATCCTTGGCCCGGATGGTGCGCTCTATCCGTTATCGCCGAGTGAATTGGCGGTAGCGCTAGAAACTTTTGTAGAAAATTATGGGGTTTCGTTAATTGGCGGTTGTTGCGGTACCACCCCGGAACACCTTGCTGCGGTTTCGAAATTATTAAGTGGTCGGAAAATAACTGCCCGGAACCCGGAGAAAGAAGCTGGCGCCTCTTCACTTTATCAATTCGTGCCATTTCGACAAGATTCAACTTATATGGCAATTGGAGAGCGAACCAACGCAAATGGTTCGCGGGCGTTTCGAGATGCGTTAATAGCCGAAGATTGGCAAACATGCATGGAAATTGCGCGCGATCAAATTCGAGATGGCGCCCATATGTTGGATTTATCGGTTGATTATGTTGGGCGTGATGGCGTTAAGGATATGAAAGAACTTGCCAGTCGATTAGCAACAAGTGCAACTTTACCAATTGTGCTTGACTCGACTGAACCTGCTGTAATAAAAGCGGGCTTAGAACATCTTGGTGGTCGTTCCGTTATCAATTCGGTTAATTATGAAGATGGCGATGGCCCAGATTCAAGGTTTGCTCGGATAATGCCAATCGTCAAAGAACATGGCGCAAGTGTTATAGCGCTAACAATCGATGAAGAAGGTCAAGCTAGAAGTGCAGAATGGAAAGTGCGAGTTGCGCGCCGATTAATCAATGACCTAAATGAAAAATGGGATGTTCCTGCCTGTGACATCATGATCGATTGTTTAACTTTTCCGATAGCAACTGGTCAAGAAGAAACTCGTAAAGATGCAATTGAAACAATTAATGCGATCAGAACGTTAAAGGCCGATTTCCCTGATGTACAAACCACTCTAGGAGTCAGCAATGTTTCCTTCGGACTCAATCCAGCTTCTCGAATCGTACTTAATTCAGTTTTCCTAGCGGAAGCTGTCAAAGCTGGTTTGGATTCTGCCATTGTTCATCCCTCAAAAATCACGCCAATATCCCGGATTGATCCAGCCCATTTAGAAGTTGCGCTCGACTTGGTTTACGACCGACGGATATTTGAAGGTGAAAATTGCATCTACGATCCACTGCAAAAATTCCTAGAGTTATTCGAAGGTGTCGAAGTCACCAACAATCGACAGACTCGAGCAGCAGAATTAGCTGCTCTACCATTAGGAGAGCGGCTTTCACGTCGAATCATCGATGGTGAAAAAGTTGGTCTGGAAGAAGATTTAACGGAAGCGCTTGCTGAAAAGATTCCGCCACTTTTGATAATAAATAATTATCTGTTAGAGGGAATGAAAACGGTTGGCGAACTTTTTGGTAAGGGCGAGATGCAACTACCATTCGTGCTCCAATCAGCAGAAGTAATGAAAAACGCGGTTGCGATTTTGGAACCTTTTATGGAAAAAACGGATGACGCGGGGCGTGGAACCATGCTTATTGCAACCGTAAAAGGCGATGTGCACGATATTGGAAAAAACTTAGTTGATATTATTTTGACTAATAATGGTTATACCGTCGTCAATATCGGCATCAAGCAAACGATAAACCAAATAATTGAAGCAGCGGAAACAAATAATGTAGATGTAATTGGTATGAGCGGCTTATTGGTTAAATCCACCGTTATTATGAAAGAAAATTTACTGGAATTGGAGTCGCGTAAACTTGCGCAAAAATGGCCAGTAATTTTAGGAGGAGCTGCGCTTACTCGCACTTTCGTGGAACAAGATTTAGCGCTTATTTTTCCTGGAACAGTTAGATATGCCCGCGATGCATTCGAAGGTTTAAAATTGATGGATACGATGATGTTGATTAAACGCGGCGATCCAGATGCGAAATTACCCGAACTTAAAGAACGAAGAACTCGTGCGGCAAAAGTACAACCTACCGGTTCCGACATTGATACTAATCGGAGTGATGTAGCAAGAGACAATCCAATACCTACGCCACCCTTTTGGGGGAGCAAAGTAGTAAAAGGTATTTCGCTCGCAGATTACGCTGGCGCGATCGACGAGCGCGCGCTTTTTGTTGGGCAATGGGGACTTAAAGGTGCACGCGGTGAATACGATTTAATGGTTGAAAATGAAGGTAGACCGCGGTTGCGGACTTTAATGAATGAAGTACAAGCACACGGTTGGTTAAACGCAGCGGTTGTTTATGGATATTTTCCTTGCGTTAGTGAAGGTAATGACTTGATTATCTTGCATCACGAAGGAGCTGATGTTGGTAAGGAGCGGTTGCGCTTTACCTTCCCAAGACAGAGTCGAGATCGCAGACTCTGCTTAAGTGACTTCTTCAAGTCAAAAGAATCCGAGGGCACTGATGTAGTGGCTTTTCATGTGGTTACCATGGGCCATTCAGTAAGCGTTGCTACTGGAAAACTTTTTGCAGAAAATCGCTATCGCGAATACCTTGAACTCCACGGATTGTCAGTGCAATTAACCGAAGCACTCGCCGAACATTGGCATGGCAGAATTCGTGAGGAATTAGGTTACCGAGCAGAAGATGGCCAAACTCTCGCCGGAATCTTAGATCAAGAATATCGTGGATCCCGTTACAGCTTTGGTTATCCAGCCTGTCCAGATTTAGAGCAACAAATACAATTATGCGAACTTCTAGAACCTGGCCGAATTGGTGTCGAACTCTCCGAAGAATTTCAATTGCATCCGGAACAATCAACATCCGCGATTATCGTGCATCATCCAGAAGCAAAATATTTCAATGCCACCTGAAAATTTAACAAACTTAAAGGCAATCCTTTGGGATATGGACGGCACTCTGATCAATTCGGAGCCACTTTGGGTAGAAGCTGAGCAAGAATTAATGGCCACATTCAATACAATTTGGGATGAAACCGATCAAATCGCTTGTTTAGGTGGGCCAATGCCACGCGTCGCCGCATATATGGCCGGTAAAACTAATCAGCAAGAAACGGAAGATTTTTTTGCAACTAATTTAGTAACACGGATGGAAATAAAATTAGCAGCGGGTGTTGCTTATACTGATGGTGCAAAGGCACTTTTTGATGGCTGTTTTGCAGCGAATATCCCAATGGCCTTGGTCACTGCCAGCTCGCGTTCGCTAGTAAATGCCGCAATGACTTCGATTGGTTTTGAACGTTTTGCAACTACGATTTCTTGTGACGATGTTTCGGAGAGCAAACCTTCGCCCGAAGGTTACTGCATGGCGGCTGAATTCCTAGGTGTCGATATTCGAGAGTGTTTAATTTTGGAAGATTCCTTTGTGGGAATTACTGCCGCGATAGCCAGCGGTGCAGCTGTGATTGGACTTTCACATTTGAGGGAACTACCTAGTAGTCCGCGTTTGCATGTACTGCCATCCTTAAGAGATATCAATGTAAAAAATTTGCAAGATATTTATGGAAAATTAGTTTTTGCTTAACAGTGAAGATATGGTGTCACCATGAACTTCAATCCTTCTGGCCCGTTTCGGATTGGCGATCGCGTGCAACTAACCGACGAAAAAGGAAAGTTGTACTCAATCAATTTAGCGCTAGGCGGACAATTTCATACCCATAAAGGCTGGTTAGAACACGAAGCTTTAATTGGCGCGCCAGAAGGTTCTACATTTACCACAAATGCCGGCACGAAATATCAAGCTTTCCGACCGTTATTAACGGATTTCGTGCTTTCAATGCCAAGAGGTGCCACGATTGTTTATCCAAAAGATGCCGCATTAATTCTTGGATATGCGGATATTTTTCCGGGCGCAAAAGTATTGGAAGCTGGGGCAGGTAGTGGTGCGCTAAGTATTTCATTGCTCCGTGCCGTTGGCGCTAATGGTTTGCTGCACTCATTTGAAAAACGCGAAGATTTTGCAGCCATTGCCGAAAAAAATGTGATTTCGTATTTTGGCGAAAAACCTAAGCATTGGCGGCTTTCCATTGGCGCAGTGCAAGATTTGATAGATGGTTCAGATTATGATCGAGTGATTCTCGACATGCTAGCGCCATGGGAATGTGTGGAAATGGCACAACAGGTTTTGAAACCAGGTGGGGTATTTGCCGCGTATGTCGCAACTACAACCCAATTATCAAAATTAGCCGAGGCGTTGAAAGTTGATGAACGTTTTACTGAACCCGAAAGTTTCGAAGGTTTAATTCGGGGTTGGCATCACGAAGGGCTCGCGGTTCGCCCACAACACAAGATGAATGCACATACTGGCTTTATTATTTTTGCGCGAAAAGTTGCAGAAGGCACTACGGCGCTAAAGCGGCGCCGCCGCCCCTCTAAAGGAGCTTACGGCGCCACTGACGACGAATAATTTTTAACTAATAGCGATTACATCGACCACAAAAATTAAGGTTTCGTTTGGTCCAATCGATCCACCACCAGCTTCGCCATAGGCTTTATCCGGAGGCAGAACTAATAATCGACGACCACCGATTTTCATCCCTGGCATTCCTTCTTGCCAACCAGTAATTACTCCGCTCAATGGAAAGGTAGCTGGATCGCCACTCCAAGAAGATTCAACAACTTGTCCGGTTGACCAAGCCATCAATACATAATGAACTGTCAACGTAGATGTGGCTAGAACAACATCGCCGGTGCCAATGATCAAATCCTGAGTTTGGATAGCGCTAGGTGCGGTTCCGGTAGGTGGCGTAATAATTGGTTCAGCTCCTGCGGCGCCAGTAACTACTGGAAGACCTGCGGTTGCACTGTTGTTGCTCTGATTGTCACTCATGGTTTCAACTCCTCCGTCGGTGCTACATGCAGTTAATGAAGTGGAAATAATTAAAGCTAACGGTAAAGCTAACAACTTCTTCATTTTCAACCAATCTTTCTGCGGTTAGTTCAGCGGCCAGAGCGGAAAGCCTAGCAAGGTCGGTAGCCTTACCTCATGCCTATTGAGAAAGCAGAACGCTTAATAAACCTCACAATGGCGTTATTGGCCGCGCAGCGTTACATAAAGAAGAGTCAAATATTCGCAATCGTGGCGGGATACAGTGGAAACGCAGAAGCTATGGAGCGGATGTTTGAACGCGATAAAGATGATTTACGCAATCTTGGTATTGTCATAGAAGTGGGGGGATTAGATCCATTTTTTGATGATGAACCTGGTTATCGCATTAAACAGACCGAATATGCCCTTTCGCTGGAGAATTTAACTCCCGCTGAACTTTCCTTGTTAGCTGTCGCTGCAAAAACTTGGCAAGACGCGACTTTCTCCAATTCGGCGCAGAGTGCGCTTCGAAAACTGCGCTCACTTGGAATTGAAAACGATGCGACCAATTATGTTGATGCGCCATTTCATATCAAAATCAGCAATTCAAATTTTTCATTGTTATGGAGCGCCACCATCTCCGCACAAAGCTTAGTTTTTGAATACCCAAACCAATCAAACCAATTAGAAGAGCGGGAAATTCAACCATACGGAATTGCAGCCTGGCGTGGCCAGTGGTATTTAGTTGGACGAGATGTTACAAAAGACGCCATTCGTGTTTTTAAAGTCGCGCGAATCGCACCTGAGTGCAAAGTGCGTGGGAAAGTTGGCGCTTTCAAACTACCGATAGATTTTGATATCTCGCGCCATTTAGTAATGCTCCAAGATGCACCGCAAACTCCGGTAATTCTGCAAATCCGTAAAGAAAGATGCCACGGATTACGCCAGAAATCCAAAAAAATTAAACACGATGTGGAATGGGATGAGATTCAATTTAGCGAAAATAATCGCTCTCAGACTATTCAAGAAATTCTCTGGTACGGCCCAGATGTAGTTGTGATCTCACCTGAAGATTTGAAAATTGCCGTAATTGCGTCGCTGCGAGAAATGGCAAAAAATGGATAAACCATTAGCCCGGACGGCTAGATTGCTAGATCTAATACCATTTATTCTTTCGCACCAAGGGATTGCCATCGCGGATCTAGCAAATGAATTTGGTGTTACCGAAAAGGAAATTTTGGCAGACTTAAACCTGATATTCATGTGCGGTTTACCGCAATACACTGCGTTGGAGTTAATAGATTTATCGTTTGAACATGGATTTGTAACAGTGCGAGAACCACAAAATCTAGATAAGCCAAGAAAACTTAATGGCGAAGAGTTATCTATTCTCATAATGGGTTTGGATGTTCTACGAACCCAAATAACGGATCCAGTTAAAGAGCAACTTGCAAAAGATCTACAAATTCGGCTAAGGCAACTAATAGAAAGCGCCACTGCAAACGCAATTCTTTATGCTGATGACCGACATCTGCCTTACATAGAAACAATAAATAAGGCCCGGCAAAACCGCACTGCTCTTAATATTTCTTATTTAAATACTTCAAAAGATGAAATCACTACTAGAAGAATTTTGCCATTAGAAGTTTTTCAACAGGGAGATGAATTTTTACTTTTAACTTGGTGTTTTTTATCCAAAGCAAATCGAACTTTTGCGATCGCTCGGATTTTAAGTTGCGACCCAATTTCAGTTACTCTTCCGGATTCTATTTCAGATATCAATCCTGTTCTATTACCTGGGAACGCAATCGTTACAATTAAATTTAAGTACGACCGAGCAGCTTTATCTTTCATTGAAAATATCCAAGATCGTATAGTGGCAATTGACCAAGTTTCGATGATTGCATCCGTTGAAGTTTGGGATAGTGAATGGATATTGCGAAATGTGCTTGCAAATGCCGGCCATATTAAGATTTTGGCCCCCGAGGAATTCGCCCACGAAGTGGCTAGCCGAGCTAAGATCGCGCTCTCCAATTATTGAGGTCAAAAACGTCATTTTTTGAGTTCACATTCCGAAATGTCGGATTTTGGGGTAGCGTAAGCGCAACCGTCGAGGGGATTTAGCCCTTCGCATAGTTATAAGTAAAGGGTGGGCAATGTTTCTTCGCGAACCATCACATATTTTGATTCTGCTTTTAGTTGTAATCGTACTTTTCGGAGCTAAGCGTTTACCAGATTCAGCCCGCTCGTTGGGTCGATCGCTCCGAATCTTTAAGAGCGAAGTTAAAGAGTTGAATAAGGATGAAGATAAAAAAGGCGACACTCCAACAGCTGAGAAGTAGGCCTCCGCTAAGAAATACCGATTTAGGTAACGGAGCATATTAGCAATGGCGTTATCTGCTGACGGCCGAATGCCGCTATTAGAACATTTAAGAGAGTTTAGAAAGCGAATAGTACGAGCGACTTTTTCCATTTTGGTCTTCGCAATCCTCGGTTGGGTTCTCTATAACCAAATTATTACAACGCTGGCGGAGCCGGTATGTGACCTAAAAAAAGCGCAATTGGACGGCGCAACCCAGTGCGGTTCTTTATATATAAATGGCGTTTTAGGACCACTAAATTTACAAATCAAGGTAGCACTTTTGGCCGGCATTATCTTGGCGGCTCCATTTTGGATATATCAGCTTTGGGCTTTCGTAGCGCCAGGCTTACATAAAAAAGAACGGCGCTACTCAATTCTATTTATTGTTTGCGCTACGCCATTTTTTGCAGGCGGTGCGACACTTGGTTATCTAATATTACCAATGGCAATCAAGGTACTTTTTGGGTTCACCCCAAATGCGCTATCAAACTTAGTAAAGTTTGATGATTATTTAGATTTTGTGATGCGCGTGATTTTGCTCTTCGGAATTGCATTCGAACTTCCAGTCTTTCTGGTTTCACTTAGTTTGGCTGGGGTGTTATCTGGTAAAGGGATCTTGAAACCATGGCGAGTAGCGGTTTTTGGAATCTGCCTTTTTACCGCAGCATTCACCCCAACTGGAGATCCAATAACTATGGGCCTACTAGCATTACCGCTTATAATTTTCTATTTTGGAAGTGGCGGCATCGCGCTCTTAATTGATAAAAAGCGACGAAAGCGCAAGCCATACATCTCTGATGACGCTGCATCCATTTTGGATGATGAACCAACTCCGCTAGCTGATTTGGAATTTTCTGAAACCACCACGGTAGCTCCGATCGCTAGCGCTAAGAAGTCGGTTGCAAAGAAGAAGTCGGTTGCGAAAAAGAGCAAAAAATGAAACGGACGCTCCTTGTTATCAATCCCGCCTCAGGCGGAGGCAAAGGGAAAAAAATAGGAGCAGATACAGCGGAACTGCTACATACCCGAAACCTAAAATTTCATCAAATTCTCGAAAATTCTGCAGCCGCAACTAAAAACTCAATAAATACAGAACTTAACAAAGGCGATATCGAACGCGTGATTTTAGTTGGTGGCGATGGTGCGGTTCACTTAACCATTCAAAAATTAGCGCTTTCCAAGATTCCATTAGTAGTTATTCCAGCAGGCACCGGAAATGATTTCGTACGCACCCTAAATTTTCCGTTAAATAGCCCCGATGAAATATTGAATTACTCATTTTCC
The DNA here is from genome assembly GCA_947491605.1 of Actinomycetota bacterium. Taxonomy (GTDB): domain Bacteria; phylum Actinomycetota; class Actinomycetes; order Nanopelagicales; family Nanopelagicaceae; genus UBA7398. The sequence goes on along the minus strand of CANLJW010000003.1, from coordinate 27,744 downwards.
AGGCCAGCCGAAGCGGTCGATCTTGGAATTGCTGGTGGCGAATATTTTGCTGATGTTTTGAGTACTGGTTTTGATTCAATAGTCAACGAACGCGCTAACCGTATTACATTGATGCGCGGACGAATGAAATACAATGTTGCAATCGCGCTGGAATTACCAGTTTTTAAACCCAGATTTTATAGATTCACAGTCGATGGAGAACCGCTGGAATCAAGAGCCATGTTGATTGCAGTAGCAAATGGCAGTTCATACGGTGGTGGCATGCAAGTTTGTCCGGAAGCCTCCATAACTGATGGTCTTTTTGATGTGATGATCCTGGCGCCAGTTTCTAAAATAGAATTCCTCAAAGTCTTTCCTAAAGTTTTCTCCGGAAAACATATAACTCATCCCGCAGTCACAATTCGGCGTTGCCGTGAGATTTCAATCAAAGCCGATGCGATTGCTTATAGCGACGGCGAACGCGTGGGCCCGCTACCTATAACCGCCAAAGTTGTTCCAAAGGCTTTACTTACATGGAATCGAAACCTTTAATGGAAACACCATCTGAACGGTTTGTTGCTGCAAAGAATCGCCAAAAATTTGCGGCTACCCAATTATTTGAATCTGGCTACGAGTTTCCTTTTGATGAATTTCAAGTAACCGCTTGTCACGCTATTGAATCTGGCAAAGGCGTTTTGGTGGCCGCACCTACCGGAGCTGGCAAAACTATTGTTGGTGAATTTGCCGCACATTTAGCGATTAAGCAGGGTTCAAAATGCTTCTACACAACGCCGATTAAGGCACTGTCGAATCAGAAATTTCAAGAGTTAGTGGCAGTTTATGGTGAAGAAAGAGTTGGGTTACTCACTGGTGATTCATCAATAAATAGCGAAGCTGCAATAGTTGTGATGACGACTGAAGTGCTGCGAAACATGATCTATGCCCAATCCCAGACTTTAGAAACTTTAGGTTTTGTCGTCATGGACGAAGTTCATTATCTCGCAGATAAGTTTCGTGGTGCAGTATGGGAAGAAATTCTCATTCACCTACCAGAGCGAATCCAAGTTATTTCACTATCTGCAACGGTTTCAAATGCAGAAGAGTTTGGAGAATGGTTGAACACAATCCGGGGCGAGACCGCTGTGGTAGTTAGCGAAATCCGTCCGGTCCCGCTTTATCAACATGTATTAATGGGCAATAGATTATTGGACCTCTTCGTTGACGATGGTCGAGTTAATCCAGAAATTTTACGGATAGAGAAGGAATCACAACGCAATGTCCGCTCCTCAAATCAACGAAATTGGAACGGATCAGATTACAAATCTCATCGTCAAAAACAAATTACTAAGCCCGAGATCATCGAGAAATTAGAAAGTCAAGGTTATCTACCTGCGATTTTTTTTGTTTTCTCACGAGTTGGATGCGATGCTGCCGTTAAATCATGTATCCAAGCAAATCTTCGAATGACAAATAGCGTAGAGCGAGCTGAGATTCAAGAAGTTATTGCGCAAAAAACGGCGGAACTACCTCAGGAAGATTACGCAATTTTAGATTTTTATCAATGGTGCGATTCACTAGAACGCGGAGTTGCCGCACATCATGCGGGCTTACTGCCAATGTTTAAAGAAACTATTGAAGAACTTTTTCAAAGAGGTTTGATTAGATGCGTCTTTGCGACTGAAACTTTAGCTCTGGGTATAAATATGCCGGCCCGAACCGTCATTTTAGAGAAATTAACTAAATGGAACGGTGAAACCCATGCAGCTATTACGCCGGGGGAGTACACCCAATTAACAGGAAGGGCCGGTCGACGCGGTATCGATATTGAAGGAAATGCAGTCGTGCTCTGGAATGAAACCGTAGATTCTGGGACAGCAGCTGGGCTAGCCAGCACTAGAACTTATCCACTTCGGTCTTCATTTGCGCCAACTTATAATATGAGTGCAAATTTGATTTCTCGGTTCAACCACGAACTTGCGCGAACTTCGTTAGCGGCTTCATTTGCGCAATTTCAAGCAGATCGTGCAGTTGTTGGTTTAACGAAACAAATTGGTAAAAGTGAAAAATTGATTGCCCAATACAACAACGAATCCGAATGTCATTTAGGCGATTTTGCGGGATATATGTCGTATCGAGCGGAGATTAAAGCGATTGAACGCGAAGTTGTCACCCAAGGACGCAATTATCGTGGAAATCGAAAAGAATTTCTTAAGAGAAGCGAAGATGAGATTACCGTTCTCCGTAAAGCAATGAAATCTGATCCATGTCACCAATGTCCGGAGCGGGAAGCACACGCGCGGATCGCGGAGAAAGGTGACCGACTCTTTCGGGAAAATGCGGGTTTAATCAAACGAATAGAATCGCGCACTAACGTTATTCCGAAAACTTTCGATCGGATAATTTCAGTTTTAACTGAGCTTAAGTATATCGAGAACGATGTACTCACCGAATCTGGCCAGATTTTGACAAAAATTTACGCCGAGACTGATCTTTTAATTGCAGAATCGTTACGGAAGGGAATATTAGATAATCTGCCAGCGCCGGAGTTAATTGCCCTACTCTCAACCTGTGTTTTTGAGAATAGAAATGACAAGAGTAATTCACCGAGGATCCCGAGATCGCTCAACGAACCGTTGGAGAAGTTGGTAAAAACTTGGGGAGAACTAACCATTTTGGAAAGTAATTTTAATTTGGCCACCCAACGCGAGCCGGACTTGGATTTTATCTGGCAGAGCTATCGATGGGCGAGCGGTCATTCGCTTAGTTCTATTTTGCGCGATAGTGAAATCACCGTCGGCGACTTTGTACGAGTAATCAGACAATTAATTGACCTACTTGGCCAATTATTGAATGCGCGTCCGGAGATGCGCACCGTAATTAAGGACGCGTTAAAAAGAATTGATCGAGGGATAATTTCATATTCGGCGGTGACCGCATGACGTTGATGTTAATTGATAGCGCCTCGCTCTGGTATCGCGCATATTATGGAATGCCGGACACGCTTTTAGCGCCAGATGGCACCCCCGTAAACGCAATTAAAGGATTTTTAGATATGTCGGCGAGGTTAATTCAAAAGTATCAACCTAATCGCTTAATTGCATGTCTGGATGGCGATTGGCGCCCAACTTGGCGAGTTGATTTATTCCCAGAATACAAAGCTAACCGCTTAACCGAAGCTGGCGAAGAAGAGGAACCAGATTTGTTAACACCGCAAGTTCCAATCCTGTTGGACTTGTTGGATTTATTTGGAATTGCAGTTATCGGGGTGGACAACTACGAAGCCGATGATGTAATTGCAACTATTGCGGCCAATGAAGCTGGACCCACCCGAATTGTTACCGGAGATCGAGATCTCTTTCAATTAGTCGATAGTGTTAAAGATGTAAAAATCGTTTATCTTGCTAAAGGTATTTCCGCTCATGATTTAGTTGATCATGCTTGGATTAAGAGTAAATATGAAATCCCAGGCGATCGATATGCGCTATTTGCAATGATTCGAGGTGATGCTTCTGATGGGCTACCTGGAGTCCGTGGCATCGGCGAAAAAGGTGCGGCGATAATTGCTAATAATTTTCAGTCAATCACAGAAGCGCTAGCAGCAGCTCATGCAGGTGATGATCGTTTGAAACCACTATTGCAACGAAAACTTATCGAGGGAGCTGATTACATTAAGATTGCACCGAAATTGGTTAATTGTGCGCTCGATGCTCCAATTCCAGAGTTATCGCACAAAATGCCCGCTCGTCCTAAAAATTTAGACACGATTGAAGATTTTCGAATTCGATATGGCTTAGGTTCAAGTATTGATCGAATGATGGCAGCGCTCGGTTGGTAAAAATACTTAAGACCTTACTTGCCGGAGTTCTACTTTCGGCAAGTTTTCCGCCTATTAATCTCTGGTTTTTAGCTCCAATTTCGCTAGCAATTTTTTACAATCAACTCGTTGATTCTGAGTTGAAGCTACGGTTACAAACTTCACTGATTTATGCCATTTTCTTCTTTGCGCCGCTATTACATTGGAGTTCCATCTTTGTTGGAGCGCTGCCGTGGCTAATCTTGTCGATCGGAGAATCGCTCTTCTTTTTGTTTTTTGCGATTGTTAAATGGAAAAAAGATACGTTGCATTATGCAAGGTTTGCTGCGCTCTGGGTACTAATCGAATTAGCAAGGGAAAAATTTCCGTTTGGAGGGTTTGGTTGGGGACGAATTGGATTTTCTCAGATTCAATCCCCGCTTAGTTTTTACCTGCCAATAATTGGAGTGGCCGGTTTATCTTTCCTCACCCTGATCTTAGCCGTCCATTTGGCCGATCAGAAATACCGTAGAAATACTTTCATTACATTTGTATTATTAGTCGCACTTGGATATGGAACCGAGAAAATATTCGATGAGCGGATTTCGCAAAGCGCTAAAGCTGACACTATTCGGGTAACTTTAATTCAAGGGGGAGTGCCACAAGCTGACCTAGATTTCAACAGCGTTCCGATGGCGGTTTTCGATAAACATTATGAAACAACTTTAAAATTTTTGGAAAGTGAAGATTTTGCAACAACACCAACAGATTTGATAATTTGGCCCGAAAATGCCAGCGATTTAGATCCGTTCCGTACCAAGACCATTGCGGATAAGATTGCCAATCTCAAGAAAGAAGGCGGCGTCGATCTTTTGATAGGTGCGGTTTTAGATGGGAAGACCGGACCTGAAAATGTCGCAATTCATTACCGGAGTAATGGTGAAATCGTGAAATATGTGAAACGTGATTTAGCACCGTTTGGTGAATATATCCCGTTAAGAACTCTCGCTGAAAAAATTTCACCGTTAGCGAGAAATGTCGTCGATTTCCAACCTGGCAAAGTACGCCAAATTTTCAGAGTAAAAACTGGGCAATTCACGCCGTTAATTTGTTTTGAATTATTAGACGATCAAGTCTTTACCGAAAGTGCAAACGAGAGCAATTTCTTAGTTTCAATGACAAATAACGCAACTTTCGGAAAGAGTTCAGAAGCGGCACAGCAATTTCTAATCGCTCGTGTGAGAGCATACGAAATGCGTAAGGTAACTGCAGTTGTTTCTACCACTGGTTTTACTGGTTTTATTGATAGTAAAGGGGGAGTAGCGTTGCAGGCAAAACAATTCGAATCAACTACGCTCTCCAAAGAGATAAATTTGCATGATTATCGGACTCCAATTAGTAGGCATCGCAGCGCCCCAGAAATTGCTGCTTGCTTGATATTCGCGGTAACTTTTCTACGGAGGAAACGTGGCTAACTTTCCGAAAGTTTTAATAGTCTCTCCGACTTATAATGAAATAGAATCTATCCACGGTTTAATTACTAGAATTGGCACCGTACGCGAAGAGTTAGCAAATCGTTACGATTTATCATTGCTAGTTGTCGATGACAATTCACCAGATGGCACATCAAATGCAGTTAAAGCACGTAATCTGAAGTGGATTCATGTTTTAGATCGCCCTGGAAAAGGTGGACTTGGACCGGCATATATTGCTGGTTTTAAGTGGGGCTTGGCCCAAGATTTCGATTACCTCTGTGAAATTGATGCGGATTTAAGCCATCAACCGGAAGAGTTGGTGAATCTTTTAGATGCACTGATTGGCCATGATTTAGCAATTGGAACCCGCTGGATGCCTGGTGGATCAGTAGTAAATTGGCCGGTCTCGCGCCAGTTAATCTCAAAAGTTGGTACCGGTTATGCCCGAATAGTTTTGAAATTAGAATTAAAAGATATCACTAGCGGTTATCGCGCATTTCATCGTGAAGTTTTAGAGAAAATTGAATTAGAAAGTATTAACTCTCAAGGTTATTGTTTTCAAATTGAAGTTGCGTTGCGCAGTTCTATCAATGGGTTTTCGATCGCACAGATACCGATAACTTTCGTTGAACGTGCGGGCGGAGTTTCTAAAATGAGCAAGAAGATCGTTGTAGAAGCGCTCTGGAACGTCACAAAATGGGGTTTTGGGAGCTATAAGTATCGCCGATAAGTTACATTATGTTAAGTAAAACCAGCGTAAATCAGTTAATAGCTAGCGCTGAAATCGGTTCGCAAGAGCAGACCAGATTCCTATCCCCGTATGCACCATCGATGCGACCAGTTGTGGGCCAATATTTCCCGGCACGAGTTAAACCAACTTCGACTCCCATTGGAAACGCGGCAGCTTCGCGTGAATATGGACGGTTCCAATCAGATTGCAACAAATCGTTCATCGTATGCGGCGCGTGTCGTAGCGCCGACTCCTCGATCTTGATTTTGCCATTCGCAATTTCTGCAATTTCTAACCGAATTGCCAACATCGCCGCCACAAAACGATCCAATTCTCTAATATCTTCACTCTCGGTTGGTTCAATCATTAAGGTGCCGGGTACCGGGAAACTCATAGTTGGTGCATGGAAACCATAATCCATTAGCCGCTTAGCGATATCGTCAACGCTCACGCCGCTAATTTTAGTTATTTCACGTAAATCGATAATGCATTCATGTGCAATTAAGCCATTTTTGCCAGTGTAAAGAATTGGATAAGCATCTCTTAATTTGAGAGCAATATAATTTGCCGAAAGAATTGCGACTTCAGTTGCGGTGGTTAAGCCAGCACCACCCATCATCCGAATATATGCCCATGAAATTGGCAAAATCCCAGCCGACCCAAATGGTGCTGCCGATATCGGACCTGGGCCGGTTTCAGGACCTGCCGTTACATCTAATGGATGGTTTGGTAAAAAGGGCGCTAAATGCGATCGCGCAATAACTGGACCTACGCCTGGTCCCCCGCCGCCATGTGGAATGCAAAATGTTTTATGTAAATTCAAATGCGAAACGTCAGCACCAAATTTTCCGGGTTGGGCTAAACCAACTAACGCGTTTAAATTTGCGCCATCTACATAAACTTGACCGCCGGCGTTATGAATCAATTCGCAAATTTCGCCAATAGCTTCTTCAAATACTCCATGTGTAGATGGATATGTGACCATTAAAGCTGCCAATTTGTCGCGATATTCTGAAATCTTCGCTTGCAAATCCGCAACGCTCACATTTCCGGCTTCATCGCATTCAATCACTACTACGCGCATGCCCGCCATTACGGCGCTAGCTGCGTTAGTGCCATGTGCGCTAGATGGGATTAAACAGATATCACGCTCGTACTCCCCCTTGCTATCTAAGTAATTCCGAATTGCGAGCAATCCAGCAAATTCGCCCTGCGATCCAGCATTGGGTTGCAATGAAACTGCGTCGTATCCGGTAATTGTGATTAGCCAAGCTGAAAGTTGAGCAATTAACTCACGGGTACCAGCGCTCTGTGAAACCGGAGCAAATGGATGCAACGACGCAAATTCCGGCCAAGTAACTGATTCCATCTCGGTGGTGCCATTCAATTTCATAGTGCAAGAACCAAGCGGAATCATGGTTCGATCTAGCGCTAAATCCCGATCTGAAAGCATCCGCAAATAGCGCAACATCGCTGTTTCTGAATGATACGTATTAAAAATTGGATGTTGCAAATACTTTGTTTTGCGCGATAGTTCCGGCGATACTGCACTCGCACTTAACTTCAAATCCCAAGTGATTCCAAGAAAAGCAAATAAATCAATTAAAACGCTATCGGTAGTAGTTTCGTCGAAACTTACTCCGATTAAATTATCAACATAGCGAAGGTTGTAACCAGCCGTGCTTGCTTTTTCACGCAGACTTTCCAATTTATCAATTTTAAAAGTAACGGTATCAAAAATTTCATCCGTTAAAACTGTGATCCCATGTTCGCGCAGCTTCATCGCAAAAGTTAAGGCATATGAATTAACTCGCTCCGCAATAGCCTGCAAACCTGCAGGACCATGCCACGCTGCATAAAAAGCCGACATTACTGCTAATAAAACTTGCGCAGTACAAATATTGCTAGTTGCTTTGTCCCGTCGAATATGTTGTTCTCTAGTTTGTAACGCTAATCGGAGCGCTGGATTCCCATGGGAATCAATGCTCTCACCGATTAACCGACCAGGCATAGAGCGCTCTAATCCCGAACGAACTGCCATGAAACCAGCATGTGGCCCACCGAATCCCATTGGTACACCAAAACGTTGGGCAGTGCCGATAGCAACATCAGCACCCCACTCCCCTGGTGACTTAATTAACGTTAGCGCCAACAAATCAACAGCAGTGATCGCGATGCCGTTACGTTGGTGAACCCAATTAATTATTTCAAAAGGCTTCGAAATCTCACCATATGTATTTGGATATTGCATAATGGCGCCAAAAACATTTTCGTTCAAATCTTTAACCGTTGTCAGGTCCACAATCTCAGTTTTAATATTCAACGGTTTTGCACGCGTGGTAATCACTGCAATTGTTTGCGGATGCAAATTTTTATCAATTAGAAAAACTGCGTCGGCGGCACCTTTCCAAACCCGATTCGCTAAGGTCATAGCTTCCGCCGCGGCTGTGCCTTCATCTAGCATCGAAGCATTCGAAATAGGTAAGCCTGTTAAATCTGAAACCATGGTTTGGAAAGCAAAAAGCGCTTCTAGTCGACCTTGGCTAATCTCAGGTTGATAGGGCGTATAAGCAGTGTACCAAGCCGGATTTTCAAGAACGTTTCGCAAAACAACTGGTGGTGTGATCGTTCCGTAATAACCAGTGCCGATTAAAGATGTTGCAATCTTGTTCTTACCTGCAAAATTTTTTAATTCCGCAATTGCCTCAACTTCGCTTATCGCTTTTGGCAAGAGATTACTTAACGCCGTTTTCATTGTGATACTTTCAGGCAACACTTTCGCAATAAAGTCGGCGAGGTTTGCAAAACCTAACTCCATCAACATAGTGGTTACTTGCGCGCTAGATGGACCGATATGGCGATCTTTAAATTCATTCCGAACGCTGCTCACACTCTGCCCTGCGCCTTCCAATTTGTCTTATCTAGATAGAGATAAGAGGTAAGGAAGGAAAACTATCGGAAATTAAGCGCCGCGGCTTTTCCTACGGGCTGCGAGTTCGTCACTTTCGCTCCCCGTAATGATCGACCCACTGTCGAGATGCTCACCTTGCAAAACCGAGAGTGAGCCTTCGACCTCGCTCCAAACTTTGCCTATCGCAATACCGAATACCCCTTGACCACCTTGCAAGAGGTCAATAATTTCATCGGAGTTTGCGCATTCATAGATCGATGCGCCATCGCTCATCAGAGTTATCCGAGCCAAATCTTCAATTCCGCGCGCCCGCAAATGGTTAACAGCGGTACGAATGTTTTGGAGCGATACCCCGGTGTCTAATAGCCGTTTCACAATTTTCAATACCAAAATGTCTTGAAAGCCATACAACCGTTGGGTACCAGAACCAGCAGCGCTTCTAACGGTAGGTTCGACCAAGCCAGTACGGGCCCAATAATCTAGCTGGCGATATGAGATGCCAGCCGCTGTGCAGGCGGTAGCACCACGGTAACCAATGTTTTTATGGTCAGACATTTGCTGCCTCATCTATGGGCTGGGGGAAGGATTCCTGCCTACTGGGAAAAGGTAGAGGCTTACTATCTTGGAATCAATCACCGACACGGTCCAACCCTCAAGTAGAGGTTTAGCTTAAAAAATCCTCCGGGTTTATCTGGTCTAAAAATTCTTTAAATTTTTCAACTTCGTCTTCGGCCTGATCTGGGATTTCAATCCCCGCCTCCGTCAATAACTCTTCACTGGCCAGAATTGGAGCGCCGGTTCGGAGCGCGATCGCAATGGCATCACTTGGTCGGGCCGAGACTTTCACTCCCCCTTTTAAATTTATTGCAGCATAGAAAATTCCATCTTTAATATCGGTTAGATGGATTGATTCGATATCGGTTCCAATTGCGGTTAGTAAATCCTTAATTAGATCATGGGTAAGTGGTCGAGGTGGCTTAACACCTTGTTGCGCGAAGGCAATGGCGGTCGCTTCAACTGCGCCTACCCAAATCGGCAAATACCTAACACCACCGATCTCTTTTAGAAGCACTATCGGCTGGTTGGAAGGCATTTCAACTCGAACACCGACTACATCGATTGCGTGGAAATCCATTGTCGTTTTTACTAGGAAACGCTATTTACTGCGATGCAAACCGGTGCGGACCAGCGCCGCATGTAACCGAACCGAGAGCGAAGCCAATTCACGCTGTACCTCTTCGGCGCGAGCTTTTGACTCAGTATTTTTCTGTCGTAATAGCGGAGTAATTACCTGTTCTACTAAACCAACTTCTCGATCGGCTGCAGTTTTAAAGGCTCGTAGGTGACGACTTTCAATTCCAAACCCAGCCATCTCTGCCACAACTTTTGCAACCACAAGCGCGTCCGCATCATAGAAACGTCCCTTCATCGCAACCAATCCATAAGATTCCAATTCGATTAATTGGGCTTCAGTTACACCACTAGATGAAATTAATTCATCTCGAGAAAGCTTTAAATCCCCTTGTTCTACGAAAGCGCTTGGCGTTAATCCGCCGTCAATAGTTGCTAGCCGAGGCGCAGCCGGTGCGCCAGAGGTTGTTGCTGGTTGTAATCCGCGATCGATTGCGTCTAAATTCTCTTTAATAACTTTTAATGGCAGATACTGATCGCGTTGTGCGAAAAGAACATAACGCAAACGGTCTAAATCGATGGAGGTGAATTTGCGATAACCCGACGGCGTTCGTTGCGGTTCAATTAAACCTTCTGCTTCCAGAAATCTTATTTTAGAAATTGTTACATCTGGAAAATCGCTGCGCAACTTGCCAAGAACTTCGCCAATGCTTAAGTACGCTCTAGCCGGTACGCCCATTTCTTACTCCCCTATTTTTTCTATGGTTTGGCGAAAAGATTTTTATCGTTAATAAAAAAAACTAACTTGTACTTGCCTATGTGTAATTCACTTCCGTTTGATAGAACTTTCTCGTTTGTGACGACGCCATCAACGTATGTGCCATTTAAACTGCCAACATCTTTTACCAAATAATTGCTGCCTACTGAGTGTTCAACAACCGCATGCGATCGAGAGACCGTTACATCATCTAGAAATATATCGGCATCTGGGGAACGACCTATCCGAGTACTCCCAATATTTAAAAGAAATCGCGAACCACGTGCTGGACCAGTAACTACTAAGAGCATTGCCGAGCCCAGCGGCAATTTAGCTAAGACCGAACGCTCTTCTTCCGACAACGAATCCATAATCGCGGTGACATGTGGCGAAAGCGCTTTTAAGGATGAGAGATTAATTGTTGAAGTTAAATCGTGTTTAGGATCTTCGGCAGTAACACTCACTCAATCCTCCGATCTCCTCTGAAATTTCCGTCTCAAAAACCGAGATTCCTCAGCCTGTTGTTGAGGCTGACACTATTCAGAGTAAGCGACTAGGTCAAGCCGTAAGTGCTTGGTACTGCTGCGCTGAAAGTAACTTTTCTATAACGGAGATGTCGACTACTTCGATCTCAGCAATCCAACCTTGGCCATAACAGTCGCTATTGATTAATTCTGGATTTTTATTAAGTAAATCATTGACAAAGGCAATCTTGCCAGTGACCGGCGCATAGATTTCTGAGACACTTTTTGTAGATTCGACCTCGCCACAAATTTTATCGGCTGTAACTTCTTCGCCCGTCTTTGGCATTTGAATGTAAACAATGTCACCCAAGGCGCTCTGCGCAAAATCGGTAATACCCATTCTGAAAATACCCGCGCTATCGGTTGCGGCGACCCATTCGTGTTCTTTTGTATATCGTAACTGGTCAGGTATCAAAGACATGGCGGGATACTACCCCTTCCGTACAATTAAAGCCGACTTGACTCCGCTAATTGAATATTGGATAGCGGTCAAGAGATATAACGCGATCCCCCACGCCGAGAAGCTCCAGCCAAAAATGAAAGCTACATCTGAAATTACGCCAGCACTTTCTTTGATTAAAAGTAGAATTGGAAAGGCGTAAAGTAAATTAAAGGTCGCTGCCTTTCCTAAATAAGTCACTTTGAATGGCCCAACACCGTAACGACGCAATCCAAGTAAGAGTAATCCAAGATAAAGGTCTCGACCGAAAAGAATTACCAGCATCCAAAGTGGAATCGCAGCTTTCAGATAGAGCGTAATTAATGTAGCGACAATATAAAGTCGGTCCACGGCTGGATCGAGCAACTCCCCTAACCGGCTTTCTTGATTCCAAGCGCGTGCGATTTTTCCATCAAGATAATCCGTTACACCAGCGAGAGCCAAAACTACAATTCCCCACACGGGTTGATCACGTACAAAAATTAGCCAGAGAAAAAGTGGAATTCCTAAACCTCGAATTACCGAGAGCAAATTGGGGATAGTTAAATTCTCGCGTTTGCCCATGCTTCTAATTTACTCACGGTCTCTAACTCGAACTGCCACTTGAACTGGCGTGCCCGGGAACCCAAATTCCTCCCGCAATCTTCGCTCGATGAAGCGACGGTAGGACGCTTCCAAGAAATCGGTGGCAAAAACCACGAATTTCGGTGGTTGGATTCCGGCCTGGGTAGCGAAAAGAATCTTCGGTTGCTTGCCGCCTCGGACCGGTGGCGGGGTGGCGCCGACCATCGTGCCTAAAAATGCATTCAACTTTGCAGTCGGGATTCGCTTCTCCCAACTTTCTAGCGCACGCTCCAAAGCTATTGGTAGTCGATCTTTATGCCACCCGGTTTTCGCGGCGAGATTTACTCGCTCCGCCCATTCAACTTGGTCAAAATTTCGATCAATCTCTTTATCTAAAACCACGCGTCGATCTTCATCTACTAAATCCCATTTATTCATACCTATAACCAGCGCTTTCCCGGATTGTTCGACCATCGTAATGATTCGCAAATCCTGTTCGGTGATCTGCACTGAGGCGTCAATCATCATCACAACGATTTCGGCGTTATCAATAGCTCGCTCTGTTCGAAGCATCGCATAATAATCAGTTCCAGAAGCTTGATGCGCTCTTCGGCGCAGTCCCGCAGTGTCAATAAAACGCCAAGTTCGATCACCTAATTGAATTAACTCATCAATCGGATCACGGGTTGTGCCTTCGGCATCATCAACTAGCGCACGTTGCGAACCTGCTAACGCATTAAGTAACGAGGATTTACCAACATTTGGGCGACCAACGATTGCAACACGACGATACCCGTCATCGATTTGACTCTGACCAACTTCTGGCAATTCTGAAACTAAAATATCTAAAAGATCGCCGCTACCACGTCCATGTAGCGCAGATACAAAGTGTGGTTCTCCTAATCCAAGATTCCATAAACCATACGCATACGCTTCATCTTTTTCATTGTCGATCTTATTTGCAACTAACATAACTTTCTTTTTGCTTTTGCGCAGCACGGTAACTAATGCATCATCGTCATCCACCGCGCCAACTTGTCCATCCACAACAAAAATCACCATATCGCATTGAGCAATTGCATCTTCGGCTGCCGCAGTTATCTTTACCGCGATGCCTTCCGGAGTTGCTTCCCAACCACCGGTATCGGTAATTACAAACCGTCGACCATTCCATTCAGCTTCATACGAAACTCGATCCCGAGTAACGCCTGGGTTATCTTCAATAATTGCTTCACGGCTTCCAATAAATCTATTGATCAGTGTTGATTTACCAACATTTGGTCGACCGATAACGGCTACCACTGGCAACCCAAGTAAATTGCGATCTTGGAGCAACTTCCAGATTTTCTCTACTGTTTCAGTTAAATTCAAATTTGTTGAATCCAAATCAAACGCTTCGCTGGATTGCATTAACGGCGATATTTTTCGATTTGAGTCCACAAAATCACGGGATTCTAAGGCCGCGGCGACGTCTTCGGTACTGCCGACTTTCTTAACCATATTGCTTTCAATCAATTCTCGTTCTCGTCGTTGCGCTCTCGCCGCAATATCTGCATGTAGATAAATCTTCAATTCGGCGTTCGGCGCAACTACAGTGCCGATATCTCGACCTTCAACAACTATTCCAACTTTTGCAGTATCTATTATTCTTCGTTGCAATTCTAAAAGAAGTTTACGAATTGCTGGCATTGCGCTGAATTCGGAAACGCGTTCAGTAATCCGTGGATCGCGAATCGCGTTTGTAATTTCGACACCACCACATATAACTTCTGGTGATTGTGGGTTGGTTCGAAACACAATCGATACCTCAGTCAAAAGATTTACCAATTCATGTTCTTGCTGCACATTTTTTTCCAGCGCCAACCATGTCACCGCGCGATAAAGTGCTCCAGTATCCAAATATGACCAACCGGCTCTGATTGCTAGCGCTTTGGAAGTGCTCGATTTACCGGCTCCGCTTGGACCATCAATCGCAAGCACTATCGGTTTCACGTTGTATGTACCTTCCAATTATTTGCTCGCAAATGTTTTTCTAACTTAATCGCATCGCTCTCCGAAAGCGCTAAAGTTATTAAACCAGTAAATTGACCGGGCGAATGTTCAAGCGCTAGATCTTCAACGTTCACTTCCGCGGTAGCGCATTCCAAAAACAGCGCACCTAACTGTCCTGGTTTATCTGGAATCACAACTGATAGATAGGAATAACTTCGCGGGCGGGTTCCGTGCTTTCCAGAAATTCGAGACCTACCGGAATTACCATCTTTAAATAGCGCAGCAATTTGATTACTATTTCGAGCAACTAAAGCATCGCGTAATTGAATGATTCTCGAGGTGAAAGACTCCAATTTTGAAATAATTAATTCACGATTACTATCCAAAATATCGAGCCAAATCGCGACGCTTGAATCAGCTAATCGAGTCGTATCCCTTAAACCTTGGCCAGCCAAACTCAACTTCGCTTCCGAAAGAGTTAACAACTCCCCGGCCAACATCGAGCTAACCAATTGCGGTAGGTGCGAAATCTGAGCTAAAAGCTCATCATGTTCGCTTGGCGACATTGAATAGACCGTCGCACCACAGGCTTCTATAATTTCGGTCGCCATTGAGATTGCTAGTGGCAAGGTATGCGGAGTAGGTGTAATGATCCAGGCCCTGCCGTCGAAGAGATCAGCTCGGGCACCTAACGCGCCACTGACTTCTCGCCCCGCGATTGGGTGGGTTCCGAGAAATCGCATTTTTATATCCGATAATGCTTCAACTTCCACCTGAAGTTCATTCTTTGTACTCCCCACATCGAAGAATATCGAGTTAGGGTTTAGAGAATATTCGGCTTTCAACACCGATAGCGTTTGCGATACTGGAACTGCGATCAGTACGAGGTCATATAGGAGATCTTCACTAGGTGCTTGGCTATTGATCAAATCACTCGCGAGAACTTGGGCCGCGGGATTCTCATCGAAAATAGCCACCTCGTACCCGCGTTGCTGCAAAGCTAGGGCGCACGAGGTACCGATTAAACCCGAACCTTGAATTTTTATCCGCGGCAATTTACTCATGAGAAGATTCTTTGGTTATTGGGCTAAATCTTGTCGGAGCGCAGCTGCGCCGCCAAGATAGATGTGTTTAATTTCCCGGTGACCTAAAGGGCTGCGGCAGTGCACCATGGCTCTAATCGTCCTCGGTAACGCCCCCGGAACCGCAATCTCAACCGCGCAAATTAACGGAATTGCTTCTAAGCCAAGACCTCGGGCGCTGGCTGCTGGAAAATCACTCACTAAATCAGGGGTGGCGGTGAAGAAAATAGAGATTAGATCATCAATCTTAAGTTCATTTTCGGAGAGGATATTGCGGATTAATTCTTGAACCCCAAGGCGCATCGATTCCGTTGAATCCTCGGTTATTTGTACCGCGCCCCGAATCGCTCGAATCTCCATGGTCAATGGTACCCGTTATACATCCCTCTAAGTTTGTCCTGGAAATTATTATGGTTTTATATATTTATAAATAAATAAATATTTACGGTCTGATTAATCTTACTTTATCTTTACGACCATACTCTTAAATTATCGATATATCGGTATTGTGTCTCAAAAATGCGCTTGTATTGTTAATATATCGATATTGATAACGGTTTGAAATACCGATATATTTATAAATCGTTAATTGGTAAAAAAGACTTACTGTTTTGTAGATATAACCTTTTGTAAACTAAGCACTTCGGCCACATTTAACTCCCGCCATTTCCCAACCGGAAGCTCACCTAAAATTATCGGTCCAAACGCTAATCGCACAAGTCGCCGAACCGGTTGCCCAAGCTCATCAAACATCCTTCGAACTATCTGGTTTCGTCCTTCATGGATCACCACTCGTGCCCAATTTTGGCCCGGGATCGCTTCCACCTTCAACGGTCTAGCCAGCCCATCTTCCAATCTAACTCCGCTCCTTAATTCCGTAATCTGCTCTTTTGTAATTGGCGCGAAAATTTCCACAAAATATGTTTTTTCTACCCCAAAAGATGGATGGGTGCTGTGGTGAGTTAGTTCGCCATCGTTTGTTAATAGGAGCAACCCTTCACTTTCCTTATCTAATCTACCAACGTGAAAAAGTCGTTCGTTTCTACCGCCGAAAAAATCGTTTAAGGAAGGTCGACCTTCGGGGTCTGACATGGTGGACAAAACACCAACTGGTTTATTAAATGCAATATAAGACTTGGTAGTTACGCGTGCTATTGCCTCACCATCTACTTGAACAAGAGAGTTTATCGGGTCAATTTTCGTTCCGAGTTCGCGAATAACTCGCCCATCGACGCTCACTCGGCCATCAAGTATCAATTCTTCGGACGCACGACGACTAGCTACACCGGCATCAGCCAAAACTTTTTGTAATCGGATCAAAGACATTGCCCGATTCTAGTCGGTAAGTGAAGCAATCACCTCATCGAGCCCATCGATATCTGGTAAGAACGGAGCAAGTGCGGGAAGATCTGATACAGCATTTAGCCCTAACCGTTCCAAGAAGAAAGATGTGGTGCTATACAAGATTGCGCCGGTTTCATGTTCTACCCCGCTCTCTTCAACCAAACCTCGAGTAACCAAAGTTTTCATTACAGCTTCTACGTTTACGCCACGGATTGCAGATACCCGTGCTCGGGAGATGGGTTGTCGATAGGCAATCACCGCAAGTGTTTCCAGCGCGGCTTGCGTCAATTTTGCTTGTTGACCATCAAGTACGAATTTCTCTACCAAAGGGGCAAGATCGGGATGGCTATAAAAACGCCATCCCCCTGATACCTGGCGAAGCTGGAAACCACGGAAATCACTCTCATATCGGTTCTGCAAATTGTGTAGCGACTCCAGAATTTGATCAGTTGGGGTTTCGATAATCTGCGCGAGAACTACCTCAGAAAGGGGCTCGTCGACCACCATTAGAATGGCCTCTATAGAACGTTCAACTTCTGGATTAAACATTACGACCTTTCGATTTCACTATTTATTTTCATCATCAACCTGAATTTCCCCATCAACGATTTGAGGTAGTAGATCAAATTCATCACTAACTAAAATGTCACCAGATTCGGTACCAATCCATATTATATGTAGCTCGCCTAAGGAGATAACTTGTTCGAATCGAACCACTCCTTCTCGATAAAGTTCCAATAGCGCTAAAAACCTAGCCACTACAACGAGAGTCGATTCCGCATCTAGAACCAAAGACCTAAAAGTTTGGGATTTATGGCGCCGCAGTTGATCGACCACTTTGAGGGCTTCGGCCGCCACGCTTACTAGCGGCAGATGTAGGTGATCAACTGAAAAAGTGGGGATGGTCTTCGGAGTAAGAACTCGGTTCGCTATGGCGGCAAATCGCTCTGCACCAACTCCAATTAATACCTCAGGCAATAACGCCGCAAATGCTGGTTCCATCGCTACCACGCGGGCGAAAACCCGTTCTTCGGTGGCAATTCGAACGGCAAAGATCGCTGCAATTTCTTTGAAGGCGCGATATTGGAGCAATCGGGCAAAGAGCAGGTCCCTCGCCTCTAAAAGGGCTAGATCATCTTCATCTTCGATCTCTCCAGAAGGCAGCAATCGGGCCGCTTTCAGATCAAGCAAGGTGGCCGCAACAACCACAAACTCAGTTGCGTGGTCCAATTTCCAGCCTGCTTCGGTGCCATCTAGCGCTCGCATATAGCTAATAAATTCATCAGTTACCGAAGCAAGCGCAACTTCGCTGATGTCCATCCGATGGCGTGAGATCAGTTGAAGTAATAAGTCAAACGGGCCATCAAAATTAGCGAGATGTACTGAGAATCCGGCTACCCGACCTTCACCTGAAAAGGTGGTTGCACCAGCTGTCGGCTCTAATTGCGCCGCGGGTGCATCCGAATCATTGCTCACGGCAGAACCGTACTTTATTTCCGCCCACTTGCCCTGATTTAACCATCGCCGTAGAGTCGCCAATTGTTGATAGAACGACAAAAGGTTAAAGAGAGGTTTTCGATTGAGCGCAAAGCCGACAATGAAAATGGTGCCAAAAGGCCATCGTGACGAGGAAGTAGTCACAACCGCTTCGGTTTTAAATCGCGCCAGCAAAACTTTCCCAATCCCAACTCCGTTAACTGAGCATGGCGGGGCACAAATTATCTCAGTCGTTAATCAAAAGGGCGGCGTTGGAAAAACAACCACCACAATTAATTTAGGTGCAGCGCTAGCTGAATTAGGGCGCCGGGTTCTTTTGATTGATTTTGATCCACAACATTCATTGTCAGTTGGTTTGAATGTAAATACTCGTAATATTGAAGGTTCTATCTATAACTTAATGATGGACGACTCTACTCGCATTGACGATTACCTTTTAAAAACTTCAGTACCAGGAATGGACATGATTCCAAGCCATGAAGATTTAGCTGGCGCCGAAGGTGGCTTGATGAATGTAATCGCACGTGAGAAAGTTTTGAAACGTATTCTGGCTCCAGTTACTGATTACTACGATGTTATTTTGATTGACTGCCAACCATCGCTTGGCTTGCTTACGGTAAACGCTTTGACCGCATCGCATACTGTGATTGTTCCGCTCGAATGTGAATATTTTGCGCTACGAGGCGTTGCGCTTTTGGTTGACATCATTAAGAAAGTTCAAGCGAATACCAATCCTGATCTACAATTACTTGGAATTTTGGCAACCATGTTTGATAAGAAAACCGTACATTCACGTGAAGTTCTCGATCGAATCGTTGAAGCTTTTCCAGATAAAATATTTGACAGCATAATCGCAAGAACAGTTCGTTTCCCAGAAACAACAGTTGCGGGTGAACCAATCACATCATATGCAAGTTCGTCTACCGGGGCTGCGTCATACCGACGATTAGCTCGTGAAGTTATTGCACTAGGAGGAGTTAAATGAGTCGTCGAATCAGTTTGCCAGGTGCGGACGAACTTTTCCGCAAGACCACACTTAGCGCAGTACCTGCTCAAGATGAAACCACAACTGAGGTAGCGCCAACGAATCGCGCAACTGCTCCGGCGCAAGTTAAAAAAACTGGAGTACGCAACACACCACGACGTCGACCTAACCAACTTGATCGCTCCCCTTCCGGTCGCGAAAAACATGATGAAAAAATTACGGTCTACATTTCGCCAGAAGAGCTTTTTGATTTAGAGCAAGCCAGATTATTACTACGTGGAGACCTAGGTTTAGCAGTAGATCGTGGCCGAATTGTGCGCGAATCTATTGCGATAGTCATCGCTGACTTAGAATCAAAAGGTGATCAAAGTATTATTGCAAGAAGGTTGCGCGGACGGTAATTTATCTAGAACGCGGATGCGCGGTTGCGTAACTTTCGCGTAATTTGTCGATAGTAACTAAAGTATAAATCTGAGTAGTTGTAACTGAAGAATGTCCCAATAACTCTTGCACTACACGGATATCAGCACCGCCATCGATTAAATGCGTAGCAAAAGAATGTCGCAATGAATGTGGTGTAACAATCTCTGAGATTCCAGCCGCACGGGCTGCGTCTTGCACTATTTGCCAAGCGCTCTGCCGAGATAGCCGTTTGCCTTGGGTATTCAAAAACAGCGCCCGTTCTTTATGGTTTTTCAGATAAGTGGGCCGCAACCTTGTTAAATACTGCATAATCGCAAGTTGTGCAAAACTACCAATCGGAATTAACCGTTCTTTCCCGCCTTTTCCTAAAACTTTCATAGTAAGCACCTGATTTTCCATTGCGGGTTCTATTTCAAATTCCATATTTTGCAAATCTTCAACATTCATAGCAACTATTTCACTTACTCGCCCGCCTGATGCATACAGCAATTCCAGCAAGGCTCGATCTCGCAAAGCAGAGCCACTACTGTTTTTGCTCTCTAAAAGTTTTGTGATCTCTGCTATTGAAATAGCTTTAGGCAATCGTTTTGGAATTTTGGGCGGCAACACACCTCGCGCTGGATCTGGCAAAGAAAAATCCTTTGCAACAAAGGCATGGAAATTTCTTATCGCGACAATACTTCTAGCGATGCTTGCCTCGCTCAATTTGCGTTTTCGCAACCAACCAACCATGCCCGATACAATTTCGGAATCAACGGCATCGATGGCGATATCCTTTTCTTTCAAATAATTTTCATAAAGCTCAAGATCTCGTTTATAGGCTGCGATTGTATTTGTAGATAGTCCGCGTTCGACCGTTAAATGATTTAAATATGTTGTAAGAAAAACGTTACTTTGCGCCATGGCGCTGTACTGCGGCTTTAATTAGCCCAACAAAAAGTGGATGCGGCCGAGTAGGTCTTGATCTAAATTCTGGATGTGCTTGCGTACCAACATAATACGGATGCAATTCGCGCGGTAGTTCTACATACTCCACTAATGTTCCATCTGGCGATAATCCCGAAAATATTAAACCCGAGGCTGCAATCCGATCGCGATAAGAATTATTAACTTCATAACGGTGGCGATGACGTTCCGATGCTTCAGTAGCACCATAAACTTCCGCGACAATTGAACCCTTATCAAACTTCGCCAAATAAAGACCCAAACGCATCGACCCGCCCATGTCGCCTTGTCCCGCAACAATCTCGCGCTGATCAGCCATTGTTGAAATTACATGTTCACTTCCAGATGGATCAAATTCTGCTGAGTTTGCGCCAATAATTCCAGCCATATTCCGCGCAGATTCGATTACCATGCATTGCAAACCCAAACATAATCCGAGAGCTGGAATTTTCATTTCGCGTGCATATTTAAGGGCGCCAACTTTTCCTTCAATGCCACGCACACCAAATCCACCAGGTACGCAAATTGCGTCAAGATTCTTAAGTAGCGCTTCTGCACCTGATGGTGGTTCGCAATCATCACTGGCAATCCAAACAATTTCCACTTTCGCATTGTTGGCAAAGCCACCGGCTCTCAATGCCTCAGTCACCGAAAGATAAGCATCCGGCAAATCAATGTACTTACCAACCAGTCCTACTTTTACAGTTACTGCCGGATTGTGAACCCGGTCTAATAGCGTATTCCATAGTTTCCAATTAACTTCCTTAGACGGTAGCCCTAATCTACGTACTACGTAACCATCCAAACCCTCGCTATTTAACACTTTCGGAATGTCATAAATTGAAGGCGCATCAACCGCTGCCACAACCGCTTCTAGATCAACATCGCACATCAATGAAATTTTCTTTTTTACTGAAGATGGAATTGGACGATCCGAACGAATCACAATTGCATCTGGGGTAATACCAATAGATCGAAGTGCGGTTACTGAGTGCTGCGTTGGCTTCGTTTTCAACTCTCCAGAAGGACCTATGTATGGAACCAACGAAACATGTAAATAGAAAACATTTTCGCGACCAACTTCTTGACGAACTTGGCGCGCCGCTTCTAAAAACGGTTGCGACTCAATATCGCCGACAGTTCCGCCCACTTCAGTAATTACGAGATCGATTTTTGGCCCACCCATTGCGAGAATTCGTTCTTTAATTTCGTTAGTTATATGTGGGATAACTTGAACGGTATCGCCCAAATATTCACCACGCCGCTCCTTTGCGATTACCTTCGAATAAACCTGGCCAGTTGTGACATTTGCCGAACCATGTAAATCCGTATCGAGGAACCGCTCGTAATGCCCAATATCTAAATCAGTTTCCGCGCCATCATTGGTTACAAAAACTTCGCCGTGTTGGAAAGGATTCATGGTTCCTGGGTCAACATTTATATAGGGATCGAGTTTTTGCATTGTTACGCGCAATCCGCGATCTACTAATAAACGGCCAAGACTGGAGGCGGTAAGACCTTTGCCTAAACTAGATGCCACTCCGCCGGTAACAAATAAATGCTTGGTCACATGAGGGGCGGTCATGGAAGGCTAACTTATCATCGATTTCAGTTAGCCGCGAACTATCGTTAAGAGCTCCTTCGCGTGTTCTTTAGCAATAGTGGATTCCTCTTGACCAGAGAGCATCCGCGCAATCTCTGACTCTCGTTCCGCGCCCGCCACTTTAGTGATGCTACTTTCAGTTATAACGCCCGATTCTGATTTAATTACAACTAAATGGTTATCGGCCCAAGCCGCTACTTGGGCGAGATGTGTCACCACAATTACTTGTGCGTTTTTAGAAAGCGCTGAAAGTCTTCGCCCAACTTCGATTGCAGCTTTACCGCCTATCCCCGCATCCACTTCATCAAATACATATGTTCCCAAAGGCTCGCTCTCTGCGATTACTACTTCTAGCGCCAGCATCAATCTAGATAATTCACCACCACTGGCAGCTTTTGCTATTGGTAATAACTCACCTCCAGAATGGCTCGCGAAAATCATCAGAATTTCGTCTAGCCCATTTATTGAATAATTCTTAATTTCAGCAGAATCGTAAGTATTAATTTTCAAAGAGAACGTTGCATGGGGCATCGCTAACTGTCGAACTTCAGCGGTAACCAAATCGCTCAGTTTTTTGGCACTGGCCGTTCGCAATCCAGAAATCTTTCGGGCGCTATCTTGTAAAACTTGAAACGATGCTGCGAGTTCTTTCGATAGCTCCGTAATCCGATCTTCACCACCCGTTAAATCACTAATTCGCGCCTTAGCTTTCTCAGCATCAACAATTATTTCTTCCAAAGCTTGATACTTATCGGAGTTTTTGCCGAATTTCTTGATAATGGAATTTAATTGTGCACGGCGATCTTGGGCATTGGCTAACGCATTAGGATCTAGATCAAGATTTTCGGTGTATCGTGATAAATCTGCGGCGACATCGCTTAAATTAAGAATTGATTCCACAAGTGCTTCTCGAATTTCATCCAATTGACTATCTTTACCCTTTATCGATTCTAGAGACCGACGCGCTAACGCCAATGAAATCAAGACATTTTCGGATTCGGAGTTAAGAACGCTGTCAGCCACCGCGGCGCCCGCTCGCAAGTCTTCAATTGAATCTAACCGGGAGATATCATTCTCGATATTAGACAACTCGCCAGAATTAGGGCGAATTTTCGCGTAAGTCTCAACTAATTCTTCTAATTCTGCTATCTCTTGGTCACGCTTTTTCAACGCAACTTTTAACTCTGCAATATTTTTTGATAACTCGTGATAACTCTGGTAACAATCGCGATATCGTGATAACTCTGCCGCAAATTTTTCGCCAGCATAACGATCCAATAGTTCACGCTGTCGCACCGTTTTTGTTAACCGCAAATTTGTAGATTGGCCGTGAATCTCGATTAACTCTTCTCCAAAATTTGCTAATACGGAAGCCGGAACCGCCACCCCACCCAAATTTGCACGCGCTTTACCATCGCTACTCACGCTCCTTGTAAAAAGTAAGCGATTATTTTCAATCTCTGGATCATGAGTCTCTAATAATTCTTTGAACTCTGGCTCGGATTTTTTTGATAATCGAAAAATTCCGGACGCGGTAAGTCGTTCACTGCCTCTGCGTATTAAATCTTGATCTGATTTGCCTCCCAAGATCAACGCTAACGCCGTCAAAACCATGGTTTTACCAGCACCGGTTTCGCCGGTTAATACATTTAGCCCTTTAGTGAAAGGTACAACCGCATTTTCAATGACGCCAAGATTACGAATTGATATTTCTTCTAGAGCGGAGCGATCGGCCTCACTCACCACGCCATCCTTCAACCGGTAATTTGAACTTTGCCACTAATCGATCTGTGAATAGCGCTGGATCAATCTGCGCTAAATTTATTGGAGAGTTATCACTAGTTAAAATCACACGATCATTTTCAACAAGTTGAAATTTCCTTAGCCCGTCAGCAGAAAGCGTCGCTTCCTCGGACTCAATATCTACAGCGATTATTGATTCTGGGCTAATCACCATCGGTCTAGAAAACAATGCGTGCGCAGCTAACGGGAGCAAAACCAGCGCTTCTACCTCTGGCCAAACAATTGGACCGCCGGCAGAGAAAGCGTATGCGGTCGATCCAGTTGGGGTCGCGCAAATTATTCCATCACATCCCCATCGCGATAATGGGCGGTGATCAATTTGCACCAAAAGTTCGACCATCGCTTCGCTACTTCTTTCAATGGTTACTTCATTTAGCGCCCAACCGTTCGCAATAGTTTCACCAGCGCGTTCAATTCGATATTGCAACACCATCCGACGTTCTGATTTGTAATTCTTCGCGATAATCGCAGTAGCCAACTCTGTAATACTCGGCCGACCGATTTGTGCTAGAAAACCTACATGGCCCAAATTAACGCCAAGTAGTGGGACCGAGCTGCCGCGGATTGCTTGGGCGGCACGCAAAATTGTGCCATCACCACCGAGCACCACAGCAAGCTCTATTGCTGACTTAGATAGGAGATCACCTAATTCCGAAAGTGAGATTTTCGCAATCCCCACAATTTCTATTTCAGAAGTGGAAACAATCTCAAAATTTTCGGAAGCTAACTTGGCAATGAGCGCTTCGGCTGTTCTCTTTGCGTCGCTACGAGTTGGGTGCACAACTAACAGCAATCGACGTGGAATAGCGCTACTCATTGTGGTCCTTTCGCTATCGCTGCATCAATAATTGCATCACTTAAAAGTGGAGCACCGGCTTTTAACCAGAGGAAATACTCCACGTTTCCGGCTGGACCAGGAAGTGGGCTTGCGCAAACTCCTAAGCACCCTAAACCTAGTTCAAAAGCGGAGTTCGCGACATCCACAATTGCTTGTTTTCTTAGCTGCGAATCTCTTACTACTCCCCCTGCGCCAAGTTTTTCGCGACCAACTTCAAATTGCGGCTTCACCATAACTAAATAATCAGTTTCATCAGTAGAGACCGATTTGAGAGCTGGAATAACCATGGTGAGCGAGATGAATGATAAATCTGCCACAATCAATGCAATTCTCTCCCCGATTATTTCCGGTGAAATATGACGCACATTGGTCCGATCTAAAACCTGTACTCGAGGATCGTTCCGTAGCTCCCATGCAAGTTGGCCATACCCAACATCTACTGCAATTACTTTAGCGACGCCCCGTTTTAATAAAACATCAGTGAAGCCACCAGTTGAAGCACCGGCATCTAAACACACTTTAGCTTCGGTTTTGATATCTGGGAATGCATCTAGCGCACCAGCCAATTTATGGCCGCCGCGCGAAACAAAATCGTCGCGAACCCCCGCTAATTTTATAGATGTCTCTGGGTTTACTTGAGTGGCCGGCTTTGTCGCAGGTATGCCACCAACTAGAACTTGCCGGGCTTCAATTAAGTCAACGGCGTGCTCTCTAGATCTTGCCAGGCCCCGGCGAACTAATTCGGCATCTAAACGAATCCGCATTTTTATCTAACTTAAATGCCTTCAATATCTGCAAGAGCACTGTTAAGTTTTTGATGTATCTGATCAAATTTTTCGCCATGTTCCGATAGCGGTGAATTAGGTACCGCTGCAATTTCCTCTTTAATCAAATGAATTTTTACTAACGGATCTAATCTTTCGCCCGCATAATTTTGATTCTCGCTCATTTAGATTTACCTCTTGCCGCTTTCTTGGTTGGTTTCTTAATATCTTTTGGTGCTACTTTTTTTACTTTCAACAATTTCCTTAGCTCGGCAACTTCCTTGGCTAACTCATCTAAATCCGATTTTTTAGCAAAGCCCATCCGTTTAACGGCAGCTTCAACTTCAATTTCAATTTTATTCTTTAGCGAATCTCCGCTCTCTTTCATCCAACCACCTACCGCACTCAATACTTCTTGAGCAGATTTTTCACCTTTGTTAATTTTCGCAAGATATTCTCTTAATAACGCTGCTGGCTCTTTGCTCATGCCTCAACCGTATCTAAATTCGTGCCAAAACGCGCGCTTCTACTTGGTAACGACTGGCTAAACCGGTCGGGCTCTTCCAAAAGCGTCCCCGTAACACTCTTTCAACAAAAATCCACTGAGAAAATAGCTATTCATTTTTTGCAACTGTGGAAAATTAAATTAATTTCCCCAAGGCAGAGTTTCATTGCCGCGATTAGCCGCGATTAGCGCTGCGCTGTAGGCGCTCCGTAATCGGTCGCCCCACGGAGCATCTGCAAGATTTAATTCTTTGCAAGTCAGAGTTACTACCGCCGCATCCATTTGCCCAAGTTCGATCCGACAAGCAGCCGAAGTTATTCGAAGTTCAACTTGCTCCACATCAGTTAATTTATTTGTTGCAATCGAGCCCGCAATCTCTAACGCTTTACGTGGGTTTCCTAAAGCGCGTTCGCATTCAGCGAGATAAGGCAAAATCGAAGGATTCGCCGACATCCGATGTGCTGCTTTTAACTCACGGAGTGCAACATCAAATTTCCCGTGTTTTACTGCGGCAATTCCAGCTCTTTCGCGAACAATCGCTAACCGGCCAGCTCGATGCGATGCCGATTGGCCATGCCAATATGCGCGCTCTGGATCGGTTTCCAAAAAGAAATCCAACGCTGCCAAGTGTTTTGCAACAACTTCCGCATTTTCAACTGCAAGTGAAGTTAATTGGAATCGAACTCGTTTCTCTAACTCTTCTCCAGTTATTTCGACAGGAATATCTGGTTCCGCGAATTTTCTAACTCTTCGTTCTAACTCCCGCCGCAATAATGGTCGCTTGGCAAACAGCTTTCGCTCCTGTGGTTTATCGGAACGTGGTTTATCGGAACGTGGTTTATCGGAACGTGGTTTATCGGAACGTGGTTTATCGGAACGTGGTTTATCGGAACGTGGTTTCCATTCTGGTTTCTCCACTTTTTTTCTCCGATCTCTATTTTATTAATTTTAATTTCGAAATAAAAAAGGGGCTGCATTTGACTGCAACCCCTTTTATAAAAGTATGTCCGGCGGCGTTCTACTCTCCCACAAGGTCACCCTTGCAGTACCATCGACGCTGAGAGGCTTAACTTCCGGGTTCGGAATGGGACCGGGTGTTTCCCTCACGCTATGACCGCCGAAACTCTATTGAGATGTCAATCGTTGATTAAATCAGAAAATATTTTGACGAAATTAATCGTGAAATTATTTTCTGTTAATCGGTTCCCGACCGTATCTCGGGAACCACACAGTGGACGCGTAGCAACTTTGTAGTTAAATCCTCGGCCTATTAGTACCGGTCAGCTCCGAGGATCGCTCCTCTTCCACTTCCGGCCTATCAACCCAGTAGTCTTCTGGGGGCCTTACTTGGTAAACCAATGGGAAACCTCATCTTGAAGCGAGCTTCCCGCTTAGATGCTTTCAGCGGTTATCTCTTCCGAACGTAGCTAATGGGCGATGCTCCTGGCGGAACAACCCACACACTAGAGGTTCGTCCGTCCCGGTCCTCTCGTACTAGGGACAGCCCTTCTCAAGTTTCCTACGCACACAGCGGATAGGGACCGAACTGTCTCACGACGTTCTGAACCCAGCTCGCGTGCCTCTTTAATGGGCGAACAGCCCAACCCTTGGGACCTACTCCAGCCCCAGGATGAGACGAGCCGACATCGAGGTGCCAAAC
>CANLJW010000002.1:0-63262 GCA_947491605.1 Actinomycetota bacterium | reverse complement strand
TCCGCAGGACTTTTCATAATTGATCTTGTAAATAACCGACCAGGAGATGGGCTAGGAATATTTTCAGCTTTACGAACATCTAAACTTGCGGCGCCAACTTTCCAACCAGCACCTTCCCAGCCCAGCGCGTACTCCAACTTCAAAATCACTTCTTCCATTGATTTCCAAGATCGTGCGCGTAATCGCTCTGGCATTACTGCTGGAGTTCTCGTTTTTCTGCCATTTGCAATTAATTCGACAACTTCTTCTACTTCTGCCGGCGTCAAATCACTTTCGCGCGGTGATGGAACGGAACCACCTGGTGGGGTAGGGCCATGAATAAGACGACCTCGATCGCTTAAATAATCTAACCGCGGCTTATCTTTGTTGGTTCTTATTAATTGAAGTTGTTCAATTTCATATGTACTCATAATTGTTTTATGTTAACAGGTGAAAAAATAAATGGATAGAGCTGGAATTACCTTAAAAAGAGCGCATTTAACCGCTTAGTTGTGAACCAGAGTCCAAGTGCAATCATCACAATAAAGTAGAGAACATGGCCCAAAATAGAGCTATCGATTTGGCCAAGCGTTAAACCTCTAATTAGTGAGATTCCATGCCAGAGCGGTAATATTTTTATGAACCATTGCGCAATCTCTGGATAAACCGTAAGTGGGAAGAAAGATCCAGAGAAAAGAAACATCGGCAGCATCAACATATTTATATAGTTCATTTGCTGGAAAGATTTCATATAAGAAGTGGCCGCCATGCCAAATGAAGCAAAACCAAACGCAATTAATACTGCGGCTGGAATTGCAAGAAGTCCCCACCAATTTTCAATTAATCCGAGTGGCGTTACGACGATCATAAAACCTATTGCGTACATCAAGCCACGAAGTAACGCCCACGCAATTTCACCGAGGGCAACATCAAGTGGTCCTAATGAGGTCGCGAGCATTCCTTGGTAAAGTTTGCTCTCGTTTATTTTCCAAAAGACGTTCCAAGTTGAATCGTAGACTGCACCGTTCATCGCACTGGTTGCTAGTAATCCTGGCGCAATGTAGGCCGCGTATGAAATCGTGGAACCATCTGCTGCAGTTATACCGCCGATTAGCGCACCGACACCAAAACCAAAAGAGAAAAGATATAAAACCGGTTCTACAAAACCCGATAACACAACTAACCAAGCTGAGGACTTGAAAGCGATAAAACTTCTTTGTAATGGAGCCCAGGTTCTGCCCGCATAATATTTCTCTAATGATTTGCCGATTCTTCCTTCAGCAATTGCGACGGCCCCTTTAACGATCATTTACTTAACCGCTTTGTGAAATTGCGAGATGCTAACTTTAAACCTAGCGTTAGCAATGAAGTAAGAAATATAAAATGCACTCCGATCATTAACCCGCTTATCGAATGGCCATAAGTGAAGTAACGGCCGAGTTCGGTAGCATGCCAGAGCGGTGAAATCCAGCCAATTGGCTGCAACATAAGGGGCATCGAAGAAAGCGGGTAGAAAGTTCCAGAGAATAAGAAGAGCGGCATAATTATTAGTCGACCAATTGCGGTCAGAAAGAAATCTTCTTTTTCAACTTTAGATGTCAGAAATAACATAATTGATCCGAAAGCACCACCAGCCAACATTGCAACAAACATCGCAAGCCATGCAGTTCCAGTTGGGAGCGCGCCAGCGATTAGTAAAATAAACCAATAAATCACAACCGTTAGAAAAGTACGACATAACGCAGCGATGTAGACGCCGAGTGCAATTTGGTTTCCGGTAATTGGAGTTGAGTTCATAGCAAAGAAATTCTTGGCCCATTTGAAACCTTGCAGAGTTGGAAAAGTAACTTCATCGATAGCACCTTGGATAGCAGCACTTGCCAAAAGTGCTGGCGCTAAGAAAGTTAAGTACGGAACACCATCAACTCCACCGACACCTTGTTTTGCATCAACAAGCGAACCAATTCCAACTCCTACCGAAAGTAAATATAAAACTGGATTTAAGATAGCTGTGGTAATAATTGCCGAACGCCACTTGAACATATTTTTAAATCGAGCTTCTACAATATAAAGCGCACCGAATCTAGAAACCTCACGCTGCGCATCTTTTACCTTCATTTTATTCAATCAAGCTTCGGCCAGTAAGTCTTAGGAATACATCTTCTAGTGAAGATCGTCGTACTAATGAAGTTATTGGATGTAGCCCAGAACCAACAATTTCCGTTAGTAGAGTTTCACCATCATTTGTATAAAGCAGAATTCGATCTGGGAGTTGTTCGATCCGATCACATTTTTGCCGTAGCTGATCCACGTATTGTGAATTCTTATCGGAACCAAAGCGAAGTTCCAATACCTCTTTAGTTACATACTTTCGGATTAGCTCAGCAGGGCTATCTTCAGCCATGATTTTGCCCTTGTCCATCACGATTAATCGCTGGCAAAGCTGTTCTGCTTCATCCATGAAATGAGTAGTAAGTAAGAGTGTTACGCCCAACTCTTTTAGCCTAAATAATCGATCCCAAAGAATATGGCGGGCTTGTGGATCTAGGCCGGTCGTCGGTTCATCGAGCATAAGAATTTCTGGCTCACTAACTAGCGCACGCGCAATTGTTAAACGTCGCTTCATACCACCGCTTAACGCTTCGACTTTTACATCGCGCTTCTCTTCAAGTTGGGCAAACTCAAGCAACTCTTGAATTTTTGGAGTTAAGAATTTTTTAGAGAGCCCAAAATAACGGCCATAAATATATAAATTTTCTCGAACTGTAAGTTCGCTATCTAGATTATCTTGTTGCGGTACCACTCCAAGGTGTGCTCGAATTTGTGGTCCAAACTTTTCTGGATCCTTCCCAAGAACAGCAAGTTCGCCAGATGAACGTTGGAGGGTGGCGCCAATCATTCGCATGATGGTTGATTTACCTGCGCCATTAGGACCTAGCAATCCGAATGATTCTCCTTTTCGAACTTCAAAATTTATCTGGTCGACAGCAATAAAATCGCCATAAGTTTTTGTAAGAGAGCGCGCAGATATTAAAGAAGTCATTAGGTTAGATTCTATAGCCCAAGTTCTGTGAGTGATTTGGAGAGAAGTTCGATTCCCAACTTCGCGTCGCTCTCTGAAATGTTGCACGGTGGCACCATGTGAATTCGGTTGAAGTTATTAAATGGCATCAAACCATTCTTTTTACAAGTTGCAACAATCTCATTCATTTTTGGACTAGACGCACCATACGGCGCAAGCGGTTCACGAGTATTGCGATCGGCAACCATGTCCATTCCCCAGAAAACTCCGGCGCCACGAATATCGCCAATGACGGCATGCTTCTTCGCTAGTTCATGTAAGCCTGGGCCAAGAATCTTTTCGCCAATAAATGCCGCATTTTCCACCATTTTCTCGCTCTTCATCGCAGCAATAGTGGCTACCGCGGTGGCGCAAGCTAATGGGTGGCCAGAGTAAGTAAGGCCACCTGGGAAAACTCGCTCATTAAAAGTTGTTACTACTGGATCAGAAATTATCACGCCACCAAGTGGGAGGTAACCTGATGTAACACCTTTAGCGAAAACAATTAAATCTGGAATTGATTTTGAGTGTTCGAATCCAAACCATTTTCCAGTTCTGCCAAAACCTGACATAACTTCATCTGCAATCCAGAGAATTCCATATTTATCACAGAGCGCACGTAGCCCATCTAAATAACCAGCAGGTGGCATTAGAACTCCAGCAGTTCCTGGAACGCTCTCGATTAATATTGCGGCAATTGTGTTTGGACCTTCAAAGATAATAGTTTGCTCTAAATGTTCTAGGGCACGTTGGGATTCTTCCGCTTCGTTAGTTGCCCAGAATGCCGTCCGATATAGGTAAGGTCCCCAGAAGTGAACATGTCCGTAGCCAAATTCATTTGGGAACCGACGTGGATCACCAGTTGCATTAATAGCCGATCCGGTATTGCCGTGATAAGAACGATAAGTTGAAAGTATTTTATGTTTATTTGTATGCAGTCTTGCCATTCGAATTGCATTTTCAACTCCATCAGCGCCAGCATTAGTGAAGAAAACTTTCTTAAACTTATCGCCGGCTAATTCTAAGATCTGCTTGGCAGCTTCATTACGAGCTTCGTTTGCATGCTGTGGCGCAATAGTTGCGAGAATGTCAGCTTGCTCTTTAATGGCAGCAATAACTTTTGGATGTTGGTGGCCAATGTTTGTAAAAACTAATTGACAGGAAAAGTCTAGATATTTCTTGCCAGTGAAATCCCAGAAGTAAGAACCAGCACCACTTGCAATTGCCATTGGATTGATTTGGGCTTGCGCTGACCAGGAATGGAAAACATATGCTCGGTCGTCAGCAAAAACTTTCGCGGCTTTATCTGGATTATTTTCTGGGGTGTTCACGGTGCTCCCTTTGTTTTCTCTGAATTATGCGCCAATTTAAGCACTTTTGTGACCTATTTGGTAGATGAAGCGGTAATGGGCGGAGTCAAACCTCAAGTATTGTGGGCATATGAAAACTATTTCGCATTGGATTAATGGCGCAGTTACAAATGAAAAATCTGAGAGAAGCGGTGACGTATTTAATCCCGCGACTGGAAAAATTTCTGGCAGCGTAAATTTCGCAAGTACAGCGACTGTAGATATGGCTGTTGGTGTTGCCGCTAAAGCTTTTAACGAGTGGCGCCATAGTTCACTAACAAAACGCACTCAAGTGCTCTTTGCATTTCGCGAACTAGTAAATGCTAATAAAGAGAAGATTGCCGCGTTAATCACTGCCGAACATGGAAAAGTATTGAGCGATGCGCTTGGCGAAGTAACCCGAGGCTTAGAAGTTGTGGAATTTGCTTGTGGCATCCCACATTTACTAAAAGGCGGATTCTCTGAAGAAGTTTCTACCGGTGTGGATGTTTATTCAATTCGCCAACCGCTTGGTCCAGTCGCAATCATCTCGCCATTTAATTTTCCAGCAATGGTCCCAATGTGGTTCTTTCCAATCGCCATCGCGTGCGGAAACACTGTGATTGTTAAACCTTCCGAAAAAGATCCAAGTGCGATTATGTATGTGGCCGAGCTTTTGAAAGCAGCCGGATTACCAGATGGTGTATTTAACGTCGTTCATGGCGATAAAGAAGCTGTCGATGCGCTACTTACACACCCTGGCATCAAATCTGTTTCATTTGTTGGTTCAACACCGATTGCTAAATATGTTTATGAAACTGGAACTAAATCTGGTAAGCGCGTCCAAGCACTTGGCGGCGCAAAGAATCACATGGTAGTTCTCCCAGATGCTGATTTGAATCTGACAGCAGATGCCGCAATTAATGCTGGCTTCGGTTCAGCTGGCGAACGTTGCATGGCGATTTCTGTGGTCGTAGCGGTAGAACCAGTTGCCGATGCTTTAATCGAGAAAATCAAAGAAAGAATGGCGAAAATCAAGACTGGCGACGGTACGCAAGGCGCTGATATGGGCCCACTTGTTACTAAAGTTCACCGCGACAAAGTAGCTTCATATGTAACAGCTGGTGAAAAAGAAGGCGCAACCTTGGTTGTTGATGGCCGAAATGTAAAGGTTGATGGCGAAGGTTTTTGGCTCGGGCCAACTCTGTTCGACAACATCACCACCGAGATGTCTATCTATAAGGAAGAAATATTTGGACCGGTGTTAAGCATCATTCGAGTTAAGAGTTATGAACAAGCATTGAAGTTAGTGAACGATCATCAATACGGAAATGGCACTGCAATTTTTACTAATGATGGTGGCGCTGCTCGTAGATATCAAAACGAAGTTGAAGTTGGCATGGTCGGAATTAACGTTCCAATTCCAGTTCCAATGGCTTACTTCTCATTTGGCGGTTGGAAGAATTCTTTGTTCGGAGATTCGCATGCGCACGGTACCGAAGGAGTTCACTTCTTTACTCGTGGAAAAGTAATTACAAGTCGTTGGTTAGATCCAAGCCATGGCGGTATTAACTTAGGTTTCCCACAAAATACCTAATTAGCCACGAATTGTTTTTGCAAATTCCTTAAAGTCATTAACCATAAAGTCAATTTCGGCTTGACCATGCGCCAAACTAATTAACCATTGCTCGTCTAATCCTGGCGGCGTGATTACGCCATGATTGAGCGACCATAAGAACGATAGTTCTGCAATTTGGAAGTTTGTAGCTTTGTAATCACGGTAGTTGCGAACCGGTGTATCAGCCCAAGTTATGCAACCTTTGACCCCAAAACCAACGGTATGGGCTGGTAATTCGTATTCGTCGATAACTTCACGGATTCGAATTAACGCATCTTTATTTAGAGATTCAGCTTTATCAAGGGCTGCAACGGTACAAATTTTATCTACAGCGCGGACTGCAGCCATTGCAAGAGCGTGACCGTTAAATGTTCCTAAATGCGGCATCCGGCCATCACTAACCGGCAACATAAATTCTGCTTTGCCACCAAAGGCAGCTAACGGAATTCCGCCACCGATAGATTTAGCGAGACAAATTAAATCTGGAATTACACCAAGTCGTTGCGCCGCACCTTGCGGTCCAGCAGTTAGTCCAGTTTTTACTTCATCAAATATCAACACCACTTTATATTTATCGCAAAGTACGCGTACTGCTTCTAGGTAACCTTCGTCTGGAAGCACGATCCCGATATTTTCCAAGACTGGTTCGACAATAAAGCAAGCAATAGTTTTAGAATGTTTTTCAAATAAATTTTCAAGAGCATCAGCATCATTAAACGGAACTACATAAACTTCACCAGCAACACTTGCATTAGGGATTACCGGAGTTGGAGCATCGGCAGGTCCAGCTTTATCTAACGCAGGTTTATTTGAAAACAAGACTGAGTCGTGGCTACCGTGGTAACCACCTTCAACTTTAACCACACCTTCTTTACCCGAATATGCCCGTGCAGTTCTTACTGCGTACATAGTTGATTCAGTTCCTGAGTTAGTGAATCGAACTTGATCAATTCCGAAACGGCGACAGATTCGTTCAGCAGCATCTCGGGAGAGCGGCGAAGGTGTAGTGAAAAGCGTGCCAACATCTAGTGCATCTCGGAGCTCAGAAACTACATCTGGATTCAAATGACCAGCAAGCATCGCGCCGAACCCCATTGATAGATCAAGCATTTTGCGGCCGTCGACATCAGTCATCCAGGCGCCTTTAGCTGAAACTATTGAGACTGGATATGGCTCAAATGACTGGAAAGTTGAATGAGCGCCTAGCGGAATAGTTTGGGTAGCTAGTTGATGCTCCAGATCAGATCCAAGCGTTGAATTCTTATATAAATCCAACTGCTCTTGCAAAATCTTTTTCAGGTGTGAGGTATCAAAAGGTTTTGAATGTGCCGGAACTGAACGGAAAGTTTGAGAATGATGCGATTGGGTTTTCATTGCAAATTTGTACAATCAAAGGGTTCATGTAGAACCGAAGTTTGAAGTGCACGCTCCTAGCGAAAGTTTGTGTTACATGCGTAGTTTACCAGAGTTAATTTTTTAATCAACTCATAATTTATGCGTGATTTTCATAGACTTTTGATAAAAAAGTAATTAAATTCAAGGAATGAAGCAGCAATATAGCAAAATAGGCGTATTAGGAATTTATTTGGGAATTGTTTTAGCTTTTTTATCTTACGAGGTATTTAATAAAATCGATCCAACGTATCCACCGTTAGTGATGCGTGGGTGGTTAGATGAAAAAATTCCAATTGTTTCGATCTTTGTAATTCCTTATTTGTCATTTCACTTACTAGCAGCTTTTGTAGTTCCATATCTAAGTTTGAAGTTTGGAAGTTATAAAGCATTCCTTGTTAACGGCTTCGCAATAATTTTTGGACAGGCAATGTTAGATATCGCATATTGGTTATTTCAAACCGAAGTTCCGCGCGCAAACGTCAGTGACCAAGGTTTCTTTAACTGGGTATTAGTTCACGTTATATATGGGAATGATCAACCTCTTAATGGTTTTCCTTCTAACCACGTAACTTGGTCGGTAATTTCAATGATTGCACTTTGGCGATTACGTTATAGAGCAACAAGAACTGCGTGGTATTTGATGGCGTGGTTTGCACTGATTATCCCGGCGACAGTTTTTCTTGGTCAACATTTCGTCATAGATATATATGGTGGGATCTTTGTAGCCTTTGCTGTCTACTGGGCTTGCATGTTCGTAATCGAGAAACCTAGGCTAGATATCCACCGGTAACTACGCTTATGAGAGCGAATGCTCTCGGTGTATAGTTTTGCCACGTGCGGTTCTTAAATACTCCTACTTACGACCTTACCTATGACGATGTATTCATGGTTCCGAGTCGTTCCACGATCGCAAGCCGGATGGAAGTTGATTTAACAACATCAGATAACACCGGAACCACAATTCCAATTGTCGTTGCAAATATGACCGCTATTTCCGGTCGGAGAATGGCCGAAACTATTGCCCGACGCGGTGGCATCGCTGTTATCCCGCAAGATATTCCACTTCCAGTTGTCCACGATGTTATTCAATGGGTTAAGTCGCGTCATACGTTTTTTGACACCCCTATTACTTTGTCGCCAAACCAAACTGTTGCCGATGCGGTTAGCTTGTTAAATAAGCGCGCTCATGGGGCGATTGTGGTTCTTGAGAACGAAAAGCCAGTAGGAATTGTTACAGAAGAAGATTGTGAAGGCGTAGACCGCTTCACCCAACTCCACCAGATAATGAGTAAAGACTTAATTAATTTATCTGATTCCTGTAATCCAAAAGAAGCATTTGAATTTCTACATAACAATCGTAGAAAACTTGCCCCAGTTGTAAGTAAGTCTGGAGCGTTAGTTGGAATTCTGACTCGTGTTGGAGCGCTACGTGCAACGCTCTATAAACCGGCTCTTGATTCAAATGGAAAGCTAAGAATTGCAGCAGCGATTGGAATTAACGGAGATGTCGCCGCTAAAGCAAAATCCTTAATTGAATCTGGCGCAGATGTATTAGTTGTAGATACCGCTCACGGCCATCAAATAAAAATGATTGAAGCAATCAAGGCGATCAGAGCTATTTCGCCAAAAATTCCATTAGTAGCTGGCAATGTGGTTACTGCGGAAGGCGTTCGGGAATTAATTGAAGCTGGCGCAGACATTATTAAAGTAGGTGTTGGTCCAGGTGCAATGTGCACCACAAGAATGCAGACCGGTGTTGGCCGACCACAATTTTCTGCTGTTTATGAATGCGCCATGGAAGCTAAAAAGTTTGGCAAACATGTTTGGGCAGATGGCGGCGTACGTCATCCGCGCGATATCGCACTCGCGCTCGCTGCCGGAGCCTCGCAAGTAATGATCGGCTCATGGTTTGCCGGTACTTACGAATCACCAAGTGATTTACATAGAGATTCAAACGGTCGCTTATATAAAGAGTCTTTTGGTATGGCTTCGGCACGCGCAGTTGCAGCTCGCACTGCAAATGAAGATGCATTTGATCGAGCACGTAAATCAGTTTTCGAAGAGGGCATCTCAACATCGAGAATGTATTTGGATCCTGAGCGTCCAGGTGTTGAGGATCTACTAGATGAAATTGTCGCCGGGTTGCGCTCGTCCTGTACTTACGCTGGCGCGGCCAACATTTCAGAATTTGCCGAGAAAGCAGTCGTTGGAATTCAATCGGCCGCCGGCTATGCGGAAGGTCGCCCACTACATTCTTCCTGGGTTAAATAAATATAAGCACCAAGGTAATGTTGGTTCTGCAGGTGAAAATGCGTTCGTAGCTCAACGGATAGAGCATCGGTCTTCGGAACCGAGGGTTGGGGGTTCGAGTCCCTTCGAGCGCACCAGGCAAAATGGTTATAGGTTTCATCCAACGGCGTTCCGGAGAGGGCCCACATTGAGTGACGATGATGATTCAAATATCGATGACATCGTTACGGAAGAAATGTTGTGGGAGCGGATACCAGAGACTGAAGGCGAAGAGCGCGCAAATACTTATTATGAGTTAAGTGCAAGAATTTATGCACGAGGTCAATATGACGAAGCGTTGGCGCTCGCTGAAACTGCTAGAGATATTTATGCAGAACTTGGTGCGAATATTCCTAAAGAAGGACTGGCGCAGGCTTACTCTGCAATTGGTTATAACTTAAATCAATTAAAGCGCATGGATGAAGCTGCAGGCGCGATGAGTAAAGCCGTTGAACTGTTACGAGAAAATAAATCGTCAGTCGCTCTTGAATTGGCATGCACACTTGGTGAGTGGTGGTTTGCTTCAAAGGAATATCAGAAAGCTATTGAATGCATGAGTGAATGTGTTCAAGAACATTTAGTTGACGGCAATGAATTAGGCGCAGCAAACGATTTTCATTTAATTGGATGTAGCCATCGAGAATTAAAAGAATTTGATAAAGCGTTAACTGCATTTAAAGAGGCGCGTGTGTTATTTAAGAGTGCAAAGGAAGTAATTCATGTAGCCCGTTGCGATCAAAAAATCGCACATTGCCTCATCGAATTGGGCGATGCGCTAGGAGCGCTTGGTGCAGCCCAAAAAGCAATAGATGTTTTCACGACAGCGCACGACCACCCCCGCGAAACTTTCGCTCTATTTGAATACGGTAAAGCTCAAGTACTTAATGGCGAAACTGAAGCTGGTTTAGCATCGCTTGAAAAAGTATTAGATGCGGTAGCCGACGCAGAACCAAAAGATTTTGAGTTCATCGTAGAAATCGAGCGAAAGATTGCAACAATTTTGCGAACACTAAAGCGCGAAGATGAAGCTCAAGAGATTGAGCGACGAGTCTCATCTGTTGAAGATGTGATTGCCGAATAACGTAACAGCAACAGCAACACTCCGATAAGCGCGCCGACTCCGGCCATAACTAAGGGCAACTCAAAATCACTTTTGCGCCACAATGCGCCGCCCCAAATTCCAGCTCCTAAAACTGTTGTTAACAAAATTGGTAATAGTGGGTATAACAATTCACTTGCGGCATCTTGGGTTAACGAAACGACCGTAAGAAGAATTAAGTTTCTAGATAACCAAGTTTTACGCATCTGGCAGTTTGCCAGTCTGAAGATGTTGCATTCCCCAGGCATACATTGCAATTGCGCCAGCAGCCGAAGCGTTCATGGATCTAGTGGATCCATATTGTTGGATTGCTAATACTTCTGTACATACTTCGATTGCTTCATCAGACATACCAGCACCTTCTTGTCCAAAAAATAAAATACAATTTTTTGGTAGTTTTGCACTTTCGAGTTGTTTTGAAACCGAAACATTATCTATCCCAATTATTGGGCAATTGTTTTCATCGCTCCATGTTTTAAAATCTGCAATTGTTGGGTGATGAATGATGTTTAGATATTTATCGGTAACCATCGCGCCGCGACGATTCCAATCGCGCTTGCCAACAATGTGAACACTTGAAACGTTAAAAGCATTAGCCGTTCTAACTACCGAACCAATATTCAAATCGTGTTGCCAATTTTCTATTGCAATTCGAATCGGATTTCGCTTGGTATCTAATTCCGCAACGATTGCACTTACTTTCCAATATCGATACTTATCTAAGACGTTTCTCCGGTCACCATTTTCTAACAACTCTGGATCGAAATGATCTTCAGTCGGCCACGGCATGGAATGCGGTCCCACACCTACGACTGGGTAAAACTCACCTGGCCCAATAACTGGCGGATTACTCATAGTTCAATACTCTACTGACATTCATCACGGAGGCGAAAAATGAGTAAGCAAAAGAGTAAATCTTGGGCAGCTATCTACCTCACCTTCTTGATGCTAGTAAGCACTTCCGCAACTGCTGTTGAAACCACAGTGCCATCAGAAAGCACAACACTTCCACCGAAATTTATTTATTACGCAAAATCAATTAAGTTGGCCGGTCCTGGATTGTTACTTGTTGATCCGAGCACAAATACAACGTTATACGACGAAGCTTCCACAGTACCGCGCGCTCCAGCTTCTGTTTTCAAATTGATTTCATCTTTTTCTACATTAAAATATGTGGGTTCAGATTTTAGATTCAAAACTAAAATTTTCAAAACTGCTGTAACAAATACTTATGTGTTAGATGGCGACATGGATCCATGGTTGACTTCAGATATAAAATTAGCAAAAGCAAATGAACAACGGTA
The DNA here is from genome assembly GCA_947491605.1 of Actinomycetota bacterium. Lineage (GTDB taxonomy): Bacteria > Actinomycetota > Actinomycetes > Nanopelagicales > Nanopelagicaceae > UBA7398. The sequence continues at coordinate 51,189 of CANLJW010000002.1, read as the reverse complement.
TTTACCTAATCTAATTAGTAAAGCTAATAAATCTAAGGCAAAGTCAATCACAATTGAACATACTGGAGTTTTTACTAAGGATTTAGAAAATCTCGCTAAATATTTGAAAGTTAGACGCATTTCTGTGAAATTTCGCGAATTAACTCCTACTGCCGCAACCGCTCGCGCTACCGAAGAAATTGGAGTATTACAATCTGTTCCGGTTTCGAAAATGGTAACTTTCTCGATTTTGTGGAGCGATAACCAGTTAGCTGATCGCTTAGCGCGGGCAGCAGCCCGGGTTAAGTATGGAGCTTCGGATCAGGTGGCGCTACAAAACACATTTGTTGCTGCGCTTAGTGAATATGGAATTAACGTGATTGGTTTGAACGCAATTGATGGGAGCGGCTTATCGCGCGAGAATAAAGTTTCAGCTAGAACTATTGTCGAACTATTAATACAAATTCGAAAAGACCCACTTTTTGCGCCGATTTATGAAGGCTTGCCGATATCAGGGAAAACCGGCACGTTAAAGAATCGGTTTATTACGACCGCTCCTCACGCAGTCGGCTTAGTGCATGCGAAGACTGGCTTTATTAACACCACGGTAAGTTTGGCTGGGTTTGTAACAGTCGGGGCAAAAGAGTACGTATTCGCCGTAGTTGCTGACAATTTAGAACCGAAGTTAGTAGCTAGAAATCGAGCCCGTGAAACGATTGATTTGATGTTAGGAACTATCACCCAACCTGCAATACCTTAAAGTTATTTATTATCAAAAACTTTTATCGCACCTTTATAACAAGCTACCCAAGTTCGGTTATTGATTGGTTCGTATGTAACCCCTATCGGGTCGGGGCAGACTTTTATGGATTGCAAAATCTTGAAATCGCTGGTTCTGATTTTTGAAAGAGTCGCGCTATTAAAATTCACGACAAAGAGCGCAGTTCCGTCACTTGAAATATCTAAACTTCGAGTTGCCTTGCCGGTCGTTACCGTTTTAACAACTTTATTTAAGGCTAGATCTAGCGCAACAACTTTGCCAGAAGCATTAAGAGTTGCATATATAGTTTTTTGATCTGGCGATAAAACAAGAGCTCGAGGGTTGGGCCCAATCGGAATTGTTTTATCTGCAAAAGTTTTTAGATCAATCTGATGAATTACTGAGCCACCCATTTGAGCAACATATGCAAACGCGGAATCATTTGAAACTGTTATGCCGCGTGGGTAAGCGCCAATTTTAATCTTTTTTACAACTTTTTGAGCTGCGACCGAAATTACTTGAAGGTCATAAGAGCACCAATTTGAAACCAGAATGTATTTATTATCTGGAGTAACTTTTACAACTTTTGGGACTATGCCAACTTTATATGCAGCATCAATCTTAAAAGTTTCCAGATTTATCCGATATAAAAAGCTTGCATCGTATCCAGAACTAGGCGAACAAACATCATGACCTTCATGGTTAAAACTCTTGCCATACATTGCATAATTGGTAACGTATAAATATTTACCATCAGGTGAATATGCGCCTTCGACAGGTGCACCTTGGTATGTACCGGTATATCCAGTAAAACCGAGTTCAGTTAGGTTTACTCGGTCCGAGACGGTTGCTTTCAATTCAAAAGTATTTGAATCGTAGAAAGTTACTGAATGTTTATACATCATGTTCTGTGCACTGACTAATCCATTCGGTGAAGCTAAAACCGATTTAGGTTGAATCTCGCCGACGATGGTCTTGATTAGAACCATTTTCTTTGCATCAGAATTTATAGTTTCATCCGCCAAGGCGCTACTTGAAACCAAAAGCGATAAAATCAATAAAAAAGAAAAGTGGCGTAATATTCGTTTGGACATTGCGCCACTTTATCTAAATTTATCTATCTTTATAATCACATTCTCGAGTACCGCTTGGAATATTTAGTTCCAAGGTGGGTAGGCTGACCTATTGTGAAGGCAACAGGCATCGCTCCATATATCGCGCTAATGAAATTGCGCGTAGTAGAGCTGCTGTTGGTCACAACTCTGCCATCGTTATTTTTAGCAGCCCATGGTGCGCCACCTCTACTCGTATCAATTGCAACATTAATTGGTGGCACTTTGGCGGCTGGTGCAGCTAATGCATTTAATCAAGTAATCGAAAGTGATTTAGATAAATTAATGGGCCGAACCGCTAAGCGACCAATCGCAAGCGGGCAAATCACGGAAACGCAAGCGCTCTACTTTGCATTCGGAATCACAATCGTCGCACTAGCAATTATGGCGATCTGGACGACCCCGCTTGCAACTGGGCTAACTGTTGCTGCCATAACTTTTTATGTTTTTATCTACACAATTGGCTTGAAGCGCAGAACCTCACAGAACATTGTTTGGGGCGGAATTGCTGGCTGTTTTCCGGTAGTAATTGGATGGTCAGCGATAACTGGTGATCTATCTGCTACTTCTATCTGGTTCTTTTTATTAATATTCTTTTGGACGCCACCACATTTTTGGGCGCTAGCCATTAAGTACAAAGATGATTATGCAAAGGCTGGCATACCAATGTTGCCAGTCGTAGCTCCAATGAAAAATGTGGCAGCACAAATGTGGTTCCACACGATTGCGATGGTTATTACTTCATATTTTGTCGTTACAACCGCAGCTCTACCTAATTGGATATTAATTTTGACTGGGATTTTAGGTTTAGGTTTTATCTGGCTGATGACAAAGCTAAAGGGAGATAAGGCCGCAATCGATAAAGCAGCAGCCGCAATATTTCATGGATCAATTACTTATCTCAGTGGATTCTCAGTTCTATTGGTAATCGGCGCGTTGGTTATATAAGGTGCAGGCATGTCTGAACTAGCGATTTCAGTTAAAGACCTAACAAAAAATTATGGTGCTCGAGTTGCGGTATCGCACGCAACTTTCGATGTTCCCTACGGAACAATCTGTGGCTTTGTCGGTCCAAATGGATCTGGTAAAACCACAACGATTCGAATGTTGTTAGGTCTAGTACGAACCACCGGTGGAACTGGTGAAATATTGGGTGAATCAATTACTCACCCAGAAAAATATTTACCAAAAGTAGGCGCGATGATTGAAGGACCAGCTTTCTATCCAGCGCTCTCCGGCAAAGAGAATTTAAATGTTTTAGCTGCTCTCGGCGGTTTTTCAAAAGAGCGAGTCCAACCATTACTAGAAAAAGTTGGGTTGGGAGATCGTGGAAACTCTAAGTTCAAAACATATTCACTTGGCATGAAACAACGTCTTGGGATCGCCGCAGCTTTATTACCAAACCCTAAATTGTTAGTTCTCGATGAACCCACTAATGGTTTAGACCCAGCTGGGATCCAAGAGGTCCGAGAGTTAATTAGAGACCTTGCTACTGATGGCACAACTGTTTTTGTATCCTCGCATTTACTTAGTGAAATCGAGATGATTAGTGAGTACTTAGTCATGCTCCGTGAAGGTAAAGTAATTTTTTACGGTAAAACTGCAGAACTATTAGCGCAACAACAACCAGTCATTGTCGCTAAGAGTAAGCGCGCTACAGATCTAAAAAAGTTACTTAAAATTGCTAAAAATTCTGGGCATAGCGCCAGCATTATTGCCGGAGCAGTGCATGTAATCTCAGATAGCTCTTTTGCTGCCGAATTTAACGAACTTGCTTTTGACGCTGGAATAACGCTTTCATCTTTAAATGCAGTTCTACCAACTCTTGAAGAAACATTCTTTGAAATGACCGGTGAGTGATATGTGGCATGTAGCTTTTTCAGAACTTCGTAAATTGCGAAGACCTTCGCTCTTTCTTGGAACTATGGGAGCGGTGGTATTTTTTAGTGGACTATTCTCGTCATTACTTTTTCTTTTAATTGATTCGCCTCAAGGAAATGGAGATCGGGGCCGGATGATTGGCCGTGAAATTCTCGCATTGCCAACTGGTGGGGTTCGGGGTTTTGCAAGCGTTGGATCTTTTCTGGGAATTATTGCGCTCTGTGTTTTTGCGGCGCAGACCGCTCAAGAGTACACATACGGCACATTGCGAAACTTATTAGTCCGCCAACCTTCTCGAATGAAAATTCTAATAGGAAAATTAGCTGCGATGAAAATATTCGCAATCATCATGGTAATTCTTGCTGCGCTAGTAAGCATTTCAGCTTCGATTTTGCTTGCGCCTCGTGCCAAAGTTAATACAGATCTTTGGTTTAGCACTGCTGGCAAAAGCGCAATTCTTGAGACTTTTGTCAATGTGATTATTTCAGTAATTGGTTTTGGAATTGTAGGAATGATTCTTGGACTATTGTTTAGATCGCCAATCAGCGCAATTTCACTTGGTGTACTCTGGTTATTAATTGTGGAGAACTTATTAGTAGCAGTGAAATCCAGTACTGAAAAATGGCTGCCGGGTTCAAACTTATCCGCAATCGCCCAAGGCGGAACGCCAACTTTGGAATATAGACATGCACTTATTGTTGGGGCTGCTTATGTATTAGTCGGTGCGCTAGTTGCTGCGGGATTATTCAAACGGAGAGATGTTTCTAACTAGACACGAGCTTGGTTGTACCGCATTTCCTAAGTAATTAGCGAACACTGATTTATTCTTATCCCAGTTAAAACCCCATCCGAACTTCCCTAGGGGGATTTTGTGAAGAGCAATAAGAGTTCTCGTAACCGTGCGGTTGCGCTCGGACTTGCATTTCTATTAGCGACATCTGCAACCGCTACTTTTGCTGCTACTCCTAAACCTACTCTTGCTGAAATTGCTGCTGCTAAAAAAGCCGAAGCTGCAAAAAAGATGGCCGCAGATAAAGCCGCTGCAGTTTTAGCCAATGCAAATAAAACACTTAGGCAATTAAGTGCAATTGCAATTACTGCGCAAGCTAAATATGTAAAGGCTCAGAACGAACTCGTGGTTGCCACAAAAATTGCGAACTTAGCTGCTGAACATTCTCGGTTAGCGTCACTGGCGGTTGATTTTGCTCACCGAGCAATCGGTAAATTGGCGGCGAATGCATACATTATGGGAAGTGGCTTTACAGATTTAGATTCATTATTACAGGCAGATGGCCCACAAGATTTGATGGATCGGCTATCTGCGCTAGATACTTTAGGAACGAATAATTCAACTGCGCTAAAACGATATAAAGCCGCCGAGAGTGTGGCTCGTGCCGCTAAAAAAGAAGCGGATGATGCGAAAGCTGCGCAATTAGTAGCAACTGCAAAAGTAGTAGCGGCAAAAAAAGTTGCAGATGATGCACGTGCGGCGCAACAAAAAGAAGTAAATAAGTTGCAAGCCGTCCAAGATAAATTATTAAAAGAGCTAGCATCCGCGAAGAAAGTTCGGATAACTTTAGAACAACAACGACAGTTAGCTTTATTAGAAGAAGCAAATGCAAATCAAGCCGAACAGACAATTAATCAATCCAAAGTTTGGCCAGACATTGGGTTCTCAACTAAAGCAATAGTTCGCTCTACCGAAGCCCAACGATTAAAAGCAGTTGAGTTTGCTAAAAAACAAGTACAAGCGCGGAAGCCTTATATCTGGGGAAGTGAAGGCCCGAATTCCTTTGATTGTTCCGGCTTAGTTTACGCGGCCTATCGAAGCGCAGGACTTGGTTGGCCAAATTGGGATCGCCTCAACTCTTCGCTCTATTTCAGCACCACAAAACATATTCCGTTGAGTCAATTAGTTCCTGGTGATTTGCTTTTCTATTCATATAAAGGAACCGTGAACACAATCCACCACATCTCGATCTATGCGGGAAATGGAATGATGTGGGAAGCCAATTCCAAAGACAAAGGCTTACTCTTTTCCAGCATTTACAGCGTTAATGGGTTAATGCCATATGGAGGTCGGGTCTAACCTTCTCCCTATGGGAGCCAATAGCAGCGCTGCAATCCGTAGCGCTATTCGTGGCGCTTTGACATCTGCAAGTGCCGGAGATCGAATTTTAGTTGGTGTTTCTGGCGGTACTGATTCACTTGCGCTTGCATCTGGTTTATTTTTAGAATCAGCAGAAAAAGTTTTACAACCTATCGCTGTAATTATTGATCATGGGTTACAAGAAGATTCGGTAGCGGTTTCTAATAATGCAAAGTTAGAGTTGAAGAAAATTGGTTACGAAGATATTCGAATTATTAAAATTAGAATTGAAGTAACAGATGGCATTGAAGCTTCGGCAAGAAGAGCAAGGTATGAAGCATTTAATAATTTAGCAGAAGAGTTAAACGCAAAAGTTTTCTTTTTGGGTCACACCAAAGATGATCAAGCGGAGACAGTTTTACTTGGACTCGCACGTGGTTCTGGGACTCGTTCGCTATCTGGAATGGCAGAAGTTAATGGCATTTTTGTTAGACCGTTACTTACAATTACAAGAGCCCAGACGGTTGCGGCTTGCGTTGAGTGGAATTTAAATCCTTGGCAGGATCCACATAATGAAAATGTAAAATTTACTCGGGTGCGAGTTCGCGAAAATGTCCTACCTAATTTGGAGCGAGAAATTGGTCCGGGTGTTTCAGATGCCTTGGTTAGAACTGCTCGACTATTACGCGATGATGCCGATGCGCTAGATGGCTGGGCCGCTGCCGAATATTCAAAAATGGCTGCTAAGGATTTAGATATTGAAGAGTTAGCAAAACTGCCAAAAGCGGTTCGAACCCGAATTCTTCGGATGGCTATCTATGCCGTTGGCGCACCAGCCGGATCGCTCACTTCCGAGCATATTGATCCAATCGAAGCGCTTATTTCCGCATGGCGAGGCCAGGGGGCGAGCTCACTTCCGGGTGGTGTGAAGGTTGCCCGAATTTCAGGCAGACTTTCGCTCTTGCGCGAGGGTTAAACGAAACGAGGGGTAAGTGGATTTAGCAGCGGTAGGCAACGATGTAGAACGAGTAATCGTTTCTGAAATCGATTTGCAGAAACGAATCAAAGATATGGCTGCCCAAGTTACTTCAGATTACAAAGATCGAGACCTATTACTTGTTGGAGTTTTAAAAGGTGCAATTATGGCAATGGCCGATCTTTCACGAAATATGCAGCGCCATGTTGATATGGACTGGATGGCAGTTTCTTCATACGGATCTGGTACTAAATCCAGCGGCGTAGTAAGAATTCTAAAAGATTTAGATCGCGATATTACTGGCCGTGAAGTATTAATTGTTGAAGATATTGTGGATACCGGGCTTACCCTGTCATGGTTGAAATCAAACCTGGAGTCGCGTGGTGCAAAGAGTGTTGAGATTCTCTCTATTTTAAGAAAGCCAACCGCTGCAAAAGTTGAAGTAAATGTTAAATATGTTGGCTTTGATATTCCACCCGACTTTGTAGTTGGTTACGGCTTGGATTTCAATGAAAAATATCGAAACCTACCTTTTATTGGCGTGCTTGCTAAGCACATGTACACCTAATTATTATCCCCAATTAATAGAGAAAGAAAAAATGAGCAAAAAGAAAGCTGTAAAAGAAAAGAAGAGTAAGAAGCCATCAATTAAGAAGGCTTCTAAACTTCCAGATGGTAACCGATTGCGTAAAGCTACGCGCCGCCCACTCTTTTGGATTCTGCTTGCCATAATTGGAGTTTCAATCTTTGGCCAAATCTCAAGTAGCGGAAATCAATTTACTAAAGTTGATACATCGGCAGTCTTAGCAGCGATTTCAAATAATGATGTCGAATCAGCAATCCTGGTTGATCGCGATCAATTAATCCGCGCAATACTCAAGCCAGGCAAGGCAATTAAAGGTGCTACAAAAGTAGAAGCCTCATACGTAACTCGACAAGAACCCTTAATTGTTGAGTTGTTAACCAGCAACCCACCGCCAAGTAATTGGAATGTAAAAGTTCCAACCACAAATATTTTGATATCAATTTTATTCTCAGTTGGCCCAATTCTTTTAATTGCATTTATTATCTTCTTCCTAATGGGGCAATCCCAAGGTGGTTCCAGAGTTTTTTCATTCGGTCGCTCGCGCGCCAAGTTACAATCTAATGATGCGCCTAAAACTACATTTGCAGATGTAGCCGGAGCAGATGAAGCAGTCGCAGAGCTCCGCGAGATTAAAGACTTCTTAGCCGAACCTAAAAAATATGAAGAGATCGGTGCAAAAATTCCTAAAGGTGTACTTCTATATGGCCCACCCGGAACTGGAAAGACTTTATTGGCCCGCGCAGTTGCCGGCGAAGCGAAAGTACCTTTCTACTCAATCTCTGGTTCCGATTTCGTAGAGATGTTTGTTGGCGTCGGTGCTGCACGAGTACGTGATTTATTTACGCAAGCTAAAGCAAATGCACCTGCAATTGTTTTCGTAGATGAAATTGATGCAGTTGGTCGTCATCGTGGCGCTGGAATGGGTGGCGGGCATGACGAGCGTGAACAAACACTCAACCAACTTTTAGTAGAGATGGATGGCTTTGAGACAAACGGTTCGGTAATTTTGATTGCTGCGACAAACCGTCCTGACATTTTGGATCCAGCGCTACTGCGGCCAGGTAGATTTGATCGTCAGATTGGAATTGATCGCCCTGATCTAAAAGGGCGGGAAGCGATTTTGCAAGTACATGCGAAAGGCAAACCGCTGGCAGAAAACGTTGATTTACTTGGCTTTGCCCGCCGAACCCCAGGATTTACCGGCGCGGATCTTGCAAACGTATTAAATGAGGCTGCGCTATTGACGGCTCGCCAAAATGAAAAATTAATCACAAATGATTCACTAGATGAAGCAATCGATCGTGTTATGGCTGGTCCACAACGCAAGAGCCGATTAATGAGCGAAGAAGAACGAAGAGTTACGGCTTATCACGAAGGCGGTCACGCGTTAGTTGCATATGCGTTACCACACACCGATCCAGTTCATAAGATCACAATAATGCCGCGCGGTCATGCGCTCGGTTACACCATGGTTTTACCTGATAAAGATAAGTATTCAACGACCCGGAATCAAATGTTAGATCAATTGGCTTACACGATGGGTGGACGTGCAGCGGAAGAATTAGTCTTCCACGATCCAACAACTGGCGCATCTAACGATATTGAAAAAGCTACGGCGCTTGCTCGTGCCATGGTAACAATATATGGAATGACCGAACGTCTTGGAGCCATAAAATTAGGAAACTCCGAAGCAGCACCATTTATGGGTCGTGACTACGGACACCAACGTGATTATTCTGAAAGTATTGCTGGAATTGTCGATCAAGAAATTAGAAACTTGATTGAGAATGCACATCAAGAAGCATTTGAAGTACTGGTACAAAATCGCGCAATACTTGACGAACTCGTTGAAGTATTACTGGAAAAGGAAACCTTAAATAAAGAAGAGATTGCGGCAATTTTTAAAAGCGTAGTTGCTAAACCAAATCGTCCAGCTTGGACTGGGTCAGCGCTTCGCAAACCTTCGACTATTCCACCAGTATCAATGAAGCCAAAAGTGGAAAAAGTTAAGGAAGTTGTAGAAGTAAAAGAAGTTAAACCGCGGAAGAAGAAGAGTCCGAGCGCGTAATGAGTGAAATTAATGCATTTGGAATGGGTCCAAATGACGGCCGTGCCAAAGCCGAATTTGATCAAGCCCGAGCCGAACGTGCTATTACTGAGCTATTGATCGCACTTGGTGAAGACCCAAATCGTGATGGGTTACGCGACACCCCAGCTCGAGTAGCGCGTGCATTAAAAGAAAACTTTGAAGGGCTTTGGCAAGATCCACGCGATGTACTTTCCACAACTTTTGATTTAGGTCATCGCGAACTAGTAATTGTTCGAGACATTGAGATTTTTTCCCATTGCGAACACCACCTAACGCCATTTCATGGCGTAGCGCACATCGGTTATATCCCTGGCGAAAGTGGGCGAATTACTGGACTCTCAAAACTTGCGAGATTGGTTGATTTATATTCCAGAAGGCCACAAGTTCAAGAACGACTTACTTCGCAAATCGCAGATTCAATGATGGAAATTTTAGAACCAGCTGGAGTGATTGTAATTATAGATTGCGAACACTTATGTATGTCGATGCGCGGTGTAAAAAAGACGCAAGCGCGAACCACAACTAGTGCAGTACGTGGTCAATTACGAGATCCGGCGACTCGTGCTGAAGCGATGTCTTTAATAACAACTAAGTAATAGCGCAATGAATACAAACCCAACAATAGTGATGGGAATTCTTAATATAACGCCAGATTCATTTGCTGATGGTGGTCGGCATTTCAATTTTGCAGATGCGATTAAGCGTGGCGAAAGTATGATCGCCGAAGGTGCAGAAATAATTGATGTTGGTGGTGAATCAACTCGCCCCGGCGCGGAAAGAATTACCGAAGCAGAAGAACGCAATCGAGTAATGCCAGTCATCGTTGAACTTAAGAAATTAGGTGCGGTGATAAGCATTGACACAATGCGTGCGAAAATAGCGAACGAAGCAATTCTGGCTGGCGCTACTTATATAAACGATGTCAGCGGTGGCTTAGCTGATCCCGATATGGTTAAAACGGTCGTAGCCAACCCACAAATTCAATATATTGCGATGCATTGGCGGGCGCACTCTAAAAACATGCAGGATTTAGCTGCTTACAAAGATGTAGTCCGAGAAGTTAAAGATGAGTTACAAGATCGAATTGATACCTTGATTTCTGCTGGTGCTGATCCGGATCAATTAATAATCGATCCGGGTTTAGGTTTTGCGAAAACTGGTGAACATAATTGGGAAATCCTTCGAAATCTAGATCGACTGGCTTTACTTGGCTTCCCGATATTAATCGGCGCATCTCGCAAGAAATTTCTGGGTGAGTTGACCAAAACCACTAATTCGGATGATCGTGAAGCAGCTTCTATTGCAATTACTTCTTTAGTGGCGAAAACTGGCGTCTGGGGAGTTCGTACTCATTCTGTAAAACCACATAAAGATGCAATAGCAGCAGTAAGCGCAATGGAAAGAATCAAATGAGTGATCAAATTAAGATAACTGGCATATCTGGGTTTGGTTACCATGGTGTACTAGAAAGCGAAAGAAGTGTCGGACAAAACTTTTCTGCGGATATAACAATTTTGCTAAGCACGCGCGCAGCAGGTGAATCAGATGATTTAACAAAGACGATAAATTATGCAGAAGTTGCTGAGTTAGTTCATGAATTCATAATCGGAGAATCGGTTCAATTACTTGAAACTCTTGCCGAGAAGATTGCTTCGGCCATACTTGCGGTTTACCAATTAGCTAATGAAGTACATGTAACGATCCATAAGCCGGAAGCACCGATTACCATTCCATTTCTAGATGTCTCAGTAACAATTCAACGTTCGCGATGAAGGCAGTCATCGCACTCGGTGCTAATTTGGGTGACCCAGTTTCTCAATTAGAAAATGCGGTACTAGAAATAACTAAAGAACTTTTTGTAATTTCGGTATCAAAATTTATTGAGACGGAACCAGTCGATGCACCCGGCCAACCGAAATATTTCAACGGGGTTCTGATCGCGCATACCGAGATGAAACCCCTTGATTTACTGCACTTATTACAGAGAATTGAGAAAATGGGTGGCCGAGAACGTTCAATCCAGAATGCGGCGAGAACGATAGATCTTGATTTAATTTCTTACGGCGAAATCTTTCTCGACACTGCGGAATTAACCTTGCCGCACCCACGGGCGCACTTACGCGCATTTGTGCTTGAACCTTGGGCGAGTATCGATGTTGATGGCGTTCTTCCTGGGCATGGTGAAATAAAAAAGTTGTTGGCTGCCCTGCCTTAGTTAGGTAGACTTTTCACACTGCCCGGTACCCCGAAAGGACTGGAGCCTAAAATGAAAGTTATTGATAGCGCCACTGAACTTTCGCGCGCATTAATCCAGCCAAGTGCGTTTGTGCCGACCATGGGAGCTTTGCATGCGGGACATCAGTCGCTGATAAAAAGAGCAGGTGAAGTTTCGGAAAATGTAATAGTGAGCGTATATGTCAACCCGTTGCAATTCGAAAACCAAGAAGATTTAAATAGCTATCCAAGTTCACCAGAAATTGATGAAGAATTAGCGGCGGCGGCCGGTGCCTCAATTTTGTGGCGGCCAAATCAATCTGAGCTTTACCCTAACGGCATAACCAAAATTTCATCAGGCGGGGTTGGCGCGATTTACGAAGGTAACCGTGCCGGACATTTCGATGGGGTGTTAACCGTTGTGCATGCGCTCTTCTCAAACATTAAACCTACCTGGGCAATATTTGGTGAAAAAGATTTACAACAACTATTCTTAATTAGAAAAATGGCTAGCGAATTTTTTCCAGCAATTAAAGTATTAAGTGGCGAAACTTTCCGAGAATCATCAGGATTAGCGCTATCTTCTAGAAACTCTCGACTTTCAACTGAAAATAAGAATCACGCCACCGTAGTTTTTAGGTCTTTACAAGCTGCCCAATCTCAGCCAGCTATTGCCGAAATGAAGCGAGAAATGTTGGCAACCTTAAGCAGCGAGCCAAGTTTCACTTTAGATTACGCCGAAATTATTGATGATACGACCTTCGATTTGGCGGTCGAAGAGAGTAGAAATAAGCGTGCAATCATCGCGGGCTGGATTAATGGCATCCGTTTAATCGACAATATGGCCATGCAGAATATTCGCTCAGCATCAAAGGTGGCAGCAATATGAAATTGCGTGCAGCGAAACCTGGTTGGAGCGCTAGTGCTGATGTTGTAGTAATTGGTTCTGGAGTTGCGGGCTTAACAACCGCTTTACAAATTCGCGCACATAATCTTTCAGTTCTCTTAGTTACTAAAGCGCGAGTTGACTCTGGTTCAACTAAATGGGCGCAAGGCGGAATTGCTGCAGCTCTTGGACCTGGTGATAGTCCAGATCAACACGAAAAAGATACTTTGGTTGCTGGGGCTGGACTCTGTGATGTAAATGCAGTAAAAGTTTTAGTTAGTGAAGGACCGGAAGCAGTTCGCAAACTGATTGCACGCGGAGCGGTTTTCGATCTTTCTGAAACGGGCGAGATTGCGCTTACTCGTGAAGGTGGCCATTTGCGAAATCGAATTCTGCATGCGGGTGGTGATGCTACTGGAGCTGAAGTTTCCCGCGCACTACTTGCAGCTGTTAAAAATGATAAGGGAATTGAAGTTTTAGAAAACGCTTTAGTAATTGATGCTTTGAAGAATGAAAGCGGCGATGTTTGCGGCGTAACACTTCACGTAATCGGGGCAGGTACAAGAGATGGTGTTGGCCAAGCACTTGCCCGTGCAGTTGTTATTGCAACCGGTGGACTTGGCCAAGTGTTTTCTCAAACTACAAACCCATCAGTCTCAACTGGTGATGGCGTTGCGTTAGCGCTTCGGGCTGGCGCAGATGTAGCAGATGTTGAGTTTATTCAATTTCACCCAACTGTTCTCTGGATTGGTGATTCATCGCGTGGTCAACAGCCGCTAATTTCAGAAGCAGTGCGCGGCGAAGGTGCTATTTTAAAAAATATAAAAGGCGAAGCGTTTATGAAAAATGTGCACCCACTTGCGGACTTAGCACCACGTGACATTGTTGCAAAAGAAATTAGCCGGCAGATGCTGTCCAGTGGCAGCAAACATGTTTGGTTAGATGCAAAAAAAATTCCAGATTTTCCAGAACGGTTCCCAACAATTTATCAATCATGTTTAAACCATGGCATAAATCCAACAATCGATTTGATTCCAGTAGCGCCGGCTTCGCACTACGCATCGGGCGGCGTGCGCGTAGATTTATTCGGCAGGAGCGCAATTCCAGGGCTTTATGTTTGTGGGGAGAGTGCATGTACTGGTGCGCACGGTGCTAATCGATTGGCTTCAAATTCACTGCTCGAAGGCTTAGTGTTCGGCGCTCGAATAGCTGAAAATATTGCAGCTTCGATTCCAGAGTTCAGTGAGCCAAAACTAAGTAATAGCGTGGAAATTTTATTAGACCCAGTTATTCGCACGGCGCTACAACAATCGATGTCGCGCGGTGCTGGCGTGGTTCGCTCAAAAGAAACGTTAGATGAAACTTTAATGACTTTACAAAAACTTGCGCTGTTTACCACAAACGAAGCAAACATTGATTCTTGGGAAACCACGAATCTTTACTATTTAGCTACGGCAATCGTGAGATCCGCATTAGAGCGGAGTGAAAGTCGTGGCTCACATTGGCGTGCGGACTTTCCTAATGTTTCGCAAGCATGGGGAAAGCGGATTCATCAACGCATTGATAGCAACGGCACTTGGAGTTCAGAAACCGCAGAATTGGGGGTGACCGATGTTTTCTCCGCAACTAAATAGGAAAATTGCAGGCTATGGATTAACTGAAGCAAATATCAGTAATTTAATCCAACTTGCAATCGCGGAAGATTTAGCTGGCGGAAGCGATATTACGAGCAATGCCACAGTAACGCCGGAACAAATATCCACTGCCGAGTTTCGCAATCGAAAGCCAGGTGTTATTTCTGGGCTATTGGTAGCTGCGGCCGTCCTAGAACATTGCGGAATTAATGATTATGAATTATTAATTTCAGAAGGTGACTTAGTTCCGGCTAATTCAGCGTTAATCAGAGTTAAAGGAAACACGAGAGCCATTTTATTAGCCGAACGAACTGCACTTAATTTTCTGGGAAAGCTTAGTGGGATTAGTACTCTGACAAAAGTTTGGGTTAGAGAAGTTTCAGAATTCAAAACTAAGATTCGCGATACTCGAAAAACCACGCCGGGTTATCGTGAGTTAGAAAAATTTGCGGTTCGAATGGGCGGTGGCACCAATCACCGGATGTCACTTTCAGATGCGGCGCTAATTAAAGATAATCATGTGCAAGCTGCTGGCGGTGTAGCCAGCGCATTTAATGAAGTTTTCACTAAAAACCCTAACCTGCCAATTGAAATTGAAGTGGACACGATTGCACAATTGAATGAGATTTTAAATCTAAACGTTGATCTAGCGATGCTCGACAACATGTCACCAGATCAATGTCGCGCGGCGGTCGCGCTGGTTGCTGGGAAATTTAAATTAGAAGCATCGGGCGGAATTACTTTAGAAAACGCGAAAAGTTATGCAGCGACTGGCGTTGATTATTTGGCAATTGGAGCGCTAACGCACTCTGCTACAAACCTTGATATCGGACTCGACTTTTTAGGAGATAACTAATGCTACTTACCATCGATGTGGGAAACACCAATACAGTTCTTGGAATTTTTGATGGCGACGAATTAATCCAGTCATGGCGAGTTAAGACTGACCCACGCGACACTTCGGACGAATTATGGTTGCAATATCGCTCTCTTATTGAAGGTTATAAAGTTGATGGTTTAGCAATTTGCTCAACCGTTCCAGCAATATTACGGGAAATCCGGACCATGATTGCAAATTATTTTTCGGATATTCGATGCACAATTATTGAACCAGGCACAAAGACCGGGGTTCCATTATTAGTTGATAATCCAAAAGAAATCGGCGCAGACCGAATTGTAAATACGCTTGCAGCTTTTACTTTATATGGTGACAAAGGGCCGTGCATAGTGGTTGATTTCGGAACTTCGACAAATCTAGATGTTGTTTCACCAAAAGGAGAATTCTTAGGTGGCGCGCTTGCTCCTGGAATTGAAATTTCTGTAGATGCGCTAGCCGCACGAGCCGCGCAATTACGAAAAGTTGAATTAGTAAGACCAAAGTCGGTAATTGGTAAAAATACTGTTGAAGCTTTGCAATCTGGAACTATCTTTGGGTTTGCTGGACAAGTAGATGGCTTAGTTAATCGCATTATTGCTGTGCTAGAAAATGATTATCCGGAAACCAAAAACGTAGCAATTATTGCAACGGGAGGATTAGCGCCTTTGGTGTTAGGAATTAGCGAGATGATTGATTATCACGAACCAGATTTAACCCTCATCGGACTTCGATTAGTTCATCAGCGCAACGCTTAGGTTAGCAATGGTTAGACTGCAGCCATTATGAACGAACCAAAACCAGAGGTTGCTGACGATCTTCCAGAACAACTTCGGATTCGTCGCGAAAAGCGCGAAAGCCTGCTTTCCCGTGGCATTGCGCCATATCCGGTTGCAGTACCGCGCACCGCATCACTTTCTGAGATTCGCAAGCGTCATAAAGATTTACCAATTGATGTTGGTACTGGAATTATCGAAAGCCTTACTGGCAGAGTTATTTTTAAACGCGATACTGGGAAATTATGTTTCGCAACGCTACGCGAAGGTGACGGCACTGAATTACAAGCAATGTTTTCATTAGATAAAGTAGGTGAAGAACTTCTAAATACATGGAAATCTGATGTCGATCTTGGCGATTTAGTAAGCGTCACTGGTGAAATAATTACCTCAAAGCGCGGCGAGCTTTCGATATTGGCAAATAATTATGCAATGGCATCGAAATCGTTGCGGCCATTACCGGTCGAACATAAACCGCTCTCAGAAGAAACTCGCGTGCGCATGCGTTATGTAGATTTAATTGTGCGTCCAGAAGCGCGCGCAAATGCCCGCACCCGCCCAATCGTGATGAAATCCCTCCGAAATTCTTTTGATACTCGCGGATTTATCGAAGTCGAAACTCCGATGTTGCAAGTTATGCATGGTGGTGCTGCTGCTCGGCCATTTAAAACAAAAAGTAATGCATACGATATGGATTTATTTCTTCGAATTGCACCAGAATTATTTTTAAAGAGATGTGTTGTTGGTGGGTTAGAACGAGTATTTGAAATCAATCGTAACTTCCGAAATGAAGGTGCGGACTCAAGCCACTCACCAGAATTTGTGATGATCGAGACTTACCAGTCATATGGTGATTGGAATTCAATGGCAGATTTAACTCGCGAATTAGTACAAGAATCTGCAAAAGCTGTATTTGGTAGCCATGTTGTAAAGCGCCACGATGGAACCGAGAATGATCTTGGTGGGAAATGGCGCGAAGTAGATTTCTATACCGCTATTTCTGAAGGTGTCGGAGAGAAAGTCACGGCCGAGACAAGTATAGAAAACTTAAAGAAATACACGGAAAAACTCGGCATGAAAGTCGATCCAAAGTGGATTGCTGGAAAATTAGCTGAGGAAATCTTTGAACATTTATATAAAGACAAATTGAATATCCCAACTTTCGTAAAAGGATTTCCAATTGATACTTCGCCGCTAGTAAGAGCGCACCGCGAACTTCCTGGAGTAGCAGAAAAATGGGATTTATATATTGATGGTTTTGAATTAGCAACCGGATACTCAGAATTAATTGACCCAGTTGTGCAACGAGAACGATTAGTTGAACAAGCAAAACTTGGCGCATCTGGAGATTTAGAAGCTATGGGTCTTGATGAAGACTTCTTACGTGCTATGGAATTTGGCATGCCACCCATGGGCGGTATGGGAATGGGTGTCGATCGATTGCTAATGGCGCTTACCGGGTTAGGAATTCGCGAAACTATTCTATTTCCGTTAGTGAAGCCGGAAGAGAATTAATATGAGTGTTGTACAAATTCGAGATGCGCAAACTAGTGATGTAAAAACAATTAGAAAAATTATTGATGATTATTCGCTGCAACGAAGGTTACTCTCCAAAGAAACCGTAACGCTATTTGAAAGCATTCAAGAGTTTTCAGTAGCAGTTGAGGGAAATGAAGTCGTTGGCTGTGGAGCGCTTCATGTACTTTGGGAAGATTTAGCGGAAGTTCGTACCGTTGCGGTAATTGAAAGAATGCGCGGACATGGAGTTGGACACCAATTAATGGAGCACATCATTGATCGCGCTAAAAAAATTGGAGTAAAGCGATTGTTCTGTTTGACATTTGAAACTAAATTTTTTGGAGGTCACGGTTTCGTAGAGATTCAAGGAACACCGGTCGATCCCGATGTTTACACACAATTACTCCGTTCTTATGATGAAGGTATCGCTGAGTTCTTAGATTTAGAGAGCGTCAAGCCCAACACCTTGGGAAATACCAGAATGATTAAAGTCCTATAAAAAGGTGAAATTCAAAGGGCTATTCGGGCATAAATCACTAGATTCTGTGGTTAAACCCAGCAACGCCCGCAAGATTTGTCGAAAATCAGCATCGCACTGATTCTGCTGGCGCGTTAGGCTAAACCCATACCCAAGCCGCCTAGCCGCGGATAGTCAGGAGATCGTCACATGTTTGAGCGCTTTACCGATAGAGCTCGTCGCGTTGTTGTGCTTGCACAAGAAGAAGCGCGGATGCTTAACCACAACTACATCGGTACCGAACATATTCTCCTTGGTTTGATCCATGAAGGTGAAGGCGTAGCCGCAAAAGGTTTAGAGTCACTCGGAATTTCGCTAGAAGCAGTCCGCGCTCAAGTCGAGGAAATTATTGGGCAAGGACAACAAGCTCCATCAGGACATATTCCATTTACACCACGCGCGAAGAAAGTTTTAGAACTCTCGCTTCGCGAAGCGTTGCAACTTGGCCACAACTACATCGGTACCGAACATATTCTCCTTGGTTTGATTCGTGAAGGCGAAGGCGTTGCAGCACAAGTTCTCGTAAAACTTGGTGCGGATTTAAATCGAGTTCGCCAACAAGTTATTCAGTTGCTCTCTGGTTATCAAGGAAAAGAAGCAGTATCAACCGGCGGACCAGCAGAGGGCACACCAGCAACTTCATTAGTTCTAGATCAATTTGGCAGAAACTTAACCCAAGCTGCGCGTGAAGGAAAATTAGACCCAGTTATTGGTCGCGAAAAAGAGATTGAGCGCGTCATGCAAATTCTTTCACGACGCACTAAAAATAATCCAGTATTGATTGGTGAACCTGGCGTTGGAAAGACCGCGGTAGTTGAAGGATTAGCACAAGCAATCGTAAAAAATGACGTTCCAGAAACTTTAAAAGATAAACAAGTTTATTCACTTGACTTAGGCGCGCTGGTAGCAGGTAGTCGATATCGCGGTGATTTTGAAGAACGTTTGAAAAAAGTATTAAAAGAGATCCGCACCCGTGGCGACATCATTCTTTTTATCGATGAAATTCACACACTAGTTGGCGCTGGCGCTGCCGAGGGTGCTATTGATGCCGCAAGTATTTTGAAGCCGATGTTGGCTCGTGGTGAACTCCAGACAATTGGTGCAACAACTCTTGATGAGTACCGAAAACATTTAGAAAAGGATGCGGCGCTTGAGCGACGTTTTCAACCAATTCAAGTTGCCGAACCTTCGCTCTCACACACCATTGAAATTCTTAAAGGTCTGCGCGATCGTTACGAATCCCATCACAAAGTTTCGATTTCAGATGCTGCGCTAGTTTCTGCCGCCACGCTTGCAGATCGATATGTAGCTGACCGATTCTTGCCAGATAAAGCGATTGATTTAATTGATGAAGCTGGTTCCAGACTGCGAATTCGTCGCATGACTGCGCCACCAGAGCTTCGTGAATTCGATGACAAGATTGCAAATGCTCGAAAAGAAAAAGAATCAGCAATCGACGGCCAAGATTTTGAAAAAGCTG
The DNA here is from genome assembly GCA_947491605.1 of Actinomycetota bacterium. Classification (GTDB taxonomy): domain Bacteria; phylum Actinomycetota; class Actinomycetes; order Nanopelagicales; family Nanopelagicaceae; genus UBA7398. Next base: position 31,818 of record CANLJW010000002.1, on the reverse strand, counting down.
CTGCACTTCGCGATAAAGAAAAGAATTTAATCTTAGAAAAAGCAGAGCGTGAAAAAGCTTGGAAAGCTGGCGACCTAGATGTTGTCGCTGTAGTTGATGAAGAATTAATTGCAGAAGTTCTATCTACCGCAACTGGAATTCCAGTCTTCAAATTAACTGAAGCCGAAACTGCGCGCTTGCTTCGCATGGAAGATGAACTTCACCGTCGCGTTATCGGTCAAGACCAAGCCATCAAAGCGCTCTCACAAGCAATCCGTCGAACTCGCGCGGGGCTTAAAGATCCAAAACGTCCCGGTGGTTCATTTATTTTCGCTGGTCCATCTGGTGTTGGTAAGACTGAATTATCACGGACGCTTGCAGCATTCCTATTTGGTGATGCGGATGCGCTGATTCAACTTGATATGTCGGAGTACTCTGAAAAGCACACCGCTTCAAGGCTTTTTGGCGCACCTCCAGGCTTTGTTGGGTATGACGAAGGTGGCCAATTAACTGAGAAAGTGCGACGTCGACCGTTCTCTGTTGTGCTCTTTGATGAAATTGAAAAAGCACATCCAGATATCTTCAATTCACTATTACAAGTACTTGAAGATGGTCGCTTAACTGATGCGCAAGGTCGAGTCGTTGATTTCAAGAACACTGTAATCATCATGACTACAAACCTTGGTACTCGCGATATCTCAAAGAGTTTGGCGCTTGGCTTCACAAATGTCTCTGATGTGCTTGGTAATTACGAGCGGATGAAGGCGAAAGTTCAAGATGAACTCAAGACACACTTCCGTCCGGAATTCTTAAACCGTATTGATGATGTAATTGTCTTCCATCAATTAAGTGAGAACGAAATTGTCCAAATTGTTGATCTTATGATCGCAAACTTGGAAGACCGCTTGAAGGCGAAAGATATGGGTATCGAGTTAACTTCGACCGCAAAAGCGCTCTTAGCTAAGCGCGGCTATGACCCAGTTCTTGGCGCACGCCCGCTTCGTCGCACTATCCAACGCGATATTGAAGATGCGCTTTCAGAGAGGATTCTTTTCGGCGATATTAAAGCTGGCGAGATCATCTTGATTGATGTTGCTCCGGCAAAAGAAGGCGAGATTGGCTCCGAAACCTTTACTTTTAAAGGCGTGCCAAGAGAACAATTACCGGATTCACCTGGCGATTTAGCGAAAGCACCAACCGCTTAATTTCGTTGCACTTTTGACTTTTCTCCCAAGGGTATTACTCTTAAACGAGTATTGCACTTGAGGAAGGCTTTGATGACTATCGAAAATGGTAATTCTGAGTCAAAAATCGGTTCATTACGTACCGAACAAGTTGATGCCAAATACCACTTGCTCGATGCAATGTCAGTAACTGAATTACTGCAAGCGATGAATGAAAGTGACGCCGAAGTTCCGCGCGCAATCGCTTTGAAACTTCCAGAAATTGAAAAAGCTATTGATGGCATTGTGGATCGCTTACTACAAGGTGGACGGTTAATTTACTTAGGTGCTGGAACATCTGGACGATTAGGTGTTTTAGATGCAGCCGAATGCGGCCCAACTTTTTCCGTTGACGAAAATCAAGTATTGGCATTTATTGCTGGTGGTGATGATGCACTAAGAAATCCAGCAGAAGGTGTTGAAGATGATCCCAACGCTGGTGCCGCAGATTTAAAAGCTAAAAAAGTTTCACAACTTGATGCCGTGGTTGGAATTGCTGCAAGTGGCAGGACGCCGTATGTAATTGGTGCGCTGCAATTAGCAAAAGAGGTTGGCGCACTAACTATAGGATTAACAAGCAATCCAAATTCCGAAATATCAAAGATTGTCGATCATCCAATCGAAATAGATTCTGGGCCCGAACTTCTTGCTGGCTCTACCAGATTAAAATCAGGTACAGTTCAAAAATTGGTTTTAAATATGATTTCGACAATAGCCATGGTTAGACTCGGAAAGACTTACGGAAATCTCATGGTGGACCTTCAAGTAACTAATGAAAAGTTGCAAGACCGCGCGATTCGAATTATTGAAAAAGCAACTGGCGCGGTTCGATCAGAATCGGTACGAGCTCTTAACGAGGCTAATCACGAAGTGAAAGTTGCAATCTTGATGTTGCTCTTAAATCTAGATGCGAAAGCGGCTCGCGAACGATTGCTTGCCTCCTCAAATCGAATCCGAGAAGCGCTGGGCCGTTAATAACTCGTTCAACTCGAAGGTTTTCTGCTTGACCTTGGCTTAATAAGGCGATAATTTTCACCAAGCAAAGCGTTTGCTGAATTTAATTTTCACCGGAGGTGGTCAATGACTGCTACATCCACACCACTCCGAGTTGTTGGAAAAAACTATCGCGACGTTTTAGGAGAGATAAAAAACTCATTTTCATCTTTTCATGCCAGCGAAGTTTCTATCGCAAATGTAGTAATCGAAAATCCAGATCAAGTTTCCGAAATGAATATCTCTCAACTCGCGGTATTTAGCAAAACCTCTGTTGCATCAGTTGTCCGATTCAGTAAAACGTTAGGATTTAAAGGCTATCCAGAATTTCGGCTTGCACTTGTAAGCGATCTCAGTCGGATCGAACATTTAGGAATTGCGGAATCAGAATTAGATGGCGGCATCACCTCTACCGACACTTCCGCCGACATAATTCGAAAGATTGCTCACGCTGATTCACGTGCGATTCAAACAACCACGGAGCGGTTAGATTTAAAGATTTTTGAAGAAGTGCTTACGCTCTGGGAAAATGCTAAAACAATTGGAATAGTTGGGTTGGCATCAAGTGGTTATGTTGCAATGGATTTACAACTTAAATTAAATAGATTAGGGAAACACGCAGTTGCTTGGCGCGACGCACATTCAGCGCTAACTTCACTCGCGTTATTGAAAGAAGGCGACGTGTTAGTCGCTATAAGTCACAGCGGTACAACTTTAGATGTAGTTGATGTCATGACCGAGTTTAAAAAACGAGGCATAAATTTAGTTTTAATTACAAATGCGCTTAGAAGTCCTGCTGGCGCACTAACAGAATTTGTTTTACATACTTCCGCACGGGAAACCACCTTCCGAAGCGGTGCAACTGCGAGTCGAATCGCACAATTAACGGTGGTTGACTGTCTCTGTGTTGCGTTAGCACAGAGAAACTGGAGCGGTACCAAGACTGCTCTAGATCAATCTAGGGCGGCTGTGGGAATCCGTTCTGGAAAGAAGCTGAGTGATATCGAGGGATTTCATTCAACTTCTAAACCATCCCGCTCTCGAGGAGGAAATAAGTGATTAAAACTAAAAGCCGGTTACGCGGTTTAATGGCTGCAGTTTTCGCAACTGCTGCGATTGTCGTACCTATTACAGCTTCACCTGCGAATGCAGCAACAGAAATTACCTTCTGGAGCTGGCGTCCAGAGGATAAAGTTTTTTATGAAGCACAAGCTGCAAAATTTCTAGCAGCAACTGGTATCTCCGTAAAATTCACACCTTATGTAGCAACTGATTACAACGCACTTCTTTCAACTGCGCTTACTGCAGGAAAAGGACCAGATGTAATGCAGATGCGTGCATACGGTGGCATGGCAAACCTTTCTGATGCTGGCTATTTCATGCCACTAACATCGAAAGATATTCCAGCACTTAAAAAGATTCCAGCAGGAACTCTTGCCGGAGCACAGGGATATACCAGCAAGCTTCAATATGGGTTGCCATATGCAACTTCAGTTCTTGGAGTTATGTATAACCCAGATCTACTAAAGAAGGCTGGTGTTAAAGCACTGCCAACTACTTGGTCATCATTTTTTGCTGCAATGGATAAAGTTAAAGCAGCCGGAATTTTGCCTTTGGGTAATGGCAGTGGATATGCACCTGGAATGGAACAACTCTGGGGCGCAGTCGGACCAACTTTCTACGGCGGTAATGATTTCTATAAGAATATTGTTGCTGGTAACAAAACTTTTACAGATAAGAATTTTGTAGCTTCACTTCAAGCTGTGAAAGATCTAGTTGCGTACTTCCCAACTGGCCATGCTGGTTTGGATTACAACACTGCTCGTGGACTTTTTGCTAACGAAAAAGCTGCGTTCTATATCGGCGGAAACTATGAAATTTCATATTTTCGTTCGCTAAACCCATCACTTAACGTTGGTTGGATGCCTGCTCCTGCAGCAGCAGCTGGAACTCCACGTTATGTAACTAACTGGGCTGACGGCGGCTTTGCAATTAATGCAAAGACCACTAACAAGGCAGCAGCAATTAAATTCATGAACTTCCTTTCAAGCAAGGCATTCATGCAAGATGCTGCCGATTCACTTGGTTGGATCTCCACAATTTCAGGCGTAAAAGTCACCGATCCAGCTGTTGTCAGTATGGTTCGTGCGATTCCATCATCTGGAACTCCATTCTTAACTCTTGTTGGTTTCCGCTACGGCGCACCAACATCTTCATCCATCATGCAACCTGGATTCCAGAAAGTTGCAGCTGGTACTCAAACCGCTGCTGAACTAGCTGCGGCTATCCAAGCTGGTGTTGCAACTTGGTACGCACCACTTAAACCAAAAGCATAGATAAGTAACGATAAGGCGCAGAGAGGAATCTCTGCGCCTTATCAATTTTTCGCAAGGCAAAAAGAGATGAGCAATGGCTAAATCTGGATTAAAACGAGATCAACAAAGGTTTACTTATTTGTTGCTACTTCCAGCTCTATTAACCATAATAATTTTTACAAGCCTTCCAGCGCTCACCACGCTAAGTTATTCGTTTTTTCATTGGACTGGATTCCAACGCGGCAGTTTTGCCGGAATCGAAAACTTTAGAAGACTATTTGCATTCCCCTTTAGAGATTCGCTATTTATGGCGATGCGACATAACACCCTGGTTTTCATCGGAATTCTAATAATTCAAACATCTCTCGGAATTTTAATTGCTTATGCGCTTTATAGATTAAAGCGCGGCCAAAGATTTTTTAGGACAGTAATCTTCTTGCCGGTCATTTTTTCTTTAGTAATTGTTGGGTATATGTGGCAAGCAATGCTCGACCCATTTTATGGTCCGATAAATTATTTGCTTCATAAAGTTGGCTGGGATTCGCTAGCTCTTACTTGGCTTGGCAGTACAGCAACAGCCTTGCCTACATTGGTCTTTATTAACTTATGGCGCTGGGTTGGGTTTCCCGCAATCATTTTTCTTGCCGGGCTAAATGCAATCAACAGCGAATATTTAGAAGCCGCTAAAATAGATGGCGCAAGTGAGGGTCAAATATTTCGTAAAATAATGTTTCCATTATTAGCGCCATCAATGACGATCGTTACAATTTTAACTTTCATCGGTGCATTTGAATGGTTTGATTTACCTTATGTTTTAGGGGGTTCTTCCGGCAGTCCGGCTGGTGCAACCGACACGCTTGCTCTGATGTTCTACCGATTATCTTTCGGCTCGGTTGATTCTGGAGCAAATCAAATTGGAATTGGCGCTGCACTCGGGGTATTGATATTTACTATTGTTGGAATTGGCGCAGGATTTGGTTCTAAATATTTGCGCTCTCGCGAGGTGCAGATGTGATTAAATTATTTGCCTCAAAGTTATTCTTTCGTTCAGTTCTAATCTTCAATACCGTAATCGTAATTTTGCCGCTCTTGTTTATTGTGAATTCTTCATTACGAGAAACTAATGATTTTGCGCGTTCACCTATGAAGCTTGCCTCCGATCCTTACTGGCAAAATTTCAAAGATGTTTGGGCTGGCGGTACTTTTCCTACTTACATGAAGAATTCTTTAATTGTTACAGGCGGATCTTTAATTTTGATATTACTACTTTCATTAGGCGCAGGTTTTGTTTTAGGGCGATATAAATTTAAAGGCCACTCATTAATTCTCGGTTTTATTCTCTCTGGCATGTTAATACCGGCGAAGTTAGCGATTTTGCCGCTCTTTATCCAACTTAAATGGATGCATCTTCTAGATTCTCATATTGGTTTAATTCTGGTTTACACATCCGGAGCATTGCCAGCAGCAATTTTCATTATGAGCGGATTTTTTAGCGTACTACCATCTGATCTGGATAATGCAGCTCGAATTGATGGCGCATCAGAATTTCAATTGTTGCGAATTGTACTAACCCCACTAGTTAGGCCAGGGCTTGCAATTGTTGCAATTTATTCAGCTATCCCAATATGGAACGATTTCTTCTTGCCACTAGTGTTCTTACAATCACCAGAGAAGAAAACCATCATGCAGGGATTGACTGCATTCTTCGGAGAGTATTCATCGCAATGGGGCATCATCTTTGCAGGCTTGATGATTGCCGCACTTCCATTAATTACGCTCTATTTAATCATTTCGGAGCAGTTCATTAAGGGATTAACAGCAGGCGCTGTGAAAGGCTAACGCCATGTTTACTTTGGGAATTGATGGCGGCGCTACCGCAGCAAAATGGGCGTTACGCGATCAAAAAGGCGCGATAAAAGCAGGCGTTTCCGAACCGATCGACGGTCACGTCTATCGATCAGAATCTAAAGCTCGCTTACTAAAAGTTCTTAATGAGATTAAGTCCGCTGCAGGAGGCGAAAAAATAAGTTCAGTCTATGCGGGGATAACTGGCACTAGCTCAGATCCGGAAAATAATGGCGAGATTATCGAAATATTCCAATCAGTATTTGGTGAAATTGAGATAGAGATTGTGATGGATATGGTCCTTGGTTATCGTGCACATTTTGAATTTGGTGAAGGAGTTTTCTTATATGCAGGAACCGGATCAATCGCAATTTATATGACAGAGACTGGAAAAGTTGTAAGGGCCGGTGGTTGGGGATATTTGCTAGGCGATGAAGGTGCCGGATATTGGATTGGCCGTGAAGCAATTAGGCGGACCTTAGCTGCAATAGATACTAAAAGTGCAATTACAAAAGGCTCGCTAGAAGCTGAAGTATTAGATTTTACTAAATGCAAAGATTGGAATGGAATAAAAGAGTTTGTATATTCCAAAGATAGATCAGCGATTGCGGCACTTGCCAAGCCGGTCATTGCACTTGCAAAAAAAGGCAATCTAGCCGCACAGGATATTCTTGCGATAGCAGCTGATTATTTAATTGATTTAGTTTTACAAATAGATACAGTAATTGGGAAATCTGAGCTTCCAGTTATATTTGCTGGCGGTATCGCTGAAGCCGGTGAATCAATGATTGAATTAATTAATATTAGTATTGGTCGAGAGGTTTCGCTTTCTAAAGTACGAATTGCTAATCGAGCCGCTGAGATCGCAGCTGAAAATTTAATTTAAAAGAATTAACCGTTTTGAATTTTGACTCGTGAAATCGCCTGCTCTAATCGGGCAACTTCTAAGATTTCCATCCCATCGAGCTTGGTTTCAGATCCGAGTGGGACTAACGCACGTTTAAAGCCAAGTCGATGCGCTTCTTGTAAGCGCCGTTGCACGCCACTTACTTTACGAATTTCACCAGCTAATCCAACTTCACCAATAGCGACTAAATCTGCGGGGAGCGCTAAACCTTTAGCGGCAGATGCAACAGCTAGCGCTAACGCTAAATCGGCTGCGGGTTCGGTCATTTTCATTCCGCCGACAGTAGCGGCGTAAACATCCCGCCCGGTTAAGCGAATTCCGGCACGCAGTTCTAAAACGGCGAGCGTCATCGCGGTTCGTGAATTATCTAGTCCACTGGTTACACGTCGAGCATTTCCATAATCAACATCTTTAGCAGCGCTAACTAACGCTTGGATTTCGGCAAGTAATGGGCGGCGACCTTCCAGAGTTACGGTCACGCAAGTACCTGGAACCGGATCAATATGACGCGTTGTAAATAAACCAGTTGGGTCAGGAAGCCCTTCGATGCCACCATCATGTAAATCAAAACAACCGACCTCGTCGCTAGCACCATAACGATTTTTAATGGCACGGATTAATCGTAATCTGGAATGGCGCTCGCCCTCGAATTGTAAAACTACATCTACTACATGTTCTAATAATCTTGGTCCAGCAATAGAACCATCCTTAGTTACATGTCCCACCAAAACTAAAGTTATAGCGCGCTCTTTACATAACCGAATTAACGCGGCAGCAACTTCGCGTACTTGGGTAACACCGCCAGGCGCGGAATCAACTGCAGCGCTTCCAATTGTTTGGATGCTGTCGATAACTAGTAGCGCAGGTTTTACTTCATCAATATGTGAAATTACCGAACCGAGTTCAGTTTCGGATGCTAACCAGAGTTCTTTGTCGAGCGCGCCAAGTCGTTCGGCACGAAGTCGAACTTGGGAAGTAGATTCTTCGCCGCTGATATATAAAGTTGTTAAGCCACGGCGTGCGCTTTCGGCCGCAACCGTTAAAAGTAAAGTTGATTTACCAACGCCTGGTTCACCTGCTAATAAAATTGTCGCGCCAGGAACTAAACCGCCACCAAGTACTCGATCTAACTCGGGAACCCCACTAGTTCGCGCTCGCGCACTCTCGATAGCAACATCACCAATTGGGAGCGCTGCATTTGTAACTGAAGTTGCAATTAGCGAAAGTTTTTTAGGAGCAGCTATCTCTTCAACGGTTCCCCACGCTTGGCATTCGCCACAGCGACCAACCCATTTATTAGTACTCCAACCGCATTCTGCGCATCGGAATGGGTCTTTTAGCGGTTTTGGTGCAGAGCTCTTTGCCATGGTCGAAGCCTAGAACCTAGGACTGACTTGCGCTTTAGCTACGCGCTTGAACTGTGGCTGGATGGACCACAAAGAGCGGGAGCGTCTTTCGTCGTGTTGATTTCAGCGCCGCCATTCGATTATCACAATGACGGGCAAGTTCTTTATATGCGGGCGCGCCCATTAGTGCAACTAACTCTACCTTGTTTGAAAGATAAACCGGTTCCCGACCAACATGCGCTTCAGTATTGCTGGTGCAATACCAATCAAAATCTACGCCACCTTCACCCCAAGCAAGTCGTTCGTACTCGCCTATAACAGTTACGGAAACTTTGTCATCTCCGAATTCGCGTACTTCAAATGATCTACGAATTGGAAGTTGCCAACAAACATCGGGTTTAGTTTCTACAAAATGAATTTTCTCATCAAGTGCTAATTGATGTAGCGCGCAACCGTGATTGCCAACAAAGCCATCGCGTGAAAAACCTTTACGATTTAAGAAAATACAAGAGTTATCTACTTTACGAGTTTTGCGATCTTTATCAAGACCAATCTCGGAAATCTTCAACGCGCCACCTTTTTTCTTAGGTTGGGCTTCATCATAAAATTGCCAGATTGCGGGAGTTAAGCGAGCCGCAGCTTTTAAGGTTCGCGCTTCATCATCTTCACTTGAATAGTAAGCACCATCAGTACAACATCCATTATCAGGTTGGTCCGCCTCAACGCCCTTGCAACCATTTCCAAAAATGCAGGTCCAATATGAAGTTAGCCAAGTTAAATCGCATTTAAATAATTCAGCGGGGTTAGCTGGATCAATAAATTCAATCCACTCACGCGCAAAATTTGGATGTACCTCAGGCATAATCGCAGAGCCTATGGCTTATGGGTACGCTTGTCACATGCGTCTTTCTCGAAATTACATCGGTGTTATCGGAGTTGGTGTGATGGGTGAAGCTTTATTAGCGGGACTAATTAATTCGGGTTCGGCCCCGTCCGCCATTTGCATTGCAGATAAACGTGCCGAACGTCTAACCGAACTCCAAAATAAATACGGAGTTACACCATCGACTATCGAGAATATTGCAACTGATTGCGATGTCATTTTATTGGTGGTCAAGCCGCAAGATATGGGTACTTTGATTGAAACGATATCTCCAACAATTCCTGCTACCACGCTCTTAGTTACTTTTGCTGCCGGCAAGCGGAGTGCATTTATTGAAGAACGAGTTAAGCCAGGTACGCCAGTAATTCGGGTTATGCCAAATACACCGTCGCTTGTTGGAAAAGGTATGGCTGCAATTTCGGGTGGAACTCATGCCACCGAATCTGATATAGATTTTGTAACTAATTTCTTAGCTTCAAGTGGTGAAGTAATAGTTTTGGCCGAAGAACTTCAAGATGCCGTCACCGCAACCAGCGGATCTGGTCCCGCATATTTCTTTTACTTTGTTGAAGAGATGATTAAAGGCGCAATTGCACTTGGACTCTCTGAAGCCGCCGCAACTAAATTAACAATTCAAACAATTACCGGGGCAGCGGCTATGTTAAATGAAAGCGGAAAGAGTCCAACAACTCTGCGCGAGAATGTAACTAGCCCTAAAGGCACAACGGCAGCTGCGTTAGAAACGTTTTACCAAGCAAATACTGGTGAAATAATTAGCGCTGCGCTTAAAGCCGCTCGAGACAGATCGCAGGAGCTTGCTTGAAATTTCGTTTGGTTCTGGCGCTATTAATCGCCGTTACCGTTCCGACCGCAAATGCAGTAACCCCAATTAAAGTAATTGCCACCACTCCCGCCACCACGTTTTCGCTAGGTTCAAACAGTTCAATCATTAAGAGCATTTATACAAGTAGTGGAATTGTCCTCGTCGGAACAATCGGTGAAACCAGTAATCAAAAATTGGTATCAGGTAACGGCTTGGGTAAAACTGATGGATTTATTGCGAAAATTGCCCAAAATGGCGCGCTAATTTGGGGCTTACGCCTTGGTGGTGGTTTAGAAGATATTGCAACCTCGGTAATAGCAGATAGCGATAATTCATTCTGGGTGCTTGGCGCGAGTGAATCTTCAGTTGCGTTAACAACTGCAGAAACCAATGTAATAGTTATTAATCCAGACTCAATTACAGTTTCAAAGGAAACCAATCGAAGTTTAGGATTGCTTACGACGAATGTTTGGCACATTTCTGCTTCAGGTGAATTAGTTGGAACTATTAAATACCAATCTACTACTCCAATAATTCCAAGAGATTTGGCTACCTCACCCGATGGCTTAGTAATAGTGGGTGATCTAATGGTTGAAACTGGCCGAGTCGGGCAAGTTTTATTCTGTAACTTAGCCAGCACTTGTAATGTGATAACAAAAATCGGAGCACGAGATACATCGCTTCGTGGAATATTAAGAAACCAAGATGGCACATATTTTTTGATTGGGAAAAGTGTAGATCTAATTTTAAAAACGAAATTAGTTGGCGTGGTTGATGGCGTTATTCTTGCATTAAATAGCAAAGGTGTATTGAAGAGTGTGGTGCGAAGTTCGTTATCTAAAACTTCGAGAAGTTGGGAGACCGTTTCAGATTCTTATTTACTCGGCGGTTTTGCGCAATCTACAAAAATTAGCGAAGCGACCATCACACAATTTAATCAAAGCGCAAAACCGCTTTGGAGTATTCGAATTAACGCTACCACCTCCGCGCTTACAGCCGGAAATAGCACAATCTTAGTTTCAAAGGGCGGGATCCCAACATTAACTAATTGGAAACCAAAGTCAGCCACGTTGATCTTTTTAGAATTCGATAACAAAGGTGCGATTAAAGTTGCACGGAGTATTAGCGGCGGCCGCTCACCTGTTTCGATTAGTTATCAAAAAGCCACTGGTTATTCGATAATTGCAGAAACTGGCGTTGAAAATGAGTATTCGGTGACCTTTCTACCTAGCACCGTTAAATAACAGGTAACCTACAGCTATCGATTTTCAGAGAAGACTAGATTTAGTAAAGGAGTTGATATGGGTTCAGTAATTAAGAAGCGCCGTAAGCGGATGGCGAAGAAGAAGCATAAGAAATTACTTAAGAAGACACGTATTCAGCGTCGAAATAAGAAGTAATTAAGGCTTTAGCAACGTGAGTTTTGCGTTAATACTGGTTAACGCATAACGCACCTTATTGATGGTTATCCAAACCGCATCACTTTTCTTATCCATCTTGGCGTTCGATACTAGACGGATGCTTTGATCAAGTTTAGAAATTTTGCATAGTCTCGCTTCGCAACCAAATATCAAATCTTTATCATCTATTGCAAGAGCACCTATCGGAGTTCCGTAGGCATCGCTAGAAGCGGCAATCACTGGGTCACTGTTAGAGATAACTGCCCAATTTATTTTATTTGGATTAGGAATTGTAATTCCAGATGCGCTATACCAACTTCCAAATACGCGATTACCAACTACTGAAACTCCGACGTTGTAGCCGGAGACAGCCAACGACCCACCAGTTGTGGCCACGGTTTGGTAAACCCAATCTTCAGGATAAATAGTGCTGCGAGTAGCTAATCGAACTTCGCCTTGGGTTGCTTCGCTATTTTGGTTTACCACCAAAATAGAATCATAAAATACATAAACTTTCTTCCCAAGAACCACTGCTTGTAAATGGAAACCAACATCTCCGGTTGATCTACCATCAGTTGCGCGGTCACCATCTATTAATTCATAAATCCAGCTATTCATGCTGCGAACTGCGCCGAGTAATACGCCTTGACTTTCATCGCGGTATATAACTTGTAACCCAGATGGCGTTACTGCGCATGCGTTTGTCATGCTGACATCGCTTGCGGTACGAACTCGCACCTTTTCGCTGTAATTTTGGACAGTTGGTGCATCGCCATCTACAACTTCATATTTCCAGGTTTTGCCATCGAATTCGGCATATCGTAAATCTTTGTTTACTAAATCTGTATAAAAGAGATTTAGAGTTGATTTACTCCCAGTGCCGGAAACGCAAAGTGAAACATCACCAGCAACATTGTTTGTAGTTTTACCGTTTAATGTGCCATTTCCATCTACAGTTGAAACCATCCAACTCTTACCGTTGAAAGTAGCAACCTTCACATCACCGTTCTTAGAATCGGTATAAGCGATTATTGGCTGACCTTTATACATATTTGTTGATATATATTTGCCATCAGCTATTCCATCAATTACTGAAGTTTTCCAGCCGGCTTCAGGCGAAATTGCATTACTTGGCTCAGTAGGCGAATCACCGAGTTGGTTACGCGCCAATACTTTAAATGAATAAGTGCTGCCATTTTTTAAACCTGTTATTAAAGCTGGGCTATCGGTAACTTCAACGCTCTGTCCACCAAAACTTGCAGTTACTTGGTAGGAAGTTACTTGTGCCGCCCGAAAGTTTGCTGGCGGATCGAAAGTAATTATTGCGGACTTATCACCAATAATTGCCTTAACATTCCGGGGCGCTTCTGGTAGCCCTACTGGGATTCCGGCTCCTGGCTTGGAGCGCATATCTTCTAACATTCCAAGAGTAATCGGACCCGGTGATCTAAACACTTCACCCGCATCTAGATTAGGAGTCATCGCTGCATCGGTCAGACTTTGTGAGAATGTTTTTTCATCTAGATGGCTAACCGAAGATCCACCTTCATAAGTTTTTGGCGTATAAAGCAGCGGTTTGTTGCCATTGTTAGCAGCAACGCCATTTGCGCCGCCCCAATAAAGTGGAGCTGTTAAAGCACTCCCCAATTCAAGTGAAGGTGTAGATAGATCCATTAAGCGACGACCATCTTCAAGTTGGGCAAATGCATCGAATGGAGTTGGGTCTTCGATATTTCCGTAACCAAAGAATGGATCGTATGAAGCTAAGGTAAGGAAGCCAAGGCCATGTGCAATTTCGTGCATCACGACAGATTCCAAATCGTAAGTTCGTGGCGGTGGCTTACCGTCAGTTCCGGTATAAAAAGCGGAACGAGAATTAATAGTCATGATGATGTCTGGTCGAGCTGGATCTAGATCCCTCCCGGCAAGCGCATTAGCTAAAGCGGTTGCATAATTTAAATCTTTTGCAGGTGCACCAACAAAATTTTTGTAAAAGAAATCAGGACGAGTCGAACCTAACACCACAGTGGCTTGTCTTCCCCAAGTCGCATTTATTCGAATCGGTACTGAAGATTGAAAAAGATCGGACCAAATATCAACTGCTGCTTGGAAAGCGGCTTTAGCATCATCTGGAAATCCAGTGTATGTGACGATGAATTTACTTTTGGTTTCAAGATTTGCACTCTTGCCGGCTTCGTTCGCTTTTACATTGGCAGTTACGGCTGGATAGCTCTTGCTCTGAACTCCGGTTGCATAAGTATGAAACCAAACCGTTGAGGGGGTTCGGGTAAACCCAAGAGCTTCCGCCTGTGGGACGCTGAGGATCGAGAGCGCTAATGCAGACGTGATGAGGAAGATTTTGCTGCGCATAGCGGGAGACGCTATCAGGCTGAGAAGATTGGGGCATGTCTGGTCATGCGAGAACCTTAAAACTGTCAGTAAGTATTAAGGATTCGCTCACTCAATTAGCGAGAACATCAAGGTGAAGATGATTGAGGTCCTGATTTACTCAAGAAGTGGGTGCCACCTCTGTGATGTTGCGGAAGCAAAATTAAATGAATTAAGAACGACTCTAGATTTCAAAATAGAGAGGCGGTTAATTGATGGCGATTTAGCGTTAGAGCGCGAATATGGTGAAAAAGTTCCAGTGATTCTCATTAACGGCGCACCACATGATTATTGGCGAGTAAATCCAGAGCGTTTTACTAAAGCAATATTAGAAATTAAAGCTTCCCAGTAAAAACATCATCAGCATCAATGATTCGGTAAGAATAACCTTGCTCTGCTAAGAAACGTTGGCGATTTTGTGCAAAATCTTGATCGACCGTATCTCTTGCAACAAGTGAGTAAAAACGGGCGCCACGACCATCGGCTTTAGGGCGAAGTATTCGACCAAGGCGTTGGGCTTCTTCTTGGCGCGATCCAAATGTTCCGGAGATTTGGATTGCAATTGAAGCTTCTGGCAAATCAATTGAGAAGTTAGCAACTTTAGAGACTACTAAACATTTAATCTCGCCATTTCGAAATGCATTGTAGAGAAATTCTCGTTCTTTAATTGGGGTGTCACCTTTAATAATTGGTACCCCTAAATCATTAGAAATTTCATCAATTTGATCTATGTATTGTCCGATAATCAAAACTTGATCATTTTCATGAAATTTTGCTAACGCCATAGCAACGCTCTTCTTTGTGGCAGTGGTGGCACAAACTCGATAGCGGTTCTCGGTCTCGGCGGTTGCGTAATTTAATCTTTCGTGTTCAGTTAACGTTACTCGAACTTCAACACAATCTGCCGGCGCGATATAACCTTGGGCTTCAATCTCTTTCCACGGAACATCAAATCGTTTTGGCCCAATCAAAGAAAAAACTTCGCCTTCCATGCCATCTTCCCGAACTAGCGTCGCAGTTAAACCCAGACGTCGACGAGATTGAATGTCAGCGGTAAATCTAAAAATCGGAGCAGGCAACAAATGAACTTCGTCGTAAATAATTAATCCCCAGTCATGGCCGTCAAAGAGGTCTAAATGGGCAAATAACCCATTTTTCTTGGTAGTCATAACTTGGTAAGTAGCGATTGTGATCGGGCGAATTTCTTTCTTTGCGCCAGAGTATTCACCAATTTCATCTTCATGGAGATTTGTGCGGCGGAGCAATTCATCACGCCATTGGCGAGCAGCCACAGTATTTGTTACCAAAATTAAAGTTGTCGCTTTTGCGTGTGCCATTGCGGCCGCGCCAACAATGGTTTTACCAGCGCCACACGGCAGTACTACAACACCAGATCCGCCATGCCAAAATCCTTCGGCTGCAAGTTTTTGGTATTCACGCATATGCCAGCCGTCTTCGACCAATGAAATCTCATGAGCTTGGCCATCAACATATCCAGCAAAATCTTCGGCCGGCCAACCTAAACGGAGTAGCGCTTGTTTCAAATGGCCACGTTGGCTTGGATGAACTGCAATTGTTTCGTTATCAATTCTGGCACCTAGTAGCGGTGCAACTTTTTTACCGCGCACAACTTCTTGTAAAACAGCTGGATCAGTTGAAATTAAAATCAATCCATGAATTGGATCTGATTCCAATCGGAGTCTGCCGTACCGCCCCATAGTTTCCGCAACATCAACTAATAGCGCGTGCGGAATTGCGAACCTAGAATACTTAATTAGAACATCTATAACTTTTTCAGCATCATGTCCAGCAGCACGCGCGTTCCAAAGCCCTAACGAAGTAAGGCGATAGGTGTGAATATGTTCTGGAGATTTTTCTAGTTCTGCAAATGGCGCAATCGCGCGCCGACAATCGGTTGAAAGCGGATGATCAATATCTAGGAGAAGTGTTTTGTCACTCTGAACAATTAGCGGCCCATCACTCATTTAATTAAATCCTTAATAAATTCATGGATTAATTGGGAACGTTCGGTCATCGCTGAGATTTGTACCCATTCAGTTAGGGCATGCGCACCTGACCCAAGCGCCCCAAGTCCATCCAGGGTAGGCGCTCCGACTGCTGCAGCGAAGTTGCCATCGCTAGCCCCGCCGACTTGAGCCGAACCTACTGGTGCGAATCCATTTACAGCAGCAACTTTTTCTAACCGCTCATATAACGCGGTTGTGGCAGAAAGTTCTAGTGGCGGACGATTGATGCCACCTTGAATTTCGATTCGGCACTCTGGGTTTGTTGGCGCTAATTTTCGAATTGCGGCATCAACGCGTTCGAGTTCAGCCATTTTAAATGAGCGAGCATCGATATCTAGCGCAGCAAGTGCCGGAACTGTATTTGTGGTGGTCCCAGAAGCCATTGCAGTTGGAACAACGGTTGTGCCATTATTTAAATCTTGGAGTGCTACAACTTTCCTAACAACTTCAGCAATTTCAACGGTGGCGTTAATTCCCTTTTCAGGTTCTAATCCCGCATGAGCTGCGCGACCATGCACAATAATTTTGTACATCGAAGTACCTTTACGCCCAGTTTTAACTTTTCCATCTATCGCAGATTCGAAGACCAAAACAGCTTCCGCATCTTTTGCAACACGCTCTATTAATCCACGGGAGGTTGCGCTACCGGTTTCTTCGTCAGAAGTTGCAATAATTGCAATTTTGTCACGCGATAAATCTTTCATTGCATAAAGAGCTTGCAAGAACCCAGCTTTCATATCGTAAGCACCTGGACCGCGAACTACATCACCTACAACGCTCCATAACGGTTGAAACGAACCATGCGGCCAGACTGTATCTAAATGACATAACAAAACAATTTTTGGGTTCTTTGCGCCGAACCAAAATACTGGTCGACCGTTTTCGGTAATAATTTCGCCAGCTTCACCATGTAATTTTTTAGTTATTTGGTTGGCCACTTCCATAACTTTTTGACAAGCGGCTAAATCTTCAGTTGGCGATTCGGTTTCAACCAATAATTTGAGGTCATCAAGAATCATGGCGCTAAGTCTGCCGTAATCGGTGCTCATGCGGGAGTTACGCCGGTAATCCGCGGAATTCGGAAGTGTTGGACTTCGCCGGAGCCATGATCTCGAGCAACCAAGGTGCCGAGCGAAATTGATAGCGGATCAATAATTCGTTGGGTTACGCCACCATTTGTGTCGGCATACCCAATTATTAGCGAAACTTCCTCACCAATAAATTTATTTAACATATCCATAGTTTCATTTGCAGTACTTCTTGGGACTTCAGCGCCGCGTTGGGGTTGGCGTGCTGAAGCTTTTTCGCCCGCGCGTAGAGCTCGGACCGCAGAATTTAAAATTGTTTGCGAAGGTTCCATTGCTTCGCCAATAATCCGCGGTGGTTTAGGTCGAGATTTTGCACGAGTTTGTCCGGCAGCAGTAATTACCGAACCGGTATTACTTTCGCCGGCTGGGAAATAACCAGCGCTCCGGAGCTCTTCAATTGTTTCGCGTGATTCAGTGTCAGAAATAATTACTTGTGGCGCTATTTGTCTTAGTCGTAAATGCTCTAATCGCTTATCACCAAGTATTTGGTTGATTGTGGCTTCATCTTCACATCTCAAATAAGTATTTGCGTATCCAACTTTAAGGCGTCCATGTTTGCGTGCCACATCAGAGATTAAATATTCAAGTGGTTGCGGCATTGGGGTCTTAGAAGTTTTTGTTAAGAAAGTCCGAATTTCATCGCCAGAGTGGCCATGATCTAATCCGCGACGAATCGAACTTTCACTGAAGCGATAAACCGTGGCGCCACCACGACTTTCAATATCAGCAAAAGTAGATAAGTGACGTGCAATCTCAATCGTAAGCGGACCGGGTGCGATTGCAGTGTTATCGGCTTGAATCAAAATGTGATCGACTGGCTTAGGAAGCGCTTCATTAATTTTTATTGAGTCAGCATCTTCAATAAATCTATTTCCAAAAGAAGAAAGTGCGCCTTGTCCGGTAATACCAAGCCACTCCAATTCTCGCAGCGTCCATTCAACTAAATCTGCGTGGAGTGTGCCACCACGGCGGTTGGGGTAAACCCATTGAATAAAGGATTGTGCGCTATCGAGCGACGGTGCTAATTCAGCCCTTTCAAGTAACATCTTTAAAATGTGAGCTCTAATAACCGCAGCATTTGCTCGGTCTAATTCGGCACCGAGCGCATTAACATTCTTTGAATCCGCTTTACCAACTAGTCCAGCAACTCTTGATGTCAACGACCAGAGCGTTGCAATCTCAACCCATTGTTCTTCTGGAGTTTTTAATTGCCACATATCAAAAGCGCTTGTTGGCAGAACTCGTCCGTCTGGGTCTGCGACCACAATTCCAGATAGATAACAAAGTTCTGCAACAAATGCTGCGCAATTTTCGGTCACTCCTAAATGTTCCGCAGCTTTTCTAAGATCTCTAATTCCCAACCCACCAGCTTGCAAAGTCGAGGGAGTTTCTTCAGCCCAATAGTTCATTAACTCATTGCACCAACGCAAAATATTACTTATGCCGGCGATAGCAGCTCGGTCAATTTCACTCTGTTTTCGTTTTTCACCAACTAATTCAGGTGCAGTAGTTGTGATCTTCTTATGTACTTTTCCTTTTCTTAAGAAAAGCCCAACTTCGCGCGGCATTGCAACTGTGGTTTGATCCATCGGAATTAAGAAATGATGTTCGATTAACCAAGCAACTGCAGTACCTTTTTTTCTTACATCACCAACTTGACCACGCGGTGGTCCCCAAGTTAAACGTTCTAATATTTCATGGGCGGCTTTTGGCGCTTCATCTAAATCTTTAAATTTAACTTTTGCTGGACCAACGGGACCAAGGCCGGCAGGTTGGGTTCCGATCATGTCGCGCAGCGCTCTTGGTGCACGTAGATCTTCACCATCTTTATAGAGAAGTGCGCGATCTATTAGTTCATTTATTATCGGCGTGGCCGCTTTATCGGTGGCTGCAATGATTGACTTAATTGAGAGTGGTTCTTCAAGCGCTACACAAGCTTCTAAAACTTCAAATTGCCATTGATTTAACGATTCGATTGCTCGAACTAGGCTTGGTCCAGATGTAGCTCGAATTGAAAGTGCAGTCATATCTGATGGAACAGGTGCAATTAAATCGGCTCGCAATTTAAAAAGCAGCTGCAGTTCGGAATCGCTGCGGGCGCGCAATTCATCGGCAAACGATGGCGCAGATCGCATGATTGAACGGACTACTTTTAATTCAGACATAACTGGCTTACATTACCGAAGAAGTATCGATTCTGCCTATTCGAGAATTTACTGAGCGCTTATCGGAGCCTTGGCTTTATAAAAGCGAAGAGGCCAGCGAAACGACTTATCATGGGTCCAATAAATCGGTTCACCCAACGCATTCTTCGAAAATCGTGGACTGGCCACCCGTTTGCGTAGGCGATAATTCTAAGTTTTGCATCAGGATTTATTACACATGGATTTCCAACTGCATTTAATAAAGGCAAGTCGTGATGGCTATCGGAATATGCAAAACAATCTTTCAAGGCAAACCCCTTTTGGGTTGCTAGGGCTTTGATTGCATTAGCTTTTTCACGGCCATGTAATAAATTGCCAACTAAATTTCCGGTGTACTTGCCATCTTTGACTTCTGCTTTAGTGCCGATAGCGCCAGTCAACCCTAATTTTTCGGCGATTAAATTAGCCATATCTTCTGGAGCAGCAGTAACTAACCAGACGCCTTCACCATTGTTTAGGTGTTGATTTGCAATATCAATAGTGCCTTGCCAAATCGCTGGCGAAACGAATTCATCATAAATTTCACTACCAGTGGCTTTAATTTCCGAAACATTATGGCCGCCAATAAAATCGGTTGCAGCTTTTTGAAACCTAGCAATTTCTTCTGGCTTTTCGGTACCGGTCATTCGGTATCTCAAGTTCGCAAGCACGAATGCACCGATATCTTTCTTAGAGAAAAACCCTCTTTGATACATCCCGCGGCCGAGAAAGAAGATTGTTGAACCTTTAATTAGGGTGTTATCTACATCAAAAAAGGCAACCCGTTTCTCATTGATTGCCATATCCATACCTTAGCGAATAGAGCGGAACTGGGCGCGAATTACTGCTTTATGCTTAAGGCATGGAGAGTTTTACAACCGTTCATGTACTTCGCCATGGTGAAGTCGAAAACCCAGGAAAGATTCTTTACGGAAGGCAACCTGGATGGCGATTATCCGAACGCGGTGTTTTAATGGCAGAAGCTGTTGCGAATTGGTCTAAAAGTTTAGATATCGGTGCGCTCCATGTCTCGCCGTTACAACGGGCCCAAGAAACTGCAGCACCAATTGCAAAAGCGCATGACATCAAAATTACAACGGACGATCGCTTGATTGAAGCTGCAAATATATTTGAAGGAAAACCTTTTGGAGTTGGCGACGGTGTTTTGCGTCGACCAAGTGCTTGGCGATATTTATGGAATCCATGGCGGCCTTCATGGGGCGAGCCATATGTCGAACAAGTTAATCGAATGTTTGCAGCAATATTTGCGGCGAATAAAGCTGCGAATGGCAAAGATGCAATTTGCGTTTCGCATCAATTACCGATTTGGATAATGAGATTAGCGATTGAGCATCGAAATTTTTTACATGATCCAAGAAAACGCCAATGCACGCTAGCGTCAATTACTAGTGTGCGCTTTGATAAAGACGGAATGATTTCTGGATTTAGCTATAGCGAGCCAGCCGTACATTTACTCCCAAAAAAATCTTAAAATGAAACGTGCCATATTTAGTATTTCATTAGCATTAATTCTGACCAGTTGTTCTGGTGCTGGTATTTCATCACTTAATGAAGATAAGTTTGTATCTGGTAACGGTGCTGTGATTATGATTTCTGAAACTGACCGAAAAATTGCGCCAGTAATTTCGGGGCCGACGCTAGATGGCAACACATTCCAAGGCAAGCGCAATGGCGTTGCAGTGATTAACGTTTGGGCTTCTTGGTGCTCGCCGTGTCGAGCTGAAGCTCCAGCTCTTGAATCGCTCGCACAGAAATATCCCGAAATCCAGTTTGTTGGAATTTTAACTAGGGATAACCTTTCTTCGGCCCGAGCATTTGTGAAGCGATTCGCTATTTCTTATCCAACTTTGACTGATGATGCTATTTTGGTGAAATTTCGTGGCCAATTATCGCCGAATGCAATTCCAACTACTTTAGTTTTAGATAAGCAGAACCGAATTGCTGCGCGGATAAGTGGCGAAATTACAGTGCTGGCTTTAGAGAATATAATTAAGAAATTGTTGGCGGAATAAAATGAACGATTTCTTAGTAAACCAAATCTTTGATGGCAACCTAATTTTTGCATTAGTAGTTTCTGCTATTGCTGGATTATTTTCCTTTATTTCACCATGTGTATTGCCGCTATTGCCTGGTTTTCTTGGGTACATAGCTGGCGTAAGTAATT
Source organism: Actinomycetota bacterium (assembly GCA_947491605.1). Lineage (GTDB taxonomy): Bacteria > Actinomycetota > Actinomycetes > Nanopelagicales > Nanopelagicaceae > UBA7398. The sequence continues at coordinate 10,233 of CANLJW010000002.1, read as the reverse complement.
CAAAATCTAGAATTGTGCTTGGAACACTGCTATTCATTTCTGGTTTTGCTTTTCTATTTGTAATTTACGGTGCGCTTTTTGGTTCGCTGGGAGCTACGATTTCAAGTAATTCAGATTGGTTAACGAGAGTATTGGGCGTATTAACCATTGGCTTTGGTTTTATATTTATAAATAGTGAAAAATTTTCTTGGAGCTGGCGGCCTTCGCTTCAAAAGTTCTCTGGAATAGCAAGTGCACCAATTTTAGGATTTTTATTTGGCTTAGGTTGGACACCATGTATTGGACCAACACTTGGCGCCGTTCAAACTTTAGCTTTCCAAGAAGGTAGCGCGCTCCGCGGCGCGTTGTTATCACTTGCTTACTGTTTTGGGTTAGGTGCGCCATTTTTGCTTTTCGGACTTGCGCTAGAAAAGTCGCGCAAACTACGTTCATTTTTAATTAAGCGTGGCAATTACATTACAAATATTGGTGGAATTTTCCTTATTATTATTGGACTAATGCAAGTATTCGGATTCTGGAACGATGCCATGATTAATCTACGATCAATAATCTCTGACTTTGCACCGGTGATTTAATGTCAGATAACACTCTTGAATTAACTGGAGTTGGCTTCTTCCGATATTTATGGCGCCAGCTCACCAGCATGCGTACCGCTTTAATTTTGCTCCTATTGCTTGGTATTGGTGCAATCCCAGGATCGATATTTCCGCAACGCACCCAAAACCCAATGAAAGTTCGGGAGTATTTCAATAACAACCCAGACGTTGCCGAATGGATGGATCGACTAAAACTATTTGATGTTTACGGGTCACCATGGTTTTCCGCAATCTATTTGCTGCTTTTCATCTCACTTGTTGGGTGTGTGTTACCTAGATCTTGGGAACACTTCAAAGCAATTGGTGCAAAGCCACCTCTTACTCCTAAAAATTTAAACCGGTTAGAGTTCCATCGCGTTGTTGATTGTGACTCCACCATCGCGCTAGCTAACGCCGAGACTTGGTTGAAGAAAAATCGTTTTCGAATTCGCCATAATCCAAATTCAATTTCAGCTGAAAAAGGTTATGCCCGTGAAACCGGAAATTTACTGTTTCATCTTTCGTTAATTGTTGTTTTAGTTGGCATCGGCTCGAGCTCGGTTCTAGGAATGCGCGGCGAGGCGATCGTAAATATTGGCGAACGCTTTATAAATACCCCAACAAGTTATGACAATTTGACGGCTGGAAGATTCTTCAAAGTAGAAAATCTCAACCCATTTTCTCTTACTTTAACGAACTTTAAAGCCGAATATGACTTAGGAACTAACGCACCGATTGATTACACACTTACCGCTTCAGCATCTGATGTGGTTGGCGGTGCATCTAAAACAAAAATAATAAAAGTTAATAGCCCACTTACTTTTGGCAGCACTCGGGTATTTCTACAAGCTAATGGTTATTCGCCGTTGGTAACAGTTACAGATAAATCTGGCGATGTAATTTTTCAAGGCGCAGTCCCATTTTTACCACAAGATGCAAACTTAACTTCTGCTGGCACCATCAAGATTCCAGATATGGAGCCACAGATTGGATTTGTTGGATCATTTATTCCGACAGCTGATCGGAGCGCAAGCCGCGGTGCATTTTCATCCTTTCCAGAAGCGTTAGACCCACGACTTTTACTTTCGGTTTTCCAAGGTGATCTTGGTATGGATGATGGCATTCCGCAATCGGTTTATCGGCTTGATACGTCAAAGATGGAACGAATTGGATTGAAAGAGTTAGCAATCGGCGAAAGCTATTCCTTTAACGGCGTGGGCACCATCACATTTGATGGTTATACCCCTTGGGTAAATTTACAAGTTGTTAGAGATCCCGGAAAGCAATATGCGCTAGTTGGAAGTATCCTCGCCATATTGGGCTTACTAATTTCGCTCTTTACTCGACGCCGTCGAATTTGGATTAAAATTGGTGAAGTTGTGGAAGTTGCTGGACTTTCTAAAAACAATATTGAAGGATTAGAAAAAGAAATCATAGATTTAACTACATGGATTAAGGAGAGGTAGATGAGCTCAACTTCGCTGGCCTATCTCTCTAACAACCTAATTTATTCATCGCTTTTTGTATTCACAATAACTTTTTTTATGCATGCAATTGAAACAGCTTGGTCCGTTCGGGGCGATGAATCCGCCACTCGCACCAACGTTTTTGATCGATCTAAGACCGAAAAGGTTGCGCGCATAGCAACTGCGTTAATGATTCTCGGGTTCTTATTGCTGCTTGCCGGCGTAATAGCTCGTGGGCTATCAGCGCATCGAGTTCCGTGGGGAAACATGTATGAGTTCTCCATTACCGGAGCGCTCGCATTTACTGGTGCTTATCTCGCAGCGCTAAAGAAATTTGACTTACGTTGGTTGGGACTACCAATTTCAATTGCAGTTCTCTTACTTCTTGGTACTGCGATTACTCTGCTTTATCGTCCAAGTGCACCATTAGTTCCAGCACTTAAATCAACCTGGTTAGTTGTGCATGTTTCTGCTGCGATTATTTCGGGTGGTGTATTTCTATTAGCAAACACGATCGCTGGCACCTATTTAATTCTGGACCGAATGGAATCACGTGGTGGTAGAAATGCTTGGGCGAAACGGTTGCCATCTCTTGAAGTACTTGACCAACTTACTTATCGCCTAGTTGCATTTGTTTTTCCACTTTGGACTTTCGCAGTTATTGCCGGCGCAATCTGGGCCGAATCTGCTTGGGGTCGTTATTGGGGATGGGATCCAAAAGAGACTTGGGCATTTATAACTTGGGTTGCCTACGCCGCTTATTTACATGCACGCGTCACTGCTGGTTGGAAAGGTAAGAAGGCAGCTTGGCTCTGTCTATTTGCTGGCTCAACATTTCTTTTTAATTATGTATATGTAAATGTTTGGGGATCCGGAAGACACACTTACTCCGGTCTTTAATTAGAGACCGCGCAAGAAATCTGGGTTGTCATCTGGTGGAATCATTTTTCCTTTTTTGAAACCGCCGCCATTACGCGGCCGCTTTGGTCGGCCAGCCACATACCAAGCCACAGCTCCGATAGTTCCAATCAGCAAAATAATTAAAACCCACGCCCATTTTGGAAGATTTCTAATCAATTCCTGCGGCGTGCGGGCACAATCTGCGAGCGTATAAATGGTGAACGCAAATATTAAAATAACTGGCAGATAACGCATATCGGGAGTTTAGCGCGAAGATGCGAAGAGCGCGATTGAAATGAAAAAAGCAAAACCCATTTGTAGCTTTCCAGTGTTACCTAAGAGCGGGATGAGCGCCTTACCTTTAGCGCCATCTAGGACAGTTCTGCTTAACCTTCCAGAAACTGGGAGTAACACCAAAGTGAATAAAATGTAAGGCGATGCAAAAGTAGCAATTAGCGATGCTAAATGAGCAATCATTAGTAGAAGTACATAAAAAATACGGGCACCGCGATCACCCAAAATAACTGCTAACGTATTTTTCTTGGATATTTTATCCTTTTCTAAATCTCTCAAGTTATTCAAACCAAGAATGGCACAAGCTAGCGCGCCGATCGGAACCGAGAGCACCAAACTTGTAAATGTAATTTCTTGACTTTGCACGTAGTAACTTCCTGCTGTCGCGACTACGCCAAAAAAGAGAAATACTGAAACTTCGCCAAGAGCGGAGTAACCGTAAGGCTTTGGTCCGCCGGTGTAGGTCCATGCAGCCAAGATTGCGATAGCGCCAACCAGAATTAACCAAAGTGATGTTTGTAACGCCAAAGTTAAGCCTGCAACCGCAGCAATTAGAAAGAAAATGTAGGCAGCGTTTTTTACCGCTCTTGGTGTCGCAAGTTTTTGCCCGACTAATCTAATTGGGCCAATTCGATCCTCATCTATTCCTTTAATGCCATCGGAATAGTCGTTCGCATAATTAACTGCAATTTGCAGTGCGAGGCTCACAATTAAAGCTAAGAGTGCACGAACTGGATTAAAGCTAACCCCAGCTAGAGATGTGCCAACCAATACTGGCGCTACGGCGGCGAGCAATGTTTTCGGTCTTGCCCCACCAACCCATTCGTTAAGCGCTGTCATTTAGCCAATCTCTCAATTAGTTTTGCTCGATCTGGTTTACCAATTCCTATTAATGGAATCTCATCTACCTTGTGAATTTCTTTAGGTGTTGCGTACCCACCAAATCTATTCTTCAAGAAGTGCGAAATCGTATCTTGTGAGAGCTCTAAAGTCGTGGCAATACAAAGGCGCTCGCCCCATTCTTGATCGGGTTTGGCGAAAGCCAAGAAAATACTTTCAAAGTTTTCAGAGAGGGCTTGCTCGATTACGCTCAACGAAATTTTCTCGCCGCCAGAAATGATTTGATCATCAGATCGACCAAATACCGCTAATTTTCCATTTTCTAATCGACCAATATCGGCAGTTTTTAACCAGCCATCTACCAGCGGAACTTGGGCCAACATTGGGCCACGCAGATAAATAATATTTTCGACAATTTTTACCGCAACGCCATCAAGTGGGGTCCCGTTATAAATGCAACCGCCAGAAGTTTCAGACATTCCGTAAGTAGTAATTACATTGATCCCGTTAGCGTGCGCGCTCTGTTTATCACTTTCTGCTAACGGTGCGCCGCCAACTAGAACCGCTTTAGCTTCTTGTAAATGTTTAAGTAATTGATGATCAGCAGTTAGCGCCCGATTTAATTGGGTTGGCACAATTGCAGTGAAATCTGCTTTTGTGTATTGCGAGTTATTTCTAAAGTCTAATACTTCACTCTTGAGCAGAAGCGCTCTAACTAAAACATTTATGCCAGCAATATGCGTTAGCGGAAGTAATAGCGACCAACTATTTCCAGCATCTGCTTTTAAGAAAGTATTTGCGGCTTTTGCAGAAGCGGTAACCGCGGCTGCAGATAAGTGAATTTCTTTCGGTGTTCCAGTAGAACCACTAGTTGTCACTACTAACGCCACATCGGTCGACACGCTAGTACTCAAAATATTGCCGATTCCAAGCGCAGGACCGGAACCAGCTAAAGCATTTGTGAGCGCGGCACAAAATTGTGTAATCGACCACTGATCTTGCGCGTGAACTAATTCTCGTTTAGCGGTTGGCACCATAATTCGCTTAGGCTATTCCATATAACGCTGGCACGGATATATTGAATTATTAGAAGTAAATGGAGGCAAGTTCGTGAGCAAACCGATTAAGCGAGAACCAGGTAGTCGAGCCATCCCTAAGTGGGAGCGTGGCGCTGGTTCGGAAGACTTCACGGATGTTCGCTACGAAATTGCTGAAGGCATGGCAAAAATAACAATAAATCGGCCAGAAGTCCGTAATGCTTTCCGACCAGAAACTCTCACAGAGTTAGAGAAAGCTTTTTCGTTCGCGCGTAATGATGAAAAAGTTGGCGTGATTATTTTTACTGGTGCTGGTGATGAAGCGTTCTGTTCTGGTGGCGATATAAACGTTCGCGGTGATGATGGTTATATTGGCAATGATGCGCTTGGGAAAAAAGGGATCGGTCGGTTAAACGTTTTGGATTTGCAAGTACAAATCCGCCGTACGCCTAAACCAGTTGTAGCAATGGTCGCTGGTTGGGCAATTGGCGGCGGTCATGTACTCCATGTTGTCTGTGATTTAACGATCGCAGCAGATAACGCAAAGTTCGGTCAAACTGGACCGATGGTTGGGTCTTTTGATGGCGGTTATGGCGCTGGATTGTTAGCGCGACATGTCGGTCAGAAAAAAGCGCGCGAAATTTGGTTTATGTGTCGCCAATACGATGCCCAAGAAGCACTTGATATGGGATTGGTAAATACCGTGGTTCCAGTTAAAGAACTAGAAGCCGAAACAGTTTCTTGGTGCCGTGAAATGTTACGTCATTCGCCAATGGCAATCCGGCTTCTTAAAGCTGGACTTAACGCCGCAGATGATGGATTGGCTGGCGTACAACAACTTGCTGGGGATGCAACCCTGCTTTTCTATTTAACAGAAGAGGGCCAAGAAGGTCGCGACGCGTATAAAGAAAAGCGCGAACCCGACTTTGATAAATTCCCTAAACGTCCGTAATTTTCGATGAGTGCAGCAATTCTGGATGAAGTATTAACTTCATTACACGTGTTAACGCTGCCGATGAAAGTAAAATTTCGCGGCATTGAAAGCCGTGAAATAGCGCTATTTGAAGGGCCTTTTGGTTGGGGCGAATTCTCGCCATTTTTAGAGTATGGCGAAGTTGAATCATTGCCATGGCTAATGAGTGGAATCGAAGCGGCATTTGTACCAACCGTGAATCCAATCCGCCAAGAAATTTCCATTAATGCCACACTTCCAGAGATAGATTCCAAAATTAGAATTGCTGAAATACTATCTTGGTATCCAGGATGCAAAACTATAAAAATAAAAGTAGGGAGCGACTTACAGCGAGATTTAGCTCGAATAGAAATCGTGCGCTCATTAGCGCCCACAGCAAAAATTCGGGTAGATGTAAATGGCAATTGGGATGTTAATTATGCACAATCAGCGTTGCAAGCAATATTTGAAATTACCGGGGAATTTTTTGAATATGTAGAACAACCTTGCGGATCAATTGCGGAACTTCGTGAATTAAAACGCAAATTGCGTGCTCCGATAAAGATTGCTGGTGATGAACTCTTTCGCAAAACCCCAGATCCGTTTGCAGTAGAAATAGCTGGCGCTATCGACATCATGATCTTAAAAGCTGCGCCTTTGGGTGGAATCCGTCGATCACTCGCATTAGCGGAACATCACGGATTGCCTGCAGTAATTTCGAGCGCGCTTGAATCGGCAGTTGGTATCGCCCATGAACTTCGGTTGGCAGCAGCACTTCCAGAATTGCGTTATGACTCAGGGCTAGGAACTGGAGCGCTATTTGTAAGTGATGTTGGAAATAACGAAATTAGTAATGGAAGTATCTCGCTGCATCCACTCATTCCAAGCGCGAAATCGCTATCCGATTTTGCAGCGCTTCCCGAGCGGAAAACTTGGTGGCAAGATCGGATAAGAAATACATGGGCGAGTGGCGCTGATGTTTGGCTGGAGAGCGAAGGGTGGAAACCTTGAATCTTGCTACCAATTTAGCTCGCCACACAATCCGCCAACTCATCGAACTTGGTATAAGTGATTTCGTGCTCTCACCGGGATCACGCAATGCGCCGCTATCAATTGCGCTTTACGAAGCGCATCAACGCGGTTTAATTGAATTACATGTTCGAATTGACGAACGGAGCGCGGCTTTCTTTGCCCTCGGAATTGCTAAAGCTACGAATCGTTATGTTCCAGTAATTTGTACAAGTGGAACCGCTGTTGCTAATTATTATCCCGCAGTTCTAGAAGCGCACCATAGCGATCTTAAACTTTTAATACTTTCGGCAGATCGGCCAGCGCGGTTACGTAAAACTGGCGCAAATCAAACTACAAATCAGAATGAAATATTTAATAGCTTTGTGAGAGCCAGCATAGATACTGCTACCGCATTCGATGCAAAGAAATTGTTGGATGGTTCTGGCCCAATTCACTTTAATTTACAGTTTGATGAACCGCTACTAACTACCGATTCAAATGACTGGCTTGTGGGAATCCATATTTCAGAACCAAAAGAAAAATTACGAGCCACGAAGGCTTTGAAAAATATCGGTCTCCGCAACGTTTTAATCGTCGGGCATGATCGGGCTGGGTTTGCAGTAAGCGAAATAGTTGCTTTTGCAAAATCTATAAGCGCACCGATTATCACTGAGGATCCACTAGCCTTTAAAGACGCGATAGCGCATGCACCAATCTTGCTTTCTGATGAAAATGTGAGATCCCAACTCAATCCAGATGTAACTTTTGTGATTGGCAGAACCACGCTTTCACGATCAATAAATAACTATATTTTAGGAGCAAAACGGTTAGTTGTAATCGATCCGCGCATGGAGAGCGTAGATACTGCTAGAACTGCTGATGAAAAACTCTTTAACATTCCAAAAATTGAAAGTAACATCGCGCGCGATAATGATTGGTTTGCGCTCTGGCAGAAATTTGAATTGTTAGCCGCAAAATCAATCAGTGAGTTACCAGATTGGTGCGAAGGTTCAATTGCAAAATTTATCGCAGCAGAAATTAAAGATGGTTCCGCGTTATTCATTTCATCATCTAGACCGATTCGAGATTTAGAGAGTTTTGCAACTCCAAGAGGTGGCCTTACTACCTACGCTAATCGTGGCTTGGCCGGAATTGACGGGAACATCTCGGTCGCAATGGGAATTGCAACCCGATATCAAAAAGCTATTGCTGTAATTGGAGATCTAGGTTTTTTGCATGATGTTGCAGCGTTGACCAATGCCGAGGCCGTTAATTTACTTTTGATAGTTATCGACAACGATGGTGGTGGAATCTTCTCTACTTTGCCACAACGGGGCATCGCGGGCTTCGAAAGTATTTTTGGAACGCCACACGGGATTGATATTGCAAAAGTTGCCGCGAGTTATGGAATCTCAAATGTTATAGTTAAAAACACTGCTGACTTAAGCCACGAAATTGTGCACCACCAGGAAGGTATTCGGGTAGTAGTAGTTAAAGTTCCGCATCGCGATGCCAACGCAGATACGATTGCAAACGTGCTAAAAAAATATCGCGAATTAGTGGCGCTCTAACGCACTTCGTATCGGTAATAATTTAGCTTGGCTTTCTGCGTATTCACTCTCAGGGTTGGAGCCATTTACGATGCCGCAGCCGGCAAACAACCGGATACTTTTTGCATCATTACTTATTTGGCCACATCGAAGCGCAATTCCTAATTCGCCATCTCCGCGTGCATCTATCCAGCCAATGGGTCCGGCATACCTACCTCGAGAGATACCTTCAATATCGTTGATGGTTTTCTTTGCTAACGGCGTCGGCGTTCCGCATACAGCTGCGGATGGATGAAGTTTGTGAGCTAATTCGAAGATATCTGTAGGGCTAGCCGAATCTGTGAGTACGCCAGTTACATCAGTTGCAAGGTGCATGACATTTGCCAAGTGCAAAACAAATGGAATTTCAGGAACGTTGGTTGATGTACAAATAGGGGCTAATACATCCGCAACTGATCTAACCGCGTACTCATGTTCTTCTAAATCTTTTGATGAACGGGCTAACGAGCCAGCCAACGCTAAGTCTTTTTCATCATTTCCAGTTTTGCGAATTGTGCCAGCCAAAATTCGAGATGTAACTAAAGATTTACTAAGCCGCACCAGCAGTTCTGGCGTTGCACCAACTAAACCGTTATTTGAAAAAATCCAGGTTGCTGGATACTCGGCAGCTAAATTTCGTAGGATTCGCTGTGCACTTATTTGTGGCGTAACTTGGCAATCTATAAATCTAGCGAGCACAACTTTCTCTAGTGAGTTATCTTTGATTTCTGCAATCGCTTGCGAAACGCGCGCTTGCCACTCGACGCCGTTGCTACCGCTCCACCGCAATTCTAATGGCTTTTTGTCGGTGCTAATTTGAGAGAGTTTTGGTTGTGGTTTATTTCCAATCCAACTTATCCATGATTTACCTTTTTTCTCACCAATCACCACGTTTGGAATTATTAATATCGAGTCTTCAGTTTCGGAGAATGCAAACGAGGAAAAGAGTATTGGGCCAGTTCCGCTGCCTAATACGTTGTTTTCGATATCAAAATTCTGTAATTCATTCCGCCACCAAGCGCGAGCCTTTTCAAAACGCTCTGGGCCCGAAACTACGAACCTTTTATATTCACCGAAACCAATTAAGCCGCCGCCACCGCGCACCCAAGCAGTAATCTCAATTTCGTTTTCAATACTGATTTCGAGTAGGGCAGGGTGATCACCAAGAAGTTCGGTGGTGAATCTTTGATTCACGAAAATCTCCCTAATAGCCGATTAGCGCACCCTTGAATTTGTAGGTCAGCGTACTACGCGCAAAGATAGGAGGGTGACTAAGGAAAATGGTAGACGGGCGGATCTCAATAAGAACCCTGATGAGATAGCTGCCATGTTCGATGGTGTCGCACGGCGCTATGACATTGCTAACGACATTCTTAGTTTAGGTAGAACTCGTGCTTGGCGAAAAAAAGTTAAGAATTTAATTGCACCAACGACCGGAATGCAAATTCTTGATTTAGCTGCCGGGACTGGTTCATCAAGTGAGCCGTTGGCAAAAGCGGGTGCATCTGTAACTGCGCTAGATTTTTCAGAGGGCATGTTGGCTGCTGGCAGAAAACGTCGTCCTTATAT
>CANLJW010000001.1:0-98050 GCA_947491605.1 Actinomycetota bacterium | reverse complement strand
TTGTTTGGCATCGGTCGATGGACTATAGAGATGTTCTTGATGTTTCAACTTGGTCGGCTAGATGTTTGGCCGGTTGGAGATTTAGGTGTTAGACGTGGTTGGGAAAAGATTCATAAAGCGAGAGTTGAATTAGAACCAAAAAAATTGGAAAAACTTGGCGATAAATTTGTGGGTTTTCGAAGTCATGTTGCTTGGTATTGCTGGCGTGGCACCGAACTTATTTAGGTTCGAGAATTAACGAAACTGAATTAATGCACCAACGCTGATCTGTTGGCACGTCATAACCTTCGCCTTCAAAAACATGGCCGAGATGGGAGCCGCAAGATGCACATCGTGCCTCAGTTCTAACTCTTGGGAAGAGTGAGCGATCCTCAATCAAGAGAACTGCGTCATCTTTAGTGGGTGCGTAAAAAGATGGCCAACCACAGCCCGAGTGAAATTTAGTTTCGCTCCGAAAAAGTTCAGCGTTGCAGGCTTTACATTTATAAACGCCAACAGTTTCAGAATCAGTATATTCACCAGTAAAAGGGCGTTCAGTTCCGGCCATACGTAGGACTTCAAATGAGAGCGGATCTAATTTAGCTTTCAATTCCAAATCGTTTAATTGAACTGGAAATGCATCCCCGTTTGGAGCAACAAGTGGTAACTCTTCGTTATTCATGCGCAGCCATCGGAAATTCAATTCCGGTTGAAGAATGACAGTCGTAACCATTCGGGTTTTTTTCTAAGTATCTTTGGTGATACTCCTCAGCAATCCAATACTTATATTCGCCTACTTCTTGAATTTCAGAAACAATTTCACCGATTCCAACTTTCTTTAGTTCGGCTTCATAAATATCTCTAGTGTTTACCGCATCAATCATCTGCTCCGGAGTTGTGGTAAAGATTGCGCTGCGATATTGGGTTCCGATATCGCCACCTTGTTTGTTAAGCGAAGTTGGATCATGCATAACCCAAAATTCTTCAAGCAAACGTTTATAAGAAATTGTGTTTGAATCAAACTCAACTTTAACTAATTCTGCATGGCCCGTTTTCCCAGTACAAACTTCTTCATAAGTTGGGTTAGAGGTAGCCCCTCCCATATAACCAACTGATGTATTTGTGACACCATTGAGATTCCAAAATCTACGCTCAGCGCCCCAGAAGCAACCCGTTGCAAAATATGCTAAATCAGACATGGCGATATTCTTTCAGGGATTATGAGATAAAGCACTTTAAGCGAATTGCCAGGTGAATGTCCTTGTTTATACAACTTTAACAAGGGATAATATGCATATTGTCGATTCCGGCGATCAGCAAAAAATACATTGGTTTTGGTTCGGCCATGTCGAAAGTCAGGGCAGAGCCAAGGTAAAAGTTAGGAGGGGTAGAAATGGATTGGCGTCATAAATCAGCTTGTCGCGATGAAGATCCAGAACTCTTCTTTCCGATTGGGAATACCGGTCCTGCCTTAGCTCAAATTGAAGAGGCAAAAAAAGTCTGTAATCGCTGCGATGTTAAAGAAGCTTGTTTGGCTTGGGCGCTAGAAAGCGGACAGGATGCTGGCGTATGGGGTGGGCTTTCTGAAGATGAACGCCGTGCTATGAAACGACGCGCTGCTAGAAACCGCGCTCGACAATTGGAAAATCAGAACCGCTTCTAATTTCTAATCGGAAACGTTACAACTGCTTCAGTTCCTTCGGTAAGCCGCTTAAATTCAATACTTCCATTTAATTCATTTACAGTAAGCGTTTGCACAATTTGCAAACCAAGGTTGGCTTCTTGTTCTGGCTTAAATCCTTCTGCGAGCCCGCTACCGTTATCCATTACGTGAACTCTACAAAGAGTTTCAGTTCGCTCAACTCGCAGTTCCAATTTACTACCAACACTTCCTAAACCATGTTCCAGCGCGTTGTGAATTAGTTCGGTAAGTACCAAGGCAAGTGGTGTTGCAACTATCGCAGGAAAACCGCCAAAATTACCAGTTCGTTCGATGGAAATCTCATTGGTGCGAGTACTTAATTCAACCGCGTTAGCCATGATTCGATCCATAACTTCATCGAAAGCAACTGTCTCTTGATCGCTTGTAGATAGCGTTTCGTGAACAATCGCGATAGATGCAACTCTGCGCACAGCTTCCTCTAAGGCTGCGCTAGCGTTTGGATCATCAATGCGCCGTGATTGCAATCTGAGTAAAGCTGAAACAGTCTGTAAATTATTCTTAACCCGATGATGAATTTCTCGAATGGTTGCATCTTTCGACAGGAGCGCTCTATCTCGTCTCCGTAATTCGGTAACGTTGTGCGCTAACACAATTGCGCCAATTCGGTCGTTAGCTTGAGTTAATGGAATTGAAAGTAAATCAATGGTGCCGGTTTCGCAATCAAATTCTTCGCGGCGTAGCGCTTTTCCGCTCATTGCAACGTGCCAATTCTCTTCACGTGGAATATACCTAGCGCTTCCAGTTTGGAGCGAATCCAAAACATCACCTAAATTATGACCTTCTAAATCACTTGGCCAACCAACTTTATTTAGCGCAGATCTCGCATTTGGACTAGCAAAAATCACTACGCCATTTACATCTAATCTGATTAAGCCATCTCCAACTCGAGGCGCTGACTCTGCTAGATAGACACTTTCTTTAATTGGGAAGTTGCCTTCGGAAACCATTTTATAAATTTTATGAGCAATCTCGCGATAATTTAATTCAAGTTTTGATGGAGTGCGCATTGTTTCAACATTGCGATAGCGCGAAATCACGGCTATGAAATTGCCTTCAAAAAATACTGGAACTGTTTCTTCTTTAACGAGTATCTCGCCTACTTTTTCAGGTTCAGTATCTCGAATAATTTCACCATTAGAAAGCGCTTGATCGATCCGAGGTTTACTCCCCCAGAGAATTTCATTACCAATTACGTTTTGGCTAAATACTGTTGCGGCAGTTGTTGGGCGAATATGCGCAATCGCAACGTGACCTTCTGGCCAAGATTTATAATCTTTTCGTCGAGGAACCCAGAGTATTAAATCTGCAAAAGAGAGATCGGCTAATAATTGCCATTCAGCTACCAATTCGGATAATCGCAAAATATCAGATTCGCTTAACGCAGTTCGTTGCGTAAGTGCGCTATTGAAAGTTTGCATGGGGAAATCCTAGCGAGAAGATTGAGTCTCAAGATTCTCAATTCGAGCCAACAATTCAGCAAATGACTTTCGAATTGCGCTGCGTGGGGCTACGCCAGAAATCGGCGAACAATTGGTTTGAGCGCGATCAAAAGCGGAATAGTCATAGGGAATTACCAGCCCGGAACCGTGCGGTATCAATGCTTGAAATCTCCGTTCGATTGTGCGGTGTCTTCTAGAAGTTCCAGATTTATTGAGAATATAAAATATCTTGAGGTTCTTCGGTAAGTCAGAACGACTATCAATAAACCGCTCTAATGCACGCATTGAATATTCTTCCGATTTTGCAACATAAATAATGGCACTTAATTTTTCAAACCATTGAGCAAACTCTTGGGCAGATTTTCTTCGATCTATGATGGCATCAGCAAACTTAGGCATTACTCCTAAATCAACATATATTTTAGAATTAATATCTATCAAGTTCTGGAATTTTTCATTGGTGGAACTTAAGTCGGTGAAAAGCGTGAGATTTTCAGTCAAAGGAAATTCGTTTTGCAAACTTTCATCTGATTGACCGAGCAGTAGCGCCAAAGCTGGTGCCGCATTATCGGCATCTATTAGCGCAGTTTGTTGTTGTTGCGCTGCTTCTGCAGCAAGGTTTAGTGATATTGAAGTTCGGCCTGGTGCGCCAGCGCTTCCGATTATTCCAATTAACGATCGATACCGAGCTGAATTTTGCAAATAGCTGGTGGGATTGGTGTGAACTAACGGATTACGAAGTGACCTTGAGATCATTTCGTTAAGCGCGTTCAAATCAATATCAATTGAGTTGCTCCCTAAATCAATTATCGAAGTCTCGGCATCGTTCCAGGTTGCAATATCGATTTCTGCTATTCCGGGTAGATCATTGGTGTAAATCACAATCCACCTTGCGCCATCCAGGGATCTATTTCTCAAAAATTCTAATAAATCTTGGCCAGAAATTGCTCGAAAAATTATATTCTTTCCAGATTCAAATAAGGTGCGAGCTACAAATGCTTCGCGTTCTGGGTTAGCGATCCCAGTAATTACATTGACTACCGCCTTAAGCGGATTCAAATTAGCCATGTTTAACCAACACAATCCGATGAGTTGGGACCTCAGCCAACATAGATATAACACCTGAATTCGGTAGTGAAAGTACAACACCAACGCTGCCACCTAGATCTTTAGATTTTTGATCGACTGAAACAATCGATACCTCGGCCGCAACTAAGTGGGTTGCGTCCATTCGACCAGCGTTTTGCATAATTTCATTCGGAAGCGCATAAATATCAACAATAGAACCACGAACTAAATCTGCAGGTAAATCATTTTTCAACACTTCAATTGGGGTTTCTCGGGTATCGATTCCGTATGGTGCATTTGTAAGCGATTCGATGGGAATTAATTCATGAGCACCAAGTTTGCGAACAACTACAGTTCCAATTAGATCTGCACTTACCGATATGTATCTCCTAGAGTTCTCCGGCAGCATAACTCGAATCGGTACCAGATCTGATTGTGCAATTACATCTCCGGGTGCTAATTCACCGTAACTTCCCCAAACTAATACTGTGCGATTAGATTCTCTATTTATTAATGCAGCCGCAATAAATGCTAAAAGAATCATCAAGATTCCAATAATGGTGCGTGAGTTAGTTTTGATCTTTCTTCTGGTTATTAGGTTTTCGATTTTTTTCATAGTTGATAAATAACTCATAACTGACATTTTCTAATAAGTTATCCACAGTCATACTTTTAGCCGAGTGAACCTCAGCTTTTGTCTGATTAACTCTCGGTAGTTTTCGATCAAGATCTCGCCATGACAAATATAGATATCGATAAAATCCAATTCCACGAAGTTAGCTTGGCAGAACCAAATTTCAATTTTGATTCGCAACTTTGGTCACATCCCATGCTCGCGCTATTTCAACCACCACCAGAATCAAATGTGAGCGTAAATAGTCGGAAGCTTTATTTAGTGCCAACAACATTTGGGGATGAGTACGATCCGGATTTTGCGCCACAACCAAGTTCGCTAGAAGAACTGCCAGATATTGAACCTTGGTTAAAGAAATTTGTGGTTACTCTGTTAGAAATATGGATCGGACAACGCGCTCCGCAACAACTCTCCCGATGGTGTCATCGCGCTATCTATCAAGAACTTATCCGCAAAATTGGCTCAATTAGTACACTTCCAAAAATTCGCAAAATTTATCGGAGTCAACCAATCGAGGGCGTGGAAGAAGTAACAGTAACGCTTAGATTTGGTGGGCGAATAAGGTCACTGGTAATTAGATTTGAAGGGGTTGATAAGCGTTGGTTATGCACCGAACTTTTTCTAATCTAATTTCTAGTTTGGCGCTCCATGACATCTTTTATATTTCTTACCGGATCCACAAGGACATGGTGAGTTTCTAGAAACACTGTTGTCCCGGCTTATGGTTCCCGATTCACTTGGCGCTGTATATTTCAATTCTTGGGTTGGTTTATTTTGTTGTAAACCCTTTGCTTCCACGCTATCGGATTCAACGCTTACTTCTACATTGAATAGATAACCAACCATCTCTTCTTTGATTGATTCCATCATCGCAGCGAAAAGTTCGTAACCCTCTTTTTGATACTCAACTAATGGATCACGTTGCGCCATCGCGCGCAACCCAATGCCCTCTTGTAGATAATCCATCTCGTATAGATGCTCTCGCCATTTACGATCTAACACTGAAAGTAAGACTTTTCGTTCCAATTCTCGCATAACTTCGGGGGTTAGAGTTGATTCGCGATTTGTGTATTGGACTCTGGAGTCATCGATAATTTTACTTAGCAAATATTCATTATCGATACCAGCTCGGCCACCTATTTCATTTTCAACGTCGGTAACTGTAAATGAAATAGGGTAAAGTGATTTTAAAGCGGTCCATAAAGTATCTAAATCCCAATCTTCGGGGAAGCCCTCACCCGTTGCAGAATTTACATAAGCTGAAATGGTGTCGTCGATAAATTCGGAAACTTGTTCATTTATATCGGCACCTTCCAAAACTTCACGGCGCTCCCCGTAAACAACTTCACGTTGGCGGTTCATAACATCGTCATATTTCAATACATTTTTACGCATTTCAAAGTTCTGGGATTCGACTTGAGTTTGCGCTGAACGAATGGCGTTTGAAACCATCTTGGATTCGATTGGTTGATCTTCTGGGATACCAGCAGCAGTCAAGAAACGTTCCACCATTGCCGAATTAAAGCGACGCATTAATTCATCTTGTAGCGATAAATAAAAGCGAGATTCGCCAGGGTCGCCTTGACGGCCAGATCGACCACGTAATTGATTATCAATGCGGCGCGATTCATGGCGCTCAGTACCGAGAACATAAAGTCCGCCAAGTGCTACAACTTCTTCGTGTTCTTTAGCAACTGCAGATTTTTGTTTAGCAATTTCGTTCGGCCATAAATTTTCATACTGATTCGCGTTATCTACCGGAGAAATGCCTTGGCGCTGCAATTCAAAATCAGCCATAAATTCAGGGTTACCGCCGAGCATGATGTCAGTTCCACGACCAGCCATATTTGTCGCAACTGTTACAGCGCCAAGGGTTCCGGCACGTGCAATTACTGCAGCTTCCCGTTCATGTTGTTTTGCGTTTAAAACTTCGTGTGGAATTCCTTTTTTGCGAAGCGTTAGAGAAAGCAATTCAGATTTTTCAACGCTTACTGTTCCTACTAAAACTGGTTGCCCTTTGCGGTGACGCTCTAAGATATCGCTAGCGACTGCTTCAAATTTTGCAGCTTCGGTTTTGTAAACTAAATCTGCTTGATCCAATCGTTGCATGTCGCGATTAGTTGGAATTGGGATTACACCGAGCTTGTAAATCTGTATGAATTCCGAAGCCTCAGTCATCGCGGTTCCAGTCATGCCGGAAATTTTTTCGTAGAGTCGGAAATAATTTTGGAGTGTAATCGTCGCAAGTGTTTGGTTCTCGTCTTTAATCTCAACTTTTTCTTTGGCTTCTAAAGCTTGGTGTAAACCTTCGCTGTAGCGACGTCCCGAAAGCATGCGGCCGGTGTGCTCATCAACAATCAGCAATTCACCATTCATTACAACATAGTCTTTATCTCGCTTAAATAGTTCTTTTGCTCTGATGGCGTTATTTAAATAGCCAATCATTGGGGTGTTTACAGATTCATATAAATTTTCAATTCTTAAGAATTCTTCAACTTTAGTTACGCCTGATTCTAAAATTCCAACGGTTCGCTTTTTCTCATCAACTTCATAATGAGTTTCACGTGAAAGTCGTGTCACGATATTTGCGAATTCGACATACCATTTAGTGGCTTTATCGGCGGGTCCGGAGATAATTAATGGAGTTCGGGCTTCGTCAATAAGAATTGAATCCACTTCGTCAACGATTGCGTAATTATGTTTTCGTTGGACACAATCTTCGAGCGACCAAGCCATGTTGTCACGCAAATAATCAAAACCGAATTCGTTATTTGTGCCGTAAGTAATATCTGCGGCGTATTGTTCACGCCGTTCGCTCGGTGACATCGAAGCGAGAATTACACCAACTTTCAATCCTAAAAATCTATGAATTCGACCCATCCATTCGCTGTCGCGCTCTGCTAGGTAATCATTAGTGGTAACAATGTGAACACCAAGCCCAGGCAGGGCATTTAAGTACGCAGGTAGCGTCGCGACCAATGTCTTTCCTTCACCAGTACGCATCTCAGCGATATTTCCGCTATGAAGCGCAGCACCGCCCATCATCTGAACATCGTAATGTCGTTGCCCTAAAGTCCGCTTTGCAGCTTCGCGGACAACTGCAAATGCTTCTGGAAGCAAATCATCAAGGGTTTCACCATCATTAAAGCGATTGCGAAATTCTTCGGTCTTAGCCCGCAATTGTTCATCGGTTAGTGCCGCTATTACCGTTTCTCCAGTGTTTATTTCGACAGCGATTTTCTGAAGTCGCTTGAGGGTACGGCCTTCGCCCGCGCGGAGAATCCTGTCAAGTATCGCAACCATTGGCCTATGGTATTCGCATTTGGTGCCGTGACGCACACGCAGCAATCGCACCAATTACTGTGATTTTGCTGGCTTCCAGCGCAGTAATTGCCGATTTCAGCGTTGCTCCGCTAGTTATGACATCGTCCATTAACAAGACAGTGGTATGTAAATTTTTTAATTTAGCTGCAATTCTTGGGTTGACATAAATGGCGGAATCCATATTTTGCGTACGCTCTCGTGCGGTTAATCCGGATTGATCTCGCACATTTGATTTTTGAATAAGTAACGGAACTTTAGGAGCGGTTAACAATTTGGAGATTGTATATTTTGAATTCTTAGAAATTTCATGGGAAAGGTTGAATAAATAATCACCACCTCTTCTGCGGTTGGCAGCCCGCGAAGATGGAATAGAAATCAAAAGCGTTGAGCTGGGGATATCTTGTATGCAAACCAATCGCCTAAACGCTGCATTTAAACCTAACAAGATGCAATCTTTCGCAGCTTTTGAATTATCTTCCTTAGCAGATAGAACGATCCGAGCCACCCGATCATCATATGGAATCGCAGCCGATACTTTGTGGTTTGAAATTAGAAAATCACGTGACGAGTTTTGCCATTTGAATCTACAGGAAGTGCAGAGTGGACTATTTTGCTGATCACACATCAAACAATTACTGGGATAAACCAAGGTTCGGATTGAATCTAAAAAGATACGCATTAATGCACTATCTCAATGACTAGCCCACCGTTCTTTTCAAAAATTGATAAGTGGTGAATATCTTTTAGTTGTGGTTGATCAGTTGTCTACTATTTAGTTGTTAAAATTTCAATCGGTTCTGCTTCAATTTTCCAACCAATTTTGCGTGGTAACGTAAGTATGAATTGCGCACCTTCGTTTAATTTTCCCCAGGCTTTTAAGGTGCCAGCATGTAAGTGGGCATCTTCTTGGGCGATTGAAAGTCCTAAACCAGTTCCACCTCTACTCCGTGCTCGTGCTGGATCAGCACGCCAGAATCTGTCAAAAACTCGCGGCACTTGAGCCGGCTCGATTCCAATTCCGTAATCACGAATACTCACCGAAAGCGCGGAGTTATTGGATTTAATAGTTACATCTATCGGTTTTTCATTTGCATGATCAATCGCGTTTGTTAGGAGATTCCGCAAAATTCGCTCAATTCGGCGCGCATCTACTGAAACAACTGGGTTTACCAAGTCTTTCTCTAAATTTACAACTACGTTTTTCTCTGCTGATATTAAAGATAAATCTGTAATGCATCGAGCCACCATTTCGTTTAAATCAATTTCACTTATCTCCATTGCCGCTTCGGTAGCGTCAAATCTACTAACTTCCAATAAATCTGCCAGCAACAACTCAAACCGATCTATTTGGGACTGTAATAATTCTGCACTTCTAGAGATGTTTGGTTCAAATTTATCTCGGTAGGCGTAAATCAAGTCAGAAGCCATTCGAATTGTGGTCAGCGGAGTTCTTAATTCGTGTGAAACGTCAGATACAAATCGTTGTTGCACTTTAGATAAGTTTTCCAGCCGTTTAATTTGTTGCTCAATCTCAGTGGCCATCGCATTAAATGAAATTCCAAGTAGAGATATCTCATCACTGCCAACAACAGATATCCTCTTCTCAAGTTTTCCGGCAGTAAATTCTTCTGCAATCCTTGCCGCGTCTCTAACTGGTTCGATTACTTGACGGATAACCAAGTAAGTAATGCCGACGATAAGTAGTAGCAGGATAAAGCCAGCCAAAAATAAATAATTCTTTACTAAGTTAAGCGTATTTACTTGGCTTTCAAAACTAAAAAGAAAATAGATGTCGTAAGGGCCAACTCTAGGAATACTTAATTTATCTCCTACAACAATTCCTGGAACTTTATGTCCATCTGCATATTCAATTATTGATCGTGCCCAAACCGGATCACCGCTATTCAAAAGGCGAACTCGCAGTTCTGATGGGATTGATTCATAAGAAACCCGATTAGAAACGGTGTCTATTGCTACCTCGGGATCTAAATTTTTGGCAGACCTAATCAAAATGACCTCACGGCCAGACTCAGTTGCTCTGATCGCTTTTTTTGCGTTTACAACTTCTTGGGCAATTTTCTTAAGTGAAGCATCTGTAACTCCGCCGCTAGTGAATCTGAATTGAGCGGAATAGACCGCTAGTGTGGATTCCGAAAGAGCTGACTTAATTTTTTCATTAACCACTCCGGTGGAGATTCGATTCAATAGTGCCGATCCCACTACCCATAAGATGATTGTGGTTAAAACTAAGGTTGTACTTAGGACTCGCAAAGTTAAAGAGGTTCGAAAACCTTTATAAATCTTAAATCCACGCACGGCTAGTGGCCTCGGGTTCCAGAAACTCCTGCTTTATAACCTATGCCTCGAACGGTCGTAATGATTGTTGGATTTTCTGAATCATGTTCAACTTTAGCTCGCAACCTTTGGATGTGAACATTTACTAATCGAGTGTCCGTTGAATGTCGATAGCCCCAAACTTCGCTTAGCAAAGCTTCTCTGGTAAATACTCGGCCGGGTTCTTTAGCTAACGCTACTAATAAATCAAATTCTAATCTTGTTAACGGAATCTCTTTTCCGTCGCGAGTAATCGTATGTTCTAAAATATCAATTGCGATATCTGCTAACAATAAAATGCCCGAAAGTTCGCTAGAAGTTCTACGTAACCGAGTACGGATGCGCGCTACTAGCTCAGAAGGTTTGAACGGCTTAACCATGTAATCATCGGCGCCAGCTTCAAGCCCAAGTACTACATCATGTGTATCGCCCTTGGCGGTGAGCATAACGATTGGAACTCTTACCGAAAAAGCCCTTATTTGACGACAAACTTCGATGCCATCAAGACCAGGAAGCATTAGGTCGAGCAAAACTAAATCTGGTGGATTATTTCGAAAAACATCCATCACTTCGTCGCCACGACTAACTAAATCAACTTCAATACCTGCGCCGTTTAAAACGATTCCTAACATTTCGGCAAGGTCTTGATCATCATCAACGACCAATACCGATGTCATTTAGCTACCGTGCTCCCACGAATTCAGATACGAGAATTGTTCTGGAGTTAAAGTATCGATCTCGCCACCCATACTTTGCAACTTTAATCGTGCCACTTCTTTATCAATTTCGGTAGGCACGTTATGCACGCCTGCTGCTAGGGAGCTTGCAGCCTTAACTAGCCATTCCGCAGTAAGTGCTTGATCGGAGAATGACATATCCATTACTGCGGCAGGGTGACCTTCAGCAGCGCCTAGATTTACTAATCGACCTTCCGCAACCAAAAGAATTCTACGATCATCAGATAGAACGTATTCATCGGTTTGGTGTCGAATTTTCTTATTTTTCTGCTTTGCGAATTTTTCTAACCAAGCGACATCGATTTCAATATCAAAGTGACCTGAATTAGCAAGAATTGCGCCATCTTTCATCATCGAGAAATGTTCAGATCTAAGTACATCTCGGTTTCCCGTGACAGTGATGAAAACATCGCCAATTTTTGCGGCTTCGTACATCGGCATTACGCGATAGCCCTGCATCATTGCATCAAGTGCTTTTGTTGGGTCAATTTCAGTTACAACTACATCAGCGCCCATACCCTTGGCGCGCTCTGCAACACCTTTGCCACAGTATCCAAAACCAGCAACTACTAGGATTTTTCCAGCAAGCAAAGTATTAGTTGCACGGAAAATTGCATCAAGTGTTGATTGTCCAGTGCCGTATCGATTATCAAACATATGTTTGGTGTCGGTGTCATTTACCGCAATCATTGGGAAAGTTAGCGCGCCATCTTTTGCCATTTGATGCAATCGGATCACGCCAGTTGTGGTCTCTTCGCAACCACCAACAATTGTGCCAAGCAATTCTTTACGAGTTGTGTGCAAAGTATTTACTAAGTCGCAACCATCATCAAAAACTTGGTGTGGTTCGATATCAAGCGCAGCATTGATGTGCTTGTAATAGCCATCGCGATCAACCGCATTTCTTGCAAATACTGAAATTCCATATTCATGTACTAGTGCAGCTGCAGTGTCATCTTGAGTTGAGAGCGGGTTAGAAGCGCAAAGCGCTATCTCAGCGCCACCAGCTTTTAGCGTCCGCATTAAATTCGCAGTCTCAGTGGTTACGTGCATACATGCTGCAAATCGAACGCCAGTAAATGGTTGTTCTTTAGCGAACCGTTCTCGAATCTGTGCCAGAACTGGCATATTCCGCTCTGCCCATTCGATCCGCTTCTTACCTTCGGCGGCGAGTGCTGCATCTGCGATGTCATGTTTTGGAATAGCAATGGTTGTTGGGTTCACTTAAGAAATCTCCTCATTAGACGAACAATTAGCCCTGCAAGACCTGGGTACTTTACCGCGTCTTGATGATGTTGCGCACCTCATCGCGAATTTTGACCATCTCGGCTTCGGTATCGCCTTCAGCATTAAGCCGCAACAACGGTTCGGTATTTGAGGCTCGGACGTTGAACCACCAATTATCGCTTGTGACCGTTAGCCCATCTAGATCATCAAATTCCAAATTTAATGAGTTCTTATCGCTTAACTCACGGTAATGGTTTTCAATAAACGTAACTGCCGCAACTTGATCTTTGACTACCGAATTAATCTCACCGCTAGAAACATATCTTTGATATGGCTCTAGTAATTTTGATAGCGGTTCCGTACTTTCTTGTAGCGCTGCAATTGCATGGAGCGCAGCCAACATTCCAGAATCCGCTCGCCAAAACTCTTTGAAATAAAAATGGCCAGAATGTTCGCCACCAAAAATAGCACCAGATTCTTCCATCATTTTTTTAATATAAGAATGGCCCACACGACTACGAAGTGGCGTACCGCCATTTTCTAAGATAACTTCAGGAACAGCTTTGGATGAGATTAAATTATAAATAATTCCAGAACCTGGCCGTTTTTTCAGTTCCCGTTCCGCAATCAATGCGGTAAGAGCTGATGGTGCGACCAGCGAACCTTTTTCATCTACAAGAAAACAACGATCAGCATCGCCATCAAAAGCTAAACCAATATCAGCATGCCGCTTCTTAACAAGTTTTTGTAAATCTACTAAATTCTCAGGTGCAATTGGGTTTGCCTCATGATTTGGAAACGAGCCATCTAATTCAAAATAAATAGGGGAAACTTCCGCGCTAATTCGTGACATTACTGCGGGGGCTGTGTGTCCAGCCATTCCATTACCGGCATCGATTGCTATTTTTAAATTGCGACCAGTACCGAAATCATGAGTAAAGAGCGAGAATAAATATTCAACATATTCTTGCAACATATCTCGAGAAGTTTCAGTTCCGACGGGACGATTAGAAATCGGCATCCCGTCAGCGATCGCATTTCGAATCCAAACCAATCCAGACTCTTTCCCGATTGGGCGAGCTCCACTTTTACATAATTTAATTCCGTTATACGAAGCTGGATTATGGCTAGCGGTAAACATGGCACCCGGAAAATTGAGGTAACCAGCAGCAAAATAGAGTTGATCGGTCGAGGCTAAACCAATTCTAATTACATCCATACCTTGTGCTGTGATGCCATCAGAAAATGCATCAGCTAATTGGGTTGAGGTTGGTCGCATATCTTCACCAATTATTACGGTGGCTGGTTCTCGCTCTAGCTCTAAAAGCCTTGCAAAAGCAGAACCAACTGCAAATGTGAAATCTGGTGTAATTTCATTCTCAACTAAACCACGGATATCGTAAGCTTTAATAATTTTGTCGAGCAACTCTGTACTAATCATGAAGGTAGAACGCGTAAATGCCCTCGTCGACCAACTTCTTGTTGTGGCACTTGCTTAGCTACGACTTGACCTTCTGCGCTTTCACTCTTGCCGGCGTTTCGAATTGCATCTGCGATTGCCATCAAATCATCATCACTAGGTCCAGCGATTTTTGCATCTGGAGTATGTTGCAAAACGGTCCAACCCATTGGGACAGTCATCTTTTCGCTATGAGTCTCACATAAATCATAAGCGTGCGGTTCCGCATAAGTTGCGAGCGGCCCAAGTACTGCTGTTGAATCTGAATAAATATAAGTTAGAGTTTTGATAGCGTTTTTGCGACAGCCAGACCTCGAACAAGTTCGATTCAACGCACGTGTATGTGCAGTCGATGAGTCGCTAGAAGTCATACCGAAAGATTAGTAGGTTAACTCTCCAAAAGCTGGGATTTACTCGCGCCAGAACTCTTGGCTAATTCCAACAACGCTAGGAAATAATCGCGATATTTGAAATTGGCAGACTGGAACTTTCTAAAGTTGATCCGGTTTTAAAGGGTAAAAATGCAATTCCAGCAGTAGAGCGCCAAATAAACCCAGCACCTTCCAAAGGAAGCGCGTTTGGTAGTGAAGTAATCTCGATCAGGCGAGTGTTTGGTGGAACTTTCCAGTTAATTAGGTCACTTGCGTGAACTATTTTACTGAATGACTTGCCCGAAGCGCTGCTCCATTTAATGTTTATATCTATTGCGGATCCAGTCAGTGTCAAGGTTGGCTCTAATCCATCAATATTTAGCGAAACTTTTGTTAGGTTGCCACTTGGAGTACTCCAAATAAAATCTCTTGAGGCTTTGCTTTCTAGATATGTATAGACGCTTGCAACAATTGGTTGGTCGCTGGTTACCTTTACGCCAATCGCTGTTTTTCCTAAATCAATATTGAGTGGAAGCTCCTTTACAACACCAGCTTTCAGATTGATTGAATCAAAACCTACTGGCGTAAATACCCCATCGCTTGCAAGAACTTGCAGATTAACGTTTGCGTTTGAATCAAATGGTGCTAATAATCTGACTGAGTGAGTAATTTTTCCGTTTTTCCCTGGGTTTGTAATTATTCCGGCAATTGATAAGTTAGTTTTTGGCGCAGATTGCGAGTTGACAAAATCACCACCATAAAATTTTAAACCTTTTTTGCGCTCGTCAAATAAATAACTTGTCACCCGACCAGATCTAGTTTGTAAATGTAAAACCGTATATTCAGAGCCAGGCGCAAGTGAATCTAACCGAATATTAATTTGTAAGTTTGACTTTATAGTTATCGCACGAGTCACTACTCCAGTTTTTTCGCTATATGCCGAGATATCAACGATGGCTTCATTTAGACCACTGTTCACGATAGAAAGTACAGACTGACTTGTTACGCCACCAGAACCGCCGACAAACCAGGAATCCGCAATTCCTGCATTACAAATTGCGGCGCCAGTCCAAGATGAACCTTTACTTTGAACTACCGCGGTAGTTGCGGGGTTGCCCGTGATCAGCATTGGATTTGCGGTGATAGTCGGTGAATTACTCCCTGGTTTTCTAAACTTAAGCGCAGTTTTTCCAGGAGCAATATCTCTAACCTTTAGATTCTTATTTGGTAATAGCGCAACTTCACTTCCCGAATTTGCCGAAGCCGGACAGACGGTGGCGGGATAGCTCTCTGTGAATTCAACTTGTTTGGTTTCTACGGTCCATAAAGTTGCAACCAGAAAAGTGATTACCAGAAATGATAAATAAGGCAATAAACCATGTTTCTTCATGCTAACTCCTCATCCGCAAATTCTCGTTTGCGTCTTCGGCCAGGAGTTGCGAGCACGATTATAAAAATTGCCAGAATTGCTTGAAGTGAAATCCAGGCTCTTCTTGAAGTTCCATCATGATAAATGATTACATCACCAGCGCTTGGCACTTTAAATTCTGGCATACCAGATTCATTTTTAAGTAATTTCATCACTGAACCGTTTAACAAAAGTTTCCAACTGCTGTCAAAATTTTCGCCAATCACGACGGTGCCAGCGCCTGGAACTGTTGATTGCGTTCCAACAGCGCCGCTGACCATCCCTACCAATCCATCGGAATTTGAAATATATGAGATTCGGTTATGCGCGCTACCAATCTTCCAAGAAATACCATCTCGAGTTGCAGAGAGTCGAGTAAAGCCACCAATACCGTCGATAGTTCGAACTACTTCATTATCAACAGGATTTGCCATGAAAACAAATTTAATTCCAAACTCCCCTAGATATTTACTACTGGTTACGCCACTTCCATTAACCAAATTCTTAATTGAATCATCCACTATTTTACTTGAACTAAACGTTAAATCTGGATCTCCCAATTCAATGCTCGCATCTCTTGCAATGAAATAATTAAGCACTTCTCTTTCTTTATATAGAACTAAAGTTTTGTAGCGCTCATCGGTTTGTCCGCCAGCACTTAAGAATGCTGGCAGGCGTGAAAGGTGACTCGCACTTACTTGTGAATCAGCACCGCTTGAAACCCACCATGATGTGGTGAGTGTTAAATAAGCCACCGACAGGAATGAAATTGCAAAGAGCAAAATATGTCGAAAATTAAAATGTGCCCTAGATAATCGTGGGATATGGTTATCTGAAAGATTTATTCCAGCAAAAATTGCACTTAGTGTTGCTAACGTTAAAATACTGCCGGACCAAGTATGAAAATATGCGGAAACGCCATTCCCGGTGATTAGAAAAACATTTGTGAGTAGCGCAAAACCGATCATAAATACTGCTAACTCGCCATACTCACGACTCTTAGCGCTAAATAACGCGACTACTGCAAATGCCAAAGCTGGCGAGATAATCCAAAATGGCAAGCTGGTAAAGCCACCTGGATTCGTTAACAAAGTGCTCAGCGCACTGCCCCCAGGTACCGGAATTCCGGGATTGAGTAAGAAGCGCGATGGGTTTCGAATCAAATTTAGCGACCACGGCAGAGTCAGCACGAGTGGCGTTAAAAGTAAGAAAGTTAATTTAATTATCAAAGCTTTATAAACTTCATAGAACTCAATCCGAGTTTTAACTGCTCGTAATAATTTTATTATCTCTGGGAGCGAGCGAGTCAATTGCCAGAAAAATATAGCTAGAAAAGCTGATGGTGCAAAAATTAAAATGAAAGTATCAAAAAGTGCGAAGGCGGCTAATTTCTCCCACGAATGTGATCTTAAATCACGTCGTGAAATCAGGGTGGTAAAAAAGAATGGAGCAATCAGCGCTACAAAAAGTGTGCCAAAAGATCCGGTATTGACCGCTCCTAATACTGGTGGCGAAAACGCATAAAGCATGGCAGCCATAAACGCGATAGTGCGCGATTCGGTTATTTTTCGAGCCAGCCGATAGATAAATATTAGAGCGAGTGGAACTGCAAAAATGAAAAGCAATGCGATAAATAATTTTATGTTACCCAATAACGCTATCGATGAGAGCGCTAAGAGAAAAATCCAAGGAGGCGCACTTGAGCTTGAGCCAAGCCCAATTGGGTGCCATGAATCTATGTACTTTTTAAATAAATCAAAAGCACTTGCAGGTGCGGTTGAGAGCGCACCCCCGGCTAGCGAACCAAAACGATTTCGTGATGCAATCAGAGTCAATATCAAAATTAATAGCGTCAACGGATATATTGGACGATTTAATAGCGCTCGAATTTTTATAAATTGTTGCGGTGAATTATCTACTTCTTCTGCATCTTCATTGCCCAAATCAATTGTAGGTAGTGTCAATTCACTTAATTCTTCGGCGGATTTGCGACTCTCCCCAAAGCGAGTTATGACAGCGCGGGAGCGTTCAATCGCTAACCGCAATTGACTGCCCCGTGGTGGTACAAAGCGTGCAACAGTTCTCGGTGATAGTAACCGCGTCTTTTTTCGGTTTTTTCGCGCTTGAAAAATTAGATTAGGTCGAATGATCAACAAACCAACTGCAGCAATTTCATCTGCTGCATAACCGGGAAGTTTTGCAAATAAATAACCAATTGCTCGCGCTAACGCAGAAGCAAATAATTGGAGGCCAAGAATTGGTAGCAACCAATTAGATGAGTTAGCCAAAATTACATATGCAGCATTTCTGCGATCAAGCAGTAACGGGCGATGTAAAAATGCCTCAGATACATCTACCGAGCGCCGTTCAGAGGCAGCCGCTTCGGCATGAAAGATGACTGCATTCGATACCGATATGACTGCATGGCCAGCAACATTAGCGCGCCAGCCAAAATCAACGTCATCCCGGAAAAGTGAAAGGTTCGGATCTAAACCACCTAGCTCCTCATAGACATCTCTGCGAATTAAAGCGCCAGCAGTACTTACTGCTAACTCATCTTTAATGCCATCGCGCTGACCTTGATCTTGTTCGCGATATTCAAGTCCAGTCCAGCGCGCACCGTTGCCAGCAATGCTGACGCCAATTTCTAGTAAGTGATTTCGATCGTGCCAACCTTTTATTTTTGGCCCAGCTATTGCAACTGTAGGCCGATTCTCAATCGCAGTTAATAATTCGGCTAACGCGCTTTTGGCAGGTGCAGAATCATCATGAATTAACCAAATCCATTCAGTTACAGTTTCAGAATTCTTCGATGGCAATTTGCGAAGGGCTTCATCAATCGCATCACCAAAACCGGTACCGCGCGACATTGAAAGCGTTGTGATGCCTGCGCTTCGTAATTTTTTAGCTGATTCATCTTTTGAATCGGTATCAATTGCAATTAAGCGATCGATTTTTCTTGATTGTGAAGTTAGCGCTGCAACCACTTCGGTAATCCAAGTTGCGCCATCATGGGTAACCAAAACAGCAGTTACATATTGGGTTAATTCATCTGGATTGCTTGCCATAGTGTTTGCACCACCCTTGGCACTAAAGTTGAAGTTACGCTGGACGTCGTTTCAATCTGCGCCGTTCGCGTTCGGATAATCCGCCCCAGATCCCAAATCTCTCATCGTGAGCTAGTGCGTACTCGAGACATTCTGAGCGAACTTCGCACGACATGCAAACGCGCTTGGCTTCTCTAGTGGATCCACCTTTTTCAGGGAAGAAAGCTTCTGGGTCAGTCTGAGCGCAGAGTGATCGCTCCTGCCAAGATAGTTCAACTATCTCGCCATTTCCTAGTTGGATGCTGGGGCCGCTATTTAGATATTCAACTCGGCGTATTTCAGACATCTATAGATCTCCTAAATGGATGGGCCGCCGATCCGGCAGCGCTAATAAGAGAATTACACGCTTGTTATTCGTTTGAGTCAAGTCAGATTCGACGAAAATCGAAAGTTTTTTACTGGGTCAATATCCAATTATTTCCGCGGTGGCCACGGTGTTGGCTGCAATTTGCGAATTTGGAGCCACAATTCCATTAATTATGCGGCAATTATCAGCTATTTTCGCACCTGCAAAAATTATTGATCCAATAATTTCGCAATTTTCGCCGATAACTACGCCCTTAGAAATTACTGAGCCGCCTGCAATTTTTGTCGACTTTCCCATAGTTACATCGGGCGCAATCAATGCCTTCCCATCATTTTCGGGAGTGGCCGGCGATTGCAATTTCTTGGTGATTAAGTCTTGAGAGGCGGTAATTAGAGCCGCTGGTGTACCAATATCTAACCAATAACTTTGATCTACATATCCTTTAACGGTTAGACCTTGCTTTAATAAATCTGGAAAAGTTTCGCGTTCCACGCTGATCACAATTTCCGCAGGAATCATTTCAAATACTGAACTATCAAAAATGTAGCATCCGGCATTAATCAAGTTGGTTACTGGGCTATCCATTTTCTCCAAAAATGCGAGCACGTTTTTATCGCCATCCAGCGGCACGCACCCAAATGCCCGAGCGTCTGCTACTTCAATAAGAAATAAAGTTACTGCAGCTTTAGAACTCCTGTGAAAATTAATCTGGGCGGTTAAATCATGGCCGCTAAGTACATCTCCGTTAAAAATTACAACCGAATCTCCAGGTTGCAAATTCAAAACTTTGCTGGCATTTTTAATAGCACCGCCAGTTCCGAGAGCTTCCGTTTCTACTGCATAATGTAGTTTCATTCCAAGTGTAGAGCCGTCACCAAAATAAGGTTGGAAAACTTCAGCCATATACGAAGTCGCAAGCGCAATTTCTGTGATTCCAGCTGCTTTAGCTTTAGCTAGTTGATGTGCAGTAAAAGGCACACCGGCAACTTCCAACATTGGTTTCGGTGTATTTTTCGTGAGCGGCATAAGCCTGGTGCCTTTGCCGCCAACTAATAAAATACCTTTTACGCTCATTATCCCTGCCGAATTCGATCCGCTGCAGCTGCAATATTTTTATCGGTTGCAGTTAAGGAAATTCGAATGTACTGCTTTCCAGCCTGGCCATAAAAGCTGCCAGGGGTGGTTAATATTCCACGCTCAGCAAACCAAGAAACCAGTTCCCAATCACCTTCACTTCGAGAACACCAAATATATAAACCGGCTTCGGAAAATTCGATTTTAAAATCAGCCGCAACAAGAGCGCTAACTATAACTTTGCGACGAGCCACATATCTTGCGGATTGCTCAAGCACATGGCTCTCATCGCTAAGTGCCGCAACCATTGCCGCTTGCACGGGTAGAGGCATCATCAAACCAAGATGTTTACGAACTTCTAGAAGTTGATTAACAATTCTTGGATCACCAAAAATAAAGCCAGCGCGATAACCCGCCAAATTAGAACGTTTTGAAAGCGAATGCGCAGCAATGATATTTCGATTATCACCGTTAGTTAACGAGAAGATTGAAAATGGCTTTTTAGAATCTGGGAACGGGACATAGCATTCATCGACTGCTAAAACTCTAGCGCCAGATCTTGCCCAAGCAATATTGGCATTTAATTCTGCTTTAGAATGAACTCGGCCGGTTGGATTAGATGGTGTATTTACCCACGCTAAGTCGCCATCTGGCCAAGTTTCGGAAGCAATATCAACTTCAATAACTTCACTTTTGCTGACCAAACCGCTTACTTGATAAGAGGGATATGCAATTTTAGGAATCAATACTTTTTGAGATTCGAGCAGTGTTGGCAATAATGTAATTAACTCTTTAGAACCGATTGTTGGAAGCACCGCGAAATCTCCAGTGGCGCCAAGCATTTCGGTGGCATAACGTTTTAAAGATTTCTGCAACTCCGCGGTACCAGCAGTAGCTGGATAAGCCGGAGAATTTGCATTTTCGCTAAGCGCTTTTTGAATAAATTCTGGCGTCGGATCAACTGGAGTTCCAATTGATAAATCAATTATTCCAAGGGGATTACTTCGCGCTTTATCGCCAAATGGAGCGAGCGCATCCCAAGGAAAATCTGGAAGTTTCAGTTTCGTTATTCCGCTGTAGGTTTCTTTTGAATCGTCAGAATAATCTGATGATCTTTACCGGTTGGTCCGGTTTTGCTTGCGCCGCCCGGGGATCCAAGTTCATCAAAGAATTCCACGTTAGCTTTGTGAAAATCTTTCCATTTTTCTGGAACGTCATCTTCGTAATAAATCGCTTCAACCGGGCAGACCGGTTCGCATGCGCCGCAATCCACGCACTCATCTGGTTGGATGTACAGCATTCGATCGCCTTCATAAATACAATCGACTGGACACTCTTCGATACAAGATTTATCTTTAATATCGACACACGGTTCCGCGATTATGTAGGTCATCGAACGCTCCCTTTTTTCCTGATTACTTTTCTGCCGATTTGCCGATCGGCCCGCTGGATTCAACCCGCGAATACCCCGTAATCGTACAGAATAGGGCGGTATGAGGGAGCATCTAGCAGGAGGGCAGCCTGAAAAAGAACTATCCCTACTAATTGGGCAACGGGTTAGCGTTCGCCTCCATGATGGCGATGGTGGTTATCGCGATCTTCTCGGAGAATTAGAGAGTCCAGATTCAATTAGAAAGAAAAATGGCGAAATTGCATTTTTCGATCCTGCAAAAATAGCTGCGCTGCGCGTTGTGGTGGATTCAGATTTTAGAGCTGGTACTGGAGCACCGCTCTCTATGAGAATTCGAGATTTAGAAGTTGCAGCCGCAAAAACTTGGCCGAGTAATTCGGTAGAGATTTTTGGTCAATGGCAAATTCGGATTTCAAAAGGTTTTTCATACCGAGCAAATTCAGTATTGCCAATTGGCGCTCCGCCTTTTGGTGAACCACCATCAGAACTCACTGAATCAATTGCTTATGTAATTTCAAAGTATCTCGAACATAAACTAGACCCAGTATTTCACGTTTCCTTGCCAGTTCATCAAGAACTGGATGATTACTTATCTAAAAATGGTTGGGAATCCCCATATGAAATTCTGGTGATGGTTGGTGATACCCGCGAGCTCTTTTACAAAGCGCACGATGGCGAAATTATCGAAGCGAGTAAATTAACGCAATCTTGGTTAGATTTAGAGGGCAATCGAAGCGTTAATGAAATTCTAGAAGGTTATCCATCTAAATTTATAGAACTTCAAATTGCAAATAAGACTGCAGCAGTTGGTCGACTTTCCATTGCTGACGGTTGGGGAATTCTCACTAGAATTTTTGTTGCTAAAGATCAGCGCCGGAAGGGTCTTGGGGTTGCGATCGTTTCCGCAATGGCTCACTCCGCCGGAAGGGTTGGGTGCAACAAACTCGCATTACAAGTCAATTCAGATAATTACGAGGCGATAAAACTCTATGAAAAGCTGGGCTTTAAAGTGCATCACACTTATCGATACCGCAAGCTGGTTTCAACAATGGAACCCGCGGGGTGCTGCTAATGGAAAAATTTCAACTATCGATTTACGATACTAAGAGCAGGTCGAACCAAATTGTCAGCTCCGCAAATGGCCGTGAAATCCGAATCTATTGTTGTGGGCCAACGGTTTATCGAGATGCACATGTAGGGAACTTGAGAACTTTTTTATTGAGTGATTTAGTTGTAAGAACCCTTAATTGCACAGGAATAGCAACTTTGGTAGTTCAGAACATAACAGATGTGGGTCATATGACCGACGACCATAGTGAAGACAAATTATTAAGCCAATCGGCAATTGAGAAAGTTGATCCAATTGCGATTGCTCGAAAATATGAAGAGCACTTCAAATCCGATTTAATTGCCTTAAATATTAGACCAGCTGACCATAATCCACGGGCAAGTGAGTGCATCGAAATGATGCTGACGCACATAAGTAAGTTGATTGAACTTGGTAGCGCATACATCGGTAGCGACCAAACCGTTTATTTTTCTGCTGAAAGTTTTCCTACTTATGGCGCGCTAAGCGGAAATCGATTAGATCAATTGAAGCGGGGTCATCGATATGAATATCAAGAAGGTGGCGCAAAGAAATTCCACGCCGACTGGGCGCTCTGGAAAGCTGCTGGGAACAGAACCGAAATGGTTTGGGATTCGCCATGGGGAGTTGGTTTTCCAGGTTGGCATATCGAATGTTCGGCAATGTCTATAGATTTTCTTAATGGACATGTTGATCTTCATATCGGTGGCATTGATCTCCGCTTCCCACATCACGAAAATGAACGTGCCCAATCAAATGCAATTCTTGCTGACACGGATGGTGAAGTTGTCGACCTGTGGCTACATGGGGAACATCTGCTTTTTGAAGGAAGGAAGATGGCTAAAAGTTCGGGCAATGTAGTTTTGATATCTGATGTATTAGCAAAAGGTTTTGATCCACTTGCAGTTAGGTTTTGTTTTCTAGAAAATCGATACCGCAGTCAGATGGATCTCTCTTGGACCAGCATTGCTGCAGCTGATGAAACTTTGAATAAATGGCGTAGTGCTTGGCAAAATTGGGGCGCTCTTTCGAACCAAACCGAAAGCCCATTGACTAAATCTATTACCGATGAAGTGCTCGGTTTTTTTGCCGCAGACTTAGATACGCCAAGAGCGATGCAAACGCTAAGACAAACCTATAAACGCCCTGATTTAACCGGGTCGGAAAAAAGCTTTGTAATCTCGGCGATGGATCAACTATTTGGTTTGGATTTAACAGCGCCACCAAAGAAAGCCAAAGCTTTAACTCCAGAAATTTCGGCGCTATTAAAAGCGCGGTTGAGCGCGCGCCTTAAAAAGAATTACAAATTTAGCGACGAATTGCGATTACAGCTAAACGAATTGGGAGTTGAAATTCAAGATAAAGGTAATGAGCAAGAATGGCACTGGCTAAATTAAGCCTTTGCTAAAGTCGCGAGTATCGCAGAAATCAATCCTAAGAAAATAAAAAAATTACCAATATTGTTTCCTAGAATTAGAATTTCACCACCATTTCCAATAGTCCCAGCTCTAGTTACAACTAAAGTCCAACTAACAGTTGCGAATATCCGCACGGCCCGGCCACCCCAAGTTTTTCCAACCAGACGGATTCCAATGAAAATCGAAATAATCACAAAAATCAATCCAAACGGTGGCCATAGGTTATGTACTAAGACTGAAGCGGCACCAAGTAGCGCCCCAGTAACTATTGAAAATAAATATTTCATCGGAGTCCTGCAAACAAATCCGTTTCGCGGCTGTTTGCATCTAATGCGCCAGCTTTAACTCCTTTTACTAAAGTGTAAAACTCCTGACCCCAAACTTTTAAACCGAGTTTATTAGAGAGCGCAAAAAACGGGCCATCTAATGCGATTTGTGTTGCGTGCGCTTTCATAGCTGCCATTTTTTTCTCAACAAAAGCTTCACCATCAATCACAGTCGTTACTAATTCATCTGGTTTTGCAAAGGGTAAATCTTCAGCTTTTTCAGCGCCAAAGAAATCTGAGCCAACTTCTTTCATCGCGCTAATCCCTTCTTCAATAACTGAAATCGGAATTGTGTTCCAATAGATTTTTGAAATCTCCCAAATTTCGCCCTCGCCAAATGATTCATCTATGGCTAGCTCCGCAGCTCGCATCGCCACACGGTGTGCTTGAATATGATCTGGGTGGCCATATCCCCCAATTTCGTCGTAAGTCACCATCACTTCTGGTTTAACTTCGCGAATTATTTTCACTAACTCACCAGCTGCTAAATCAAGATTAGCTTGCCAAAAAACATCTGGCCGATTATTTGACTCGGTTTCCATCATTCCGCTATCGCGCCAAGAAATATTTGGGGCACCTAAGAATCTAAAATCTGATACTCCAAGAATTCTCATCGCGTCCGCAAGTTCTAACTCTCGATGTTTTCCCAAACTATCATCAACTGCGCTAGCTAAATTTGAAAGTTCCGGAAGAAGAACTTCACCTTCTTCGCCTCTCGTGCACGTGACAAGAGTTACGACCGCACCTTCAGCCACATATTTCGCCATAGTTGCGCCGTTATTAATAGTTTCATCATCTGGGTGCGCGTGAACTAGTAATAATCGAGCGCTCTTGGCCATAAACTCCCCCGAAAATAATCTTAATGATTGCGGTTAAAGCGCGACTTTAACCCATAGCAACAATTAATGTCGTACGATGTTGCCAGTGAGTACTGATAATTCAGATAGCAAGAGTGAAAACCGTGCGCGGTTGCCGCGGGACGAGCGTCGAGCCCAACTTCTTGCTGCTGCTCTTGAAGTTTTCACCGCGGCTGGCTACCACGCTGCAGCGATGGATGAAATTGCCGATCGCGCTAATGTCAGTAAACCCGTCTTATATCAGCACTTTCCTTCAAAATTAGAACTTTATTTAGCGGTACTCGATGTTCATATTGATTCGTTGGTATTCGCAATCCAAACCGCAATTGCATCAACGCCGGATAATTCTTCCAGAGTTAAAGCAACCATCGATGCATATTTTGGTTTCATCGACAGTGAAAGTGAAGCATTTAGATTATTATTTGAAAGTGATATGAGCGTTGAACCACAAGTACGCGAACGATTAAATCGGATGACTTACGATTGCGCTGCTGCAGTAAGCGCAGTGATTTCGCTAGATACTGGACTTCCAAGAGAAGCATCAATGATTCTGGCAATTGGCGTAATTGGGAGTGCCCAAATAACAGCGCGTCATTGGTTAGATCGCGATGGAAAATTAAACCGAGAACAAGCCGCAAATTTGGTAACCAACCTGATTTGGCGAGGAATATCTGGTTTCCCGTTAAATCAAAATGAAAATAAGTAATTCTGCAAATTCTAGCCAAAACGATAAGATTCAATTATGACAACTAAGAAAAGTTCAACTAAACCTGATAGCAGCTGTGAAGTCCGGATTTCTATCTCTGATTTAAGTCGCGAAGTTGAGTTAGAGGTCGCACTTTCTAAAAGTGATGTGCTTGCTCTCGTAAACTCTGCAATTAACTCAGGCAGCGCTTTGGTATTGGATGATGTCAAAGGTCGACAAGTTATTGTTCCTGCCGCAAAAATTGGTTTCGTAGAGATCGGCGATCCCACTGAACGTAAAGTTGGGTTTGGTTCGCGTTAAAGGTTAAAGAAGGCTTTTATCGAATTAATAACCATCTCGAATGCGATTGCAGCGAGCAGCAATCCTGCGATTCGAGCAACTAACATCACTCCAGATTCTTTAATCAGGGAAACTATTTTCGTAGAAAACATTAGTGAGAGACCGATTACTAGGTGGACTCCAATAACCGCCAAAATTAAAGCAATTCCACTTTTAACATCATCAACTTTCTGAACGAATAACATGGTTGCAACTATCGCGCCGGGGCCCGCAAGTAGTGGAGTTCCCAGCGGCACTAGCGCAACATTTACATCTTTCTGATTGGCGCTGTCATTTTTACCGCCTTGTAATAATTCT
Organism: Actinomycetota bacterium; assembly: GCA_947491605.1. GTDB lineage: Bacteria > Actinomycetota > Actinomycetes > Nanopelagicales > Nanopelagicaceae > UBA7398. Next base: position 71,418 of record CANLJW010000001.1, on the reverse strand, counting down.
AAAGAAACCAAAAGCAATAGCAAACCGCCCGCGCCTTGCAGCGCTGGAATCGAAATATTTAAGTAATTTAAAATCAAGCGACCGAAAAGTGCAAAGAGTGTAATTACAAAAAAGGAGACGGCCGCGCCTTGCCAAGCTAAGCGATTGCGAATTGCAGCAGGTTTATTTTTTACTAAACTCAAAAATATTGGTGTTGCTCCAGGTGGATCCATAATTACAAATAGAGTTACAAACGCCTGTAATCCAAATGTAACTGCGGAAATATTCTCTAGATTCACTTTCGCACCACCCGTCGATTATTAGCTCGCGATTCAAGTTTTTCCCACTGCATTAGCGCTGTCGTATTTTCCGCCAACTGATTTATTTTACCGCTCCCATGGTAATCACTAGCACCAGTTATTGCTAAATCATAAGAATAAGCCACGCGCAAAAGCGCAGCTTTTTCACTTTCGTTATGGTCACGATGATCTACTTCAATTCCATCTAATCCAGCTTCAACTAAACTTGTAAAAGATTCTGCGGTTATGATTTTTCCCCTTTGTGACGCATATGGATGTGCAATAACTGCTACCCCGCCTGCAGCTTTAATTAATCTAATCGCAGCTTCTGGGGTTGGCGAATAATGTGAAACGTAATATTTGGAACCATTATGAAGTAACGCTGTAAACGCAGCTTCTCGGCTATCTACATGCCCTTTTGCAATAAGTGCATCTGCTAAGTGAGGCCGTCCTAGAGTTGCGCCATCACTTAGTTGCGCCATCACATCTTCAATCGATATTTCGATTCCAGCCGCATTTAATTTTTCAATAATTCGGTCCATCCGAGTTAATCGATTCTCGCGAGTTTTAGCAAGTTCCGTTAACAGCGCTTCATTTTCTGGATCAAATAACAAGCCCAACATATGAATGCTGATACCTGCTTCGGTCTGACAAGATATTTCAGCGCCAAGAACTAAATCCATCCCAGGGGTGAGTGCAGCGCAAGCCGCTTGCCAGCCAGAAATAGTGTCGTGATCAGTTAGGGCTAACAAAGAAATTCCAGCTGCTTCTGCTTTTCGAATCAACTCACTTGGTGAATCTGTACCGTCGCTCATGTTGGAATGGGTATGTAAATCAATCACTGCATCATGCTACGGGGTAAGCGCTAACCCCAACTAATGGCTGGCTGCACGAGATTAGTAACAGTTAGATAATTAAAATTTGATCCAATAATTAGTATCGCATGCCGGCGATTTCAAGGACTATCCTTTGTGCTATGAGCGGGAATGTAATGGATCGTGTATTCCTCGCCCGGCTAGCAGGGACAGCAGTCTTTGAACCCAACGGGGATCAAGTTGGCAAGGTGCGAGATGCTGTGGCGACCCTTCGGGTAAATAATCAACCACCAAGAGTTTTAGGTTTGATAGTTGAAGTTCCGCCACGACGCCGAATTTTTATTCCAATTACTCGAGTTACCTCGATTGAAAATGGCACAGTTGTCATCACCGGCACATTAAACATGCGGCGTTACGAACAACGAACGAGTGAAATCTTAGTAATCGGTGAGCTTTTAGATCGGACTGTTACATTAGTTGATTCTGCAGAACCAGTTTTAGTTGAAGATATCGCGATGGAAATTAATCGAAGCGGAGATTGGTTTCTAACTCGAGTACACGTTATGCGCAAGGGTCGTGGGTTACGTCGCCGCGGTGCTTCCTCAACTATTGATTGGGAAGATATTTCAGGTATTGCAACTTTAGAATCTAATCAAGGTGTAAGTAATTTGTTAGCAACTTTGGCAAATTTACGAGCTCCCGATTTAGCGTTAGTTTTGCACGATTTAGCGTTAAAGCGTCGAGTAGAAGTTGCACGCGCATTAGATGACGAGCGCCTTGCCGATGTTTTAGAAGAGATGGATGAAAGCGCTCGAGTGGAATTGCTTGCAGAATTAGAAGGCGAGCGTGCTGCCGATGTACTTGGTGAAATGGATCCTGATGATGCCGCTGATTTGCTCCGTGAAATCGGACAAGAACGCGCCCAAAAACTTTTAGAATTAATGGAACCAGAAGAAGCCGAAGATGTGCGGCGCTTAATGCGTTATGAAGATTATTCTGCCGGTGGCATGATGACTACTGAGCCAATTGTGTTAACTGCTGATACTTCGGTTGCGGAAGCGCTAGCTACAGTACGGCGGAGTGAAATTCCACCAGCACTTGCTTCGCAAGTTTATGTTTGCCGGCCGCCGCTCGAAACGCCAACTGGAAGATTCATTGGAATCGTGCATTTTCAACGATTATTACGCGAGCCGCCAGCAACATTGCTTGGCGCAATCGTTGATATTACGACAACACCGTTAGCTCCCGAGGTGCCACTTAGTGAGGTTTCTTCATATCTTGCGAGTTATAACCTACTAGCTGTGCCAATCGTGGACCCAAATGAGAGATTGCTTGGCGTAGTAACTGTTGATGATGTGCTTGACCACTTGCTGCCTGAGAACTGGCGCCATGCAAGCAGCAACGGTTCAAACAATTCTGAAATTAAAAATATGAAAGTGGAAGGATAAAAAATGGCACGATTTAAGGGCTTAGATACGCCACGCGAAGCTCGGCGTTCAATCCGGCCATCCTATGATCCAGAAACTTTCGGAAGGCTTTCGGAAAACTTTGCACGCTTTCTTGGTACAGCGCGCTTCTTGGTCTATATGACCGTATTTGTACTCTCTTGGGGGCTCTGGAATTCGTTAGCGCCAGATAAATGGCGGTTTGATAGTTTTCCATTTATTTTCTTAACTTTAATTCTTTCGCTACAAGCTTCTTATGCAGCGCCACTTATTTTGTTAGCACAAAATAGACAAGCTGACCGCGATCGAATTCAATATCAAGAAGATCGCGCACGCGATGATCGCAACCTTGCTGATACCGAATATTTAACAAGAGAGCTAGCCAGCCTACGAACTGCTATAGGTGAAATTGCAACTCGTGATTTTGTGCGGAGTGAATTACAGGATGCAGTTGAAGAGATTGTTAAGAACTCAGGTACTAAGCCCAAGCCGGACGCCAACTAAAGATTTGGTTCTTAAAGTTAATTGATCGGCAATCGCCTCTAAAGCTTTGGCAGCGCTAGATTCGGGATTGCGCAAAACTAACGGGGTGCCAGTATCGCCACCTTCTCTAAGGTTTGGATCAAATGGAATTTTTGCAAGAAGTGGAACATCAGCCCCAACTAAGCCGCTAAGTCGTGCCGCAGTCTCCTCCCCGCCATCCTTTCCAAATAGAGAAATCATTTCACCGCAATGTGGACATGGAAATTCCGACATATTTTCAACAACGCCAACTAGGTGTTGCTTTAATTGGTGGGCAATGCGACCAGCGCGTTCGGCTACTTCTGCAGCAGCAACTTGTGGCGTTGTAACTACCAAAATTTCAGATGCTGGAATTAATTGCCCGAGAGAAATTGCAATATCACCAGTTCCTGGCGGTAAATCTAAAAATAAGAAATCTAAATCGCCCCAATAAGCATCGCTCAGTAACTGTTCTAGAACTCGGTGCAATAGCGGACCGCGATAAGCAATTGGATCTGATCGATCTGGTTTGAACATTTCCATAGATACAACTTTTACACCATGCGCCTCTAGCGGAATAAAAGTTTGATCGATAGCAGTTGGACGTTGTCCAGCCAGCCCCATTAACCGTGGCACCGAGTGGCCGTAAACATCAGCATCAAGAATTCCTACTTTGAACCCACGGTTAGCGACTGCGACTGCCAAATTAACGGTGACCGAAGACTTTCCAACGCCACCTTTACCGGATGCAATTCCAAAAACCCGTGTAAGCGAATCAGGTTGGGCAAACGGAATAAATTTCTCTCTACCACCTCTTAATAACTTCTTAACTTCACCACGTTGGGCTTCGCTCATTACGCCAAAATTAATTACTACCGCATTTACTTCAGCAATTGCAGTTACTGCCTTCGTGATATCAGCTGTGAGTCGATCGCGCATCGGACAGCCAGATATAGTTAATAAAATACCTAGAGTTGCCGTTCCGGATTCAAACGCAACTGATTCGACCATACCTAATTCGGTTAACGGCTTATGCAATTCTGGATCTGAAACTGTAGCTAAAGCGGCGTTAATTTTAGAAATCGTCATAATATTTCAGGATCTAACTTTGTAATCTTCTTAATCTCTTTGATTTCTTTAATTGCTCCAGCATTTTCATCAATTACTTCGTTTAGATGTTTCTTAATAAAAGTTTTAGGGTGCAAATCTTTGACATCTAAATCTTCAAATCCTGGTCCGAGATTTTCACGCAATTGCATGGTGGCTAATTGGGAGAGATTGCGCGCTTTCTTCAACAATTTAGCGGCATCAACCGCAAGTTTTGGCAATCGTTCTGGACCGACTAGGAATACTGCAATTACTCCTAAGCCAATCATCTCGCCAGCGCCGATATCAAACATGGCCCAATACTAGGGTCAAGCTTGCTGACTCCTCAACCTGTCTCAAATTAACTAGTTTTAGCGGCAACCAAGGTAATTTTTACGGTCGAAACTTTTCCATTGCGAATGTATGTAACTGAAATTACATCACCCACATCATGAGAACGAATAGCGACGACTAATTCATCTGAGGAATTTATTGCCACACCATCTATTTTTAGAATCACATCGCCAGGGATTAAACCGACTTTTGCAGCTGGCCCACCAACTACAACAGAGCCAGAGAGCTCTGAAATTTTAGCGCCAGCACCATTAAATGCGGTGTCAACCATAATTCCCATAATTGGATAGGTAGCTTTGCCGAAATTTATTAATTGTTCCGCAGTCTTTTTTGCTTGGTTAATCGGAATTGCAAAACCTAATCCGATCGAACCAGATTGGCGTCCAAAAGAAGAGCTCAGTGTTGCAATGGCAGAGTTAACCCCTACTACTGCGCCGGTGGAATCTACTAACGGTCCACCAGAATTTCCTGGATTAATTGCGGCATCAGTTTGGAGCGCATTAATAAATGAACTTTCGCTAGTACCAGTTCCTGATGTAACCGCTCGATTTTTTGCGCTAATGATTCCAGAAGTTACAGTGCCTGATAGTCCGAGCGGCGATCCAATTGCGATTACGTTATCGCCAACTTGAATTGCATCACTGTCGCCAAATTGCAACGCTGATAATCCGGTGACTGAAATTTTTAATACTGCAAGATCGTAAGCTGCATCTCTACCAAGAATTTTAGCTGTAAAAGTTTTACCATCGCTAAGGGTTACTTTGATTTCACCTTTTGCATCAGCAGCACCAGCCACTACATGGTTGTTTGTGAGAATATAGCCATCGCTGCGAATTACAAAGCCAGAGCCAGAGCCGCCACCACGTTCAGTATTTATTGTTATTGAGACTACTGAAGGTAAAACTCGTGCGGCAATTCCAGCAATCGAATCTGGTTGGCGCTCTACCGTGCTCTTTGCCGAAACCAACTTAACGTTATGAGCTGAAATGTTGTTGCTGCTGAAGTAGCTACCGCCAATGCCACCAATTATTCCGGCGATAAGGGCAATTGCGATCGTGCCTGATACTGGCTTGCGCAACTCTTTTCGAGCGAGTGTTACTTCGTGATCTGGATGGGACCACCAGGCTGGCACATTTTCTTGGCTCATCCACTTACTTCCGTTTCAATATAAGTGCTGCATTTTTTACGATAAAACTAAACGCTATCTGAAATTTTACTGAGATTGCGCAGAAAGTTCTAGCTCAACTTTGTGGCAACTAACACACCTTCGCCTAACGGCAAGAGCATGGGGGCCCAACGATCATCCGATTCACGAATAGCTTTAATAGTTTCGCGACGCGAAATAGTAATTGGATCACGTTGGGTTGGGTCAGCAACTTTGCCACCACCGAGAGCGCTATCAATTAACAAAATTCCACCTGGGCGAAGTGCGCGAAATCCTTGATCTACTGATTCAAGTAAATCGCTGAAATCCCTAATTACAAATAAATCATAAAGACTGTCTGCAAGTTTTGCAGTTACATCGCGAGTGTTACCAGTAATTAATCGATAGCGTGCAACATTTATGTCACCGTCTTCAAATGCAGTTTTAGCAATTTTAGAGTTTTCGGTTTCTTTATCAATCGAAGTTAAAACTCCATGCTTGGCTAAACCTTTAAAGATCCATAACCCACTGACTCCGGAACCAGTGCCTACTTCTATGACTGAAGTTGCGCCAATTAGATGGGTTAAATAACGTAAGAGTGAGCCAACTATCGGTGATGTATTTAGAGCGCCGATTTCATCACCTCGAGCTCGCGCGCGTTGCGTGACCGTATCTTCGGGTAGATAATTTTCGGAGAATGTATTCATATCGCCCCGTGGAATGCTCACAGCGATGCGATCCACTCAGTTAGAAGCCGAACTGCGAAGCCAGTGCCTCCCTTTACATACTCGCCAGCATCAACTTCGGAGCGACCGGGTCCGGCGATATCGAAGTGAACCCACTTGCGTTTGCCAACAAATTTTTCTAAGAAGAGCGCAGCAGTAATTGAGCCGCCCGAGAAATGAAACTTATCGGCAGTGTGGTTGTAATCCGCGATTTCGCTTTCAAGTGCAACGTCATAATCATCAACAAGTGGCATATGCCAGACGCGATCACCAGAAATTTCACCGATCTCGTGGAGCTTCTTAGCTAATTTAAGATCGCGGGTGTACATCGCGCCATATTGACGGCCAAGTCCTAGCGTGGCCGCACCAGTAAGTGTTGCTACATCAAGCAAATAATCTGGGTCTAAATTCTTATCCGCAAAAGCTAAACCATCTGCTAAAACCAAACGTCCCTCTGCATCAGTATTTATGACTTCAACAGTTGTGCCGCCGTAATGCTTGATGACATCGGATGGTCGTTGCGAAGTTCCAGATAGCGCATTTTCAGCACACATCATCAAAGCAGTTACGCGAACTTTAGGAGCCAATTTAGATACTGCAATAACGGTGGCCAGAATTGCCGCTGCGCCAGCCATATCGCTCTTCATTCCAGTCATGGTGTCGTATGGACGCTTTAGCGAAACTCCGCCAGTGTCAAAAGTAATTCCTTTACCAACTAAAACAACATGTTTCCAATTTTTAGAACCGCGCGGTGCATAGGCAACTTGTACAAATTTTGGCGGATTAACTTTTGAAGAATTCCCGACCGCTCTTAATCCCCCGAACTCGGCTAATTCTTTACCGCTCTTCACGGTGACTTTTACGGCCGGGTTTTTTGAAAGAATTTTTGCTTGATTAGCTAGCCAAGCTGGGGTCGCGATGTTTGCGGGTGTGTGAATTAAATTTCGCGCAAGCCAAACTGATTCAACTTCAATCTGGGCAAGTTCAACTTCTTTTGCGAAACTACCCATGATTGAAAACCGCGGAGTTTCGGGCGCTGGACCGCTCTTATCTGCCCAAGAGTAGGTGGCGAGCGCCAACGCAACAGCGTGGGCTTTGATGGTCTTACTATCGCCACCGCAGAGCGATAAGAGATGTGCGTTACTTCCTTTAACTTTTCGACCGAGCAGCGCTCCAACTTTGCGTAGATCTGAAGGCGTGCTGGCGCCAACAGCAACTAAAAAAATCTTCTGTAATTTATTTTTATCGCCAGATACCGAGATCTCAATCAACTCGCCAACTTTTCCAGTTAGTGGCGTCGTAGCTTTAGCAATTTCATTCTCAAACGAGATTCCAGTTATTTTTCCTAAAGTTCGGTCAAACCCTTTTACGTTGGCGACCTTTACGCCAGCTTCATCAACAAATAATGGCAGCGCAATCGCATGTACTCCCGCGAGAAGCTTTGGGTTTTCGGTACTCTGGAACTGAAGTTCTAGGCTCGATAGTCTTGGGACTGCTCTATTCATAGTGCGGACGCTAACGAAAAAAGGGAGATCTTGTGCGACGGCTCTCGGCGTTAAATCTGATTCTTAAATCTGAATCAAGCGCAGCAGTACTGCTACTGCCAGTCGCCCTGCTCTCGTTATTTCTCGCCAACAGCGGTAGCTGGTTAACCGATGGCTTAGCTACCGAGTTTGGCATCCTCGACCTAAAACTTTCGGTTTCAGATTGGGTTGCCGATGGCGCGCTCGTAATCTTTTTCTTCGTGGCTGGGTTAGAACTGCGCAACGAAGTTCGCTGGGGGGTCTTGAGATCTTGGCGGGTTGGTTTAATTCCAGCCTTCGGTGCGCTCTTTGGAATGGCGCTGCCAGCCCTGATTTACCTTGCGCTTGCAAAGATTTTATCTGGACCGGTTTCTGCATGGGGTGTACCGATGGCGACCGACTTGCCGATTGCGCTCGCAGTTCTGATTATTTTTGGTAAAGGGCTACCGATTGCACTCCGTGGCTTCTTGTTGGCGTTGGCAATCATGGATGATGTTGGATCAATTCTAGTTATCGCATTTAGGTTTACCCAGTCGTTGGAATTTACTTGGCTTTTAGGTGCAATCTTGGCGCTCTTCATTTTTTATCACAGTACGCGAAATTTACAGCTAGGTGCGCTCTCATTCTTAGTAGCGCTACTAGTTTGGTATTGCACTTACAAATCCGGAATTCATCCAACGGTTTGTGGGGTTGCGCTAGGGATGGCGATGCCTGGTTCGCATGATGATGATCCCGATAAAGTTAGCGCAGAAGAAGCGCTTCGGATTTGGGCTCCGATTTCTAGTTTTCTTGTGGTGCCTTTATTTATTTTTACGGCGTTAGCAGTTCCAATTAACTTTAATTTCGATAATTTCACGGACCCAATCACAGTCTCGCTCTTGATCGCACGGTTGATTGGAAAGCCAATTGGAATTCTCTTAGGAGTTTGGCTTGCACTTCGGATTACAAAAGAGAAAAACGAGTTAGTTCTCGGCGATTACTTTATTGTTGGAATATTGGGAACGCTCGGACTTTCAGTTTCGCTGCTCTTTGCGCAACTAAGTTTGGCTGGGTCAGATTTAAGCGCTGCCACGGTGGGCGTGATAATTACCTTGCCAATTGCGATTTTGTTGGCTGCAATTTCACTGCGCAGCCGCGCCAAATATTTACAGAGATAAGAACTACTTCTTGATTAGGGCTACCGCTGCATGTAATACGTCAGCGAGGTTTCTGGCTTCCTCTTGGTTTAACTCAACGACCAACCGGCCACCACCTTCTAGCGGAATCCGCATAACCAAGCTACGAGCCTCTTTGGTAACTTCCATCGGACCATCACCAGTACGAGGTTTCATGGCTGCCATTTATGGACTCCTTCAGGGCTGAAGCGGGAAAGATGTTCGCGCGTAGGTGGAGCAGTATCTCGCACTTATCGCGGTTGAGGGAAATCGAAGGGAATGCTCTGCCGTAGTCGGGCTTTCCCCGCAGCAAGAACCGTAATAATCGCCCGTTCTGGTACATGGAGCGTGGTCGCAATCTGGTCGGTAGTCATAGATTTCACATAATGCAAGGAGAGCACAATTCGTTCCTCTTCTGGGAGGTTGGCGATTAATTCAGCCAGAGTTTGTGAGCTCACACTTGCAGAGATTACTCGGTTGCTTCAAGCAACGGAACGCGCAAAACGCCAAAGGGAGAACCTCACCGAGAGCAATATTCCTGGTCGGATTAGCGCGAGCACTAAAGTCGGAGCTTCGATCTCCTCATACCAATTAAAGCGAATCTTTTGATCAGAAATTTTAATAAGTTCGAATGTTCCTATTCCTTTTATAACTTTCCCAGTATGAACCACTTTGCAAAATGTTGGTGGTTGCCATTCAGTAATTTCCATCTGATCTAGGATTCCCATTCGAGGAAAAGTATTTCGTTTTTTAATTGGAAAACTTTGCGGCGCAATCCCAGTAAATGCAAAAATTTTGGTGCCGAGATGGTTAGTAGTTCGCTGGCTCCAGACTTTGGTTAGTAACATCCATTTACTTTGGGCTTCCCAATTTGTTAATTCTTGCCAAACTTTTTCAATATTAGAATTTATTTCGATGGTTACGGCAAATTTTGAAAGGTCCATTTGGCTACTTCCTTATATGTGCAAGTGCATCAATAATTGAATCGCTCCAAAATACCTGGTCGTGCTGGCCCGGTTTCATAAAATGTTTTTCGGTTAAATCTGCAAGCGCTACCCGCAACGAGGCGTAACTTCCATTTGGATCTATAACTGCAATTGGTTTTTGATGAAACCCTAAGTAGCGCCCGACCCAGATTTCAAAGAATTCTTCTAAAGTTCCGATGCCGCCGGGAAGCACTAGGAATGCATCTGATAACTCTTCAATCTTTCCTTTGCGTTCGCGCATATCTTTGACCACCAGAAGTTCCTGGCTATCTTGATCGATAAATTCAATATTCATTAACCGTTCTGGAATAACGCCAATGGTTTTCCCGCCGACTGAGCGCGCTCCTTGTGCAACGGTTCCCATTACTGAAATTTTTCCACCGCCCCAAACCAGTTCATCGCCAGCCGATGCAATCGCAACACCTAGATCGAAACCCAATTGGAGATTTTCGGGCGCAACTTTCACTGATGATGAGCAAAAAACCGCTATTCGCACGGCGTAACTCTAGTCAGAATTGGTAGCGTTCTCACATGAGCGAAAAAGCATTTGGATATGGCGTTGCCACCCGCGCCGCTGATGGCGTGGTTTTAGATGTCGCATTCCATAGTTTGGGTCTCGGCGTACCAACTGGGAAAGATGAGCGAGATCTATCAGCGCCGGCGCTGCAAGCAAATGCAAAAATTCGTAGAGTTAAACTAGAGAATGTTTTTTGCGAGATCGAACTCGCAACCCCTCCTAAAGATGCGGTGGATGCGTATTTACGACTCCATCTTCTCTCTAATCGATTAGTAAAACCACATGGACAGTCGCTAGATGGAATTTTTGGAATTCTGGCAAATGTAATTTGGACCTCTGCTGGCTCTTGTGCACTCACAGATTTTACGCAAGTGCGCGAAGCTTTAATAAATCATTATGGCCACATAACTATTTATGGCGTAGATAAATTTCCAAGAATGGTTGATTACGTAATCCCAGATGGGATTCGGATTGCCGATGCCGATCGAGTTCGACTTGGCGCATATTTATCTTCTGGCACAACAGTTATGCATGAAGGATTTGTTAATTTCAACGCCGGCACCCTTGGAACTTCAATGGTTGAAGGTCGGATTTCTGCGGGAGTTGTGGTCGGTGATGGCAGCGATATTGGTGGTGGCGCCTCAATTATGGGCACACTTAGTGGTGGTGGCAAAGAAGTTATTTCTATTGGTCAAAAATGTTTATTAGGCGCTAATTCTGGAGTTGGAATTTCACTTGGTGATAATTGCGTTGTTGAATCTGGCGTTTACATAACCGCTGGCTCGATAATTTCACTGCCAGATGGCGCAACCGTGAAAGCTCGCGAACTATCCGGGGCAACTGGTCTGCTCTTTAGACGAAATTCCAAGAGCGGTGCGCTCGAAGCTCTGCCAAGAACCGGTACTTGGGGTGGGCTAAATTCAGTTCTGCATAAGAACTAATTAACAGAGATTACGCTGGTAAGGAAATTTCGAATCTGGAAAAACGCAAACATCAACTAGCGCTTCGATTTCAGCTGGAGTTGGTAGTGCGAACCAAGTGGAAGGAAGTTTGGTTTTGGAGCGGAAAACTTCGCCCGAAATCACTGAACTTTTACCGGCACTTGAGATGGCCGATATCAAGCGAACGCTGCCAGTCTTAGTTCTGCCTAGTATTTGATACGAGATTACATCCGGTAATCCAAACGCTGTAGCCATAACTTGTTGCGAAATATCGCGCTGCCAAGTGAAATAACGCGGATTTATTTTTGCATCTTTACTCCAAGGATCTGGAACTCCAGTCAAATATGAAATGGTGCCACCCCAAACTTCCGTCACATTTTGGGTCGTTCCAGCACTTGATGAGAAAAAATAAGTTGCTGCGGCTTTACCGTTAAAGGAAACAATTAACGAAGTATTTGAATCTGAATTAGTTCTAGTGACTGCGGCTTTCCACACCGTCCCATAAATTGCTTCAATCTCTTTAGCGTAACCAACAAAATTTTGATCGGCGGTGGTTGCATAGACATTACAATCACAATCTTTTTTAACTGAGTTTATTTTGTTGAGCGCATAAGTTCTAGATGCGATTGCTTGCGCTTCTAGCGCAGCAGCCGGCCAAGATGATGGAACTTCACCAATCCCCCACAAATACTCGTCATGTAATCTTAAAGAATTTGTGATTTCCATTTTTGGACCCGTGCTAGTTTGGAGCAGCTTCAAATTTATTTGACCATACTTTAATTGAAAAGTTTGATTAGCAATTTTTGAAGTGATAACCGCTGCTGGACTCCATCGCAAAGTCCAACTTGTTTCCCCAGAAATTGCTGCAAATTTCGCGGTTGGTGAAGTTAATTGCGGAATTATTGAATTTCCAAGAACTAAAAAACTAACTTTAATATCGCGGATATAGCTACCTATTTCGACACCAGGAATACCAACTGGTAGATCGCCGCTAAGCAATTGGAAGCTGCCTATTTCTTTTAGAAGCGCGAACTCGGTCGTGCTTTGTAAATGCCCGATATTTACTCGAATTGTTTGGGTATCAATTTGCGAAGTTACTGTGGTCCCTGGATAGTAATAATTTAAGATCTCGATTGCGCTCTTGCCTTCTAACGCTTGACCTCTTGCACCAATTTGGCTCATCCCAACGCCATGGCCATAGCCGGATCCAGTAAAAGTAAATGTTGCTGGGGTTTCTTCGGCAAAAGTGGGTGCAGTAATTAAAATTGAAGTTACAAAAAACGATGTAACCAAATAGACGAGAGGTTTAAACTCTCGCTTAGTTCTATACATCCTCATCGATCATTGGGCTGCTACCCACTTCTAAGAATTTCTTATAAGCAGCCACTACCGATACTGGATCACCTTTTTGGATTAGCTTTCCCTTGTTTAACCAAATAACTTCATTACAAACTTCTTCAATTGTGGCTAACGCATGGCTCACTAAAATCAGCGCGCGATTATGGCCGCGAAGATCTTTTACTCGATTAAGCGACTTCATCTTAAAATGTGCATCGCCGGTACTTAACGCTTCATCAATAATTAAAATATCAGGCTCAACCGTTACTGCGACTGCGAATGCTAACCGCGCATACATTCCAGAAGAGTATGTGCGCATCGGAGCATCAATAACTTCTCGAAGTTCCGCAAAATCTATAATTTCATCAAATTTATTATCAATTTCCGCTCTAGATAATCCAGCTGCGAGTCCGCCAAGAATTACGTTATCGCGACCAGTCATCTCCTGACTAAATCCGACGCCCAGCGCAAGCAAGGTACTAACAGATCCATAAAGTTCAATCCGACCTGCAGTCGGGGGCAAAATTCCAGAAATACTCCGCATTAGCGTGGATTTTCCAGCGCCGTTGGCTCCGACAACTCCTAAAACCGACCCATAAGAAATATCTAAGTTGAAATCTTGCACTGCATTAACGATTCGCGTTTGTTTTTTCCCAGAACTAAATTGCAGAAGTCGATTCTTTAAAGTCGGCCGCTTTTCTAGCGTTGTTTTATAAACCACATTGAGATCTTTAATTGAAACTGCAACTTCGCCGCGGTTATGCGAATTCAAATTAGATGCGGACAGCGAACTCACGCTCCCTCGACAAAAACAAATATGAACTAATGGCGAGCAACGCAAGTGTCCAGATTAGAGATTGGAAAACGTCCGTGGCGAACGGCAATTCACCTTTTACCATTACGCGGGACCAAGAATCTAGCATTGGATAAAGCGGATTAATAGTTTTTAAAATACTTAACTTTTCAGTAAGCGCAGAAGATTCATATAAGACTGGTGATAAATATAAGAGAGTACGAGTTAAATAAGGCAAAAGATTTTGGGTATCTCTGAAATAAACATTTATGCATGAAAATAGAATTGCACAAGCCAGCGAAAAAATATAAAAAATAAAGATAAGTGGAATTGCCCAAAATAGCGCATAAGTAATTGGTAGTCCGAGAATTAAATGGATTGCAAATAGCACGATTAGGGTAGGAATAAACTTAAATAGTGCAACTACTGATGCAGCTATTGGCAACATAATTCGTGGAAATGCTGAATTAAGAATGAGACGGCCACCCGCAGTTATTGACTTAGCACCCGCAGTTATTGAATTTGTAATCATATAAAAAACAAAAAGTCCCGCAGTTAAATGTGCATACCTAGCAGAGTCTGTTTGACCACTAATAATGATGATCAATAGGAAATAGACCGCGGATAGTAGAAGTGGATTTAATACCAACCATATTTGACCTAGTGGCGAGCCGAAATTTTGCCGACGTAATTCAGATTTAGCGAATTCCGAGATGAATGCCCGCCGACCGAAGAGCTGCTTTGCATATTTCTTTAGCGGCGGCAAACCCCGATGGAATGGCTCGTAAACATCAATCGCGCTCATAATCGGTAGCTTTCTCCAAAATCTCTCTGTCGAAAGATTACCTTACTTATATTAGAGCTTTCAGGACATTAGCTTACGAGGCGAGGAGATAAATCCCCAACCCCAAGACATATGCATTGCAATCAGAATAAAGGGCAATCGAATTCGTTCTTGCCAACTTTTTCCGATAAATAACCCACCTAAAGTAAGTAAAGTTAAATATCCTAAAACTGGAATTAAAAATATATTATGAATTATTAAGCCGCAGCTAATCGAGAAAAAATTGATTAAAAAAGCCATTGGTGCAGCTAAATATCGAGCGCTCACAGTTTCTGGATAGGAGCGCGCAACGGCTCTTCGCCATCTGCCATATTCAAAATATTGCCGTGCGAGTTTTCGAATATCGGAGCGAGGCCGATAGGTAACAACTAACCGCGGATCAAACCAAATTGCACCGCCTGCTTTACGCAACCGATAATTCATTTCCCAGTCTTGCGCTCTAATAAATCGCTCATCAAATCCTCCGATATTAAGGAGTGCGTTTTTCTTAAAGACGCCGAGATAAACGGTCTCTGCTGGACCAGATTTGCCGCCGGTATGAAATTTTGAGGGCCCAACTCCAATTACAGAACGCATAGCGCGCGCTGTTGCTTTTTGAAAATTAGTAATTCCGACAGCGGCCATGATGCCACCAACATTTACTGCGCCAGTTTTTTCCATAGTTTCAACGGCATCGGCAATATAAGTTTTATCAATTTCAGAATGCCCGTCAATTCGTACGATAATTTCAAAACGAGCTTTTGCGATTGCTAGATTAAGACCATTAGGAGTTCTCCCAGAAGGATTTTCTACCATCTTTACTCGAGAATCTTGGCGCAAAATTTCGCGGGCAATTTCAGCTGTGCCATCATGCGATGGCCCAATCGCCATAATCACTTCGATTTCGCCTTGATAACTCTGTGAAAGTATTGTGGCGATCGATTGTTTGAGGTGCATTGCTTCATTCAATACTGGTAAAACCACAGATACTGCAGGAAAAATAGAGTGCGCAGTTTTACCTGCTCGAATTGGGCTTGTCATAGCCCCTAAACCGTAGCGCCCAATTACGCTACAACGGTGAAATCAACGCGGGCAATTCGGTTTTTTACCATTCTCTCTATCGCTATTGTCGCGATTTCCGCAATTG
Source organism: Actinomycetota bacterium (assembly GCA_947491605.1). Lineage (GTDB taxonomy): Bacteria > Actinomycetota > Actinomycetes > Nanopelagicales > Nanopelagicaceae > UBA7398. The sequence goes on along the minus strand of CANLJW010000001.1, from coordinate 55,848 downwards.
CTACTTTTGGACTTAGCAGAATTACCGCATCGATAAATCGTGTTGATGCATTCGGTGGGTTAGGAAATCGTCCGGGAAAATCATCTTCGGCGGTTAATTACCTTTTAGTTGGTTCGGATACTCGAGAAGGTTTAACAAAAGCCCAACTTAAAGAGCTCCGAGTCGGCAGCGTTAAGACAGCTGCCGGTAAACGCTCCGACACAATGTTGTTGGTTCATATCTCTAAGAAGCGCGATAAAGCGGTATTGATCTCAATTCCGCGCGATACTTTTGCGCTTATTCCTAGCTATACCGATAGCTCTGGCAAAATTCGTGCTTCGGTCTACTCAAAAATTAACTCATCATTTAATTGGGGTGGCGCACCACTTTTAATTCAAACTATTGAAGAGATGACCACACTTCGAATAGATCATTATGTAGAAATGAATTTTGCGGGCTTTGCTCAAATGATTGATGCGCTCGGTGGCATTCAAGTTTGTTCCAAAGTAGATATTAATGATCCAAAGAGCCACTTGGTTATGAGTGCAGGTGTGCACACTCTTGATGGCATTGAAGCGCTTAAGTATGTTCGCACAAGAGACTTTGATGGCATGGGCGATCTAGGTCGAATGCAACGGCAACAACAATTTATGAGCGCAGTACTCAGAAAAGCTACAAGTTCGGGTGTACTGCTAAACCCAATTAAACTAGTGAGCTTTTTAAATTCTGCTTTAGCAGCTGTCACAACTGATGAAGCGCTAAATAAGGGCGACTTGCTAACCCTTGGCAAACAATTACGAAATCTATCGGCAGCAAAAGTTAGAACGCTAACGGTTCCATTAAAGTTTTATAATTACAGCGCGCACGGTGTAACATCCGCAGTGTTGTGGGATCCAGTACTAGCTCCAGAATTATGGCAACGGTTAAAAGAGGATCAAGCGATAATTGACGAGGTCAAGCCCTCAGCTTCGCCATCGGCATCACCTAAAGTTGTAGATAAGTTTAAGACTCGAACCGCTGAAGAAAATCCATGCGGGTCGCTCAAGTAAACTGACCAGAGATAATCAAGGGAGAAATAACGCGTGCTTAAATTTTCAGTAATTGGAACCGGATATCTGGGTGCCACCCATGCCGCTGCAATGTCTTCACTTGGTTTTGAAGTAATCGGCGTGGATATTGAGGCTGCAAAAGTTGCAGCGCTATCAAAAGGTAAGGTTCCTTTTTATGAACCAGGGCTAGAAGAATTGTTGGAACAAGAAGTTAATTCTGGCCGGCTTAAATTCACTACTGACTTTTCTGCGATTAAAGATTGCGATGTGCACTTTATCTGCGTTGGCACGCCACAACAAAAAGATAGTTTGGCTGCAGATTTAACTTATGTTGATGCCGCGCTAGATGCAGTCGCACCGCACGCTAAGGCGGGTTCACTCGTAGTTGGTAAATCCACGGTTCCGGTCGGAACTGCGCAACGACTACTGAACCGATTAAAAGCTACTAACCCCGGCGCTGATTTAGCTTGGAACCCAGAATTTTTACGTGAGGGGTTTGCGGTCGAAGATACGTTGCGACCAAATCGATTAGTGGTTGGCGTAACAAATGATGCTGCTGAAAATATTCTTAAAGAAGTTTATGCCCAACTTCTAGAATCTGGCATTCCGTGGATTCGGGCAGACCTACCAACTTCAGAGTTAGTTAAGGTAGCAGCCAACTCTTTTCTTGCCACTAAAATTTCATTCATTAACGCGATGGCCGAAGTTTGCGAAGCTGCAGCTGGTGATGTCACAGTTTTAGCTAAAGCAATTGGATATGACCCAAGAATTGGTTCGCGCTTCTTGCAAGCTGGCATCGGTTTTGGTGGCGGATGTCTACCAAAAGATATTCGAGCATTCATGGCACGCGCCGATGAATTAGGTGCGCGCCAAGCTTTGGAATTCTTACGCGAAATCGATGCGATTAATCTGCGTGCTAGACAACGCATGATTGAGTTAGTGCGCGCTGATCTATCGGAAGATTTAAAAGGTAAGCGAATTGCGGTGCTAGGCGCAGCATTTAAGCCCGATAGCGATGATGTGCGGGACTCCCCAGCTCTTGATATTGCTGCACAAATACATGCTGCTGGGGCTAATGTGATTATTTACGATCCAAAAGCTAATGCAAATGCCCAAGCACGATTTCCGCGGTTAGGGTTCGCTGCAACCGCTGCAGAATGTTTAAAAGATGCGGATTTAGTACTGCATTTAACTGAGTGGCAAGAGTTTAAAGATTTGGATCCAATTGCAGTCAAGAAAATGGTTAAAGGTGCAATCATTATTGATGGGCGAAATCATTTAGATCGCGAAAAATGGTTAGCAGCTGGGTGGAAATTTAGAGCGCTCGGTCGGACCCACTAAAACTAAAAGCCAGTTCGCTGGCTCCGTTTGCTCTGTAAATTTCTGCCTTTTTCAATTGCGGCATCATGTAGTTTGATGGCATAAGCATCTAGTGCGGTTGCGATATCGCCATCACTCGCACCAAGAATTCGAAGTGCTAGTAACGCGGCATTCTTTGCATTTCCGATACCAACGGTTGCGACTGGAATTCCAGCTGGCATTTGTACTATTGATAGTAGCGAATCCATACCATCTAAAGTTTTTAGCGGTACTGGCACGCCAATTACTGGAAGTGTGGTTTGCGATGCAATCATTCCGGGAAGGTGTGCAGCGCCACCAGCGCCGGCAATTATTACAGCAAATCCATTAGATCTTGCTTGCTTTGCAAAGCTAGACATCTCTTCAGGCATTCGATGCGCCGATAAAACTTGGGCTTCATAAGCAACTTTAAATTCATCTAATATTTCGGCGGCTTCTTGCATAATTGGCCAATCTGAATCGGAGCCCATAACGAGAGCAACTCTTACGTTATTACTCATCTACTACTCCGTTCATATAATCGACAGCATGTGAAACTTCGCTCTGCAAGGTTGCAAGGTTATTGCCAATTGCAGTTACGTGTCCAACCTTGCGTCCAGCTTTAACTTCTTTTCGATATTGGTGAACTTTTAAGTATGGAGTTCTTGCAAAGAGGTGGAGATAAGGTCGATACATATTAGTTTTAGCACCGCCCAAAACATTTCCCATGACCGCGAAATCAGCCCTCATAGAAGTATCGCCGAGCGGAAGATCCAAGATTGCCCGTAAGTGTTGCTCGAATTGGCTCGTTACCGAACCTTCGATGCTCCAATGCCCCGAGTTATGGGGACGTGCAGCTAACTCATTGATGACTAGTCGATCGCCAACTACAAAGAGTTCGATCGCCATAACGCCAACCAACCCAATTAAATCTGCAATTTTTAAGGCTATTTCTTGCGCCGAAATTTTTAAGGTATCCGATAGATCTGGTGCTGGCGTGATTGTTTGAATACAAATGCCATCGCGTTGCATCGTGAGAGTTGGCGGCCAAGTTGCCGCTTGGCCGTGTGGCGAACGCGCGACCATTACCGCAATTTCTGAAGTGAAGTTTAATTTTTCCTCTAGCAATAACGTCGGTTGAATTTTTAAGAGCTCGCGCAATTCAAATTCGTCAGCGACTACCCAAACACCACGACCATCATAGCCACCTGAAATAGATTTAGCGATAAGCGGGAATGGAATTCCGGGGTCTTTATCCCCCGAATATAAATTCCAATTAGGTATCGGTAGATTATTTTCTTGCAAAATCTTTCGCATCTGGGCTTTATTTTGCGAGAAGATAAACGCGCTAGAACTTGGCCTTACTACAACTTGGTTCTGCTCCAAAACTTTAATTACTGAATTAGGAATCAATTCGTGTTCAAAAGTAATGACATCGCAAGTTTTCGCAAATGCTAATACTTCGTCTGGGTTTAAGAAATTACCAACTACATGCTCCGCAGAAAGCGCTGCAGAATCTTCGCTTGAAGCGGCAAATAATTTTAAGTCAACTCCAAGAGCAATAGCAGGAGCGATCATCATCCGCGCTAATTGGCCAGCGCCAATTACCCCTACGATTGGAAACTCTGCGCCGCTCATAGCGCAAGATTACTTGTTAGCGATATAAATCGTTATTTGGCGGATAGACTCCGCTAGTGATTAAAAGGTTGCTTGATATCCGCCATGAATTGATGAAATTCGGGAGCGTTGGCGCAGTTGCGTATGTGATCTCTGTTGGTGGTTTTAACCTACTAGTGCACATTCCGCGAGCTCCGCTTTCAGAAAAACCGCTGACTGGCTCAATAATTTCCGGCATTGCCTCAATAACCGTGGCTTATTTAGGTAACAGATTTTGGACTTGGCGCGATCGACCAAAAGGAAAGATGCATCGCGAAGTTACACTCTTTTTTGCGCTCAATCTTGTTGGGTTAGGAATCGGCACGCTAGCACTTGCCTTTTCGCGTTATGTCTTAGATTTACAGTCGGCGCTTGCCGACAATATAAGTGCGAACGTGGTTGGTGTTGGAATCGGAACCTTATTTAGATTTTACGCCTACCGAAAATGGGTATTTCCATCAACGTAAGTGTGTGACATCCCCAATTGAGACGGTACTTCCATTACTTAGCTTTAACTCACCCAATTCACTTAGGCCGACTGCTATTGCGGAAATTGTATTTCCGCTGCCTAATTCAACTCTAACGTCTTTACCAATCGTATCTGAATATTTTAAATAAATTTCAGCTAGCGAATTGAACCCGCTCTCATTCCAGATTTTTAAATTTTCTGAGATCTTACGCAGTACTGCTGCAAGCACTAACTCTCGTTTTATTTCGTTACCAGTTATTAAGTTGATTGCTGATGCATTTTTAACTGGTAGTTCGGATTTCTCAAAATTAACATTTATGCCAATACCCGCAATCACGCCTCCGTAGTTACTTTCACAGAGAATTCCACAAACTTTCTTACCTTCATGCAACACATCGTTTGGCCACTTTGTTAGAAACTCTTTTCCAGTCAATTCAGTTAGAGCTTCGGCAACTGATAACCCAATAATTAGTGGTAACCAGCCCCATTCAGAAATGGCACGTTCTGGTTTTATAAAAGCTGAGAAAAGCAACGCGCGCATTGGTGGTGCAATAAATTTACGATCTAACCGGCCTCTACCGCTATTTTGAAATTCTGCGATTAGTAAATCACCATGTTGTAACGGTGAAAAATTATTTATGATTTCGCTCTGCGTTGAAGTGGTTTCTGGAATTACCTTTACCCGCCAGTAGCCGTTGCCGAGCGCCTGTGATATTCGTTGCGGGTTAAGCGGAACATGTATCACTGCGCCTCATTTCCCTAGTACCTTAAGCCCATGACCGAAGACATTCATACTACGGCCGGCAAGATCGAAGATCTGCGCAAACGATTAGATGAAGCGGTGCACGCTGGTTCCGCTCGCGCCATCGAAAAGCAACACGCAAAAGGGAAGATGACTGCGCGTGAGCGTATCGAAAAATTAGTTGATGCGGGTTCCTTTACAGAACTAGATGAGTTTGCCAGACATCGTTCCGTTAATTTTGGAATGCAAGATAGCCGACCATATGGTGATGGCGTTGTAACTGGGTATGGAACGGTGGATGGCCGAACTATCGCAGTCTTCTCCCAAGACTTTACAATAATGGGTGGCAGTCTCGGCGAAGTTTTTGGTGAAAAAATTGTAAAGCTGATGGACTTTGCATTGAAGAATGGAATTCCGCTGGTAGGCATTAATGATTCGGGTGGCGCTCGAATTCAAGAGGGCGTAGTTTCACTTGGCAGATACGGCGAAATTTTTCGACGCAATGCAAGATCATCTGGTGTAATCCCACAAATATCATTAATTCTTGGACCGTGCGCTGGCGGTGCGGTTTATTCCCCGGCGATGACCGACTTCACCATTATGGTAAATGAAACATCACATATGTTTATTACCGGCCCAGAAGTCATTAAGGCCGTTACTGGTGAAGAAGTTGGCATGGAAGAACTTGGTGGCGCACATACCCATAACGCTAAGACTGGAAACTCCCATTACTTAGCCGAGAATGAAGATGAAGCGATTGATTACGTAAAGGCTTTACTTTCATATTTGCCAAGTAACAATATGGATGAAGCCCCAATTTTGGGTGCAACCGAAAGCGATGAAGTAACTCCGCTTGATAAGTCACTTGATCTTTTAATTCCAGATAGCCCAAATCAACCTTACGATATTAAAAAAGTTATTGAAGCGATCCTAGACGAGTCTGAATTCTTGGAAGTGCAATCGCTCTTTGCACCAAACATCGTAATTGGATTTGGCAGAATTGAAGGTCGTTCCGTAGGTGTAGTAGCTAACCAACCGCTACAACTTGCCGGCACGCTAAATATTGATGCAAGCGAAAAAGCAGCCCGATTTGTGCGAACTTGTGATGCTTATGGAATCCCAATTATCACGCTGGTAGATGTACCTGGATTCTTACCGGGTACAGATCAAGAATGGAATGGCATTATTCGACGCGGTGCAAAGTTGCTCTATGCCTATGGCGAAGCATCGGTTCCAATGGTTACATTAATTACTCGAAAAGCTTATGGTGGCGCTTATGATGTTATGGGTTCAAAACATTTAGGAGCCGATATAAATCTAGCTTGGCCAACCGCTCAAATTGCGGTCATGGGCGCACAAGGCGCAGTAAATATTCTTTACCGAAAAGAATTAAACGACGCAAAAGACCCAGAAAAACTTCGGAAAGAATTAATTACTAATTACGAAGATACCCTAGCTAATCCTTACTTAGCCGCAGAGCGTGGCTTTATCGATGCTGTAATAGAACCAAGCCAAACTAGAAGCTACATCACTAAAGCGCTACGCACGCTCCGAAACAAACGCGACATTTTGCCAGCTAGAAAGCATGGCAATATTCCGCTTTAGGAATAATTCTGAAATGAACTTCACCGTAACTAAAGGCACCCCAAATTCTGACGAAACCATGGCGATCACAAATGTTTTGAAAGCACGCATTAAAAAACCAGTAGTAAGCCGAAGTACTTGGGGAAAGCCACAACTTCGTGGTGAGCTCGTTAAAAATCGTAGATACAACGATGGTAAATAACAATGAAAATTATCCTGGCATCGGCTTCGCCATCACGACGGCGCTTATTAAATTCGGTAGGTATTAACCCAGAGATAATTGTGAGCGGTGTTGATGAAGAATTACCTGAATATCAAGGTTTAACTCCAGCTGAATTAGTACTAGCGCTAGCCATCGTTAAGGCTCACACTGTTAAAGCAATGATAAATGAAGCGGCGATTGTGATTGGTTGTGACTCAACTTTTGAATTCAACGGCAGATCTTTAGGAAAACCAGAAACGCCAGCTAATGCGATCGCTAGATGTAAAGAATTACGTGGCAATTCAGGGATTTTGCATACAGGTCACTGCTTTATCGATACCGCAAAAGGAATGGAAATATCAGATATCACCTCTACTAAAGTTTTCTTCGCCGATATGACAGATCGAGAAATAGAAGATTATGTTGCTACTGGCGAACCGCTACAAGTTGCTGGTGGATTTACGCTAGATGGTTTGAGCGCACCATTTATTGATCGGATTGAGGGCGAAACCAGCAATGTAATCGGACTTTCATTGCCGCTACTTCGAAAAACTATAAATCACCTAGGTTATGACTGGTTTGCAATTGCAAATTCAAAACCACTCACATCGGAAGTGACAATCTGATGAAATCAGTATTGATTGCTAACCGCGGCGAAATTGCGGTACGAGTCGCACGGGCTTGTAAAGACCATGGTTTAAAAAGTATTGCGGTTTACTCAGATGAAGATCGAAACGCACTTCATGTGCAATCTGCTGACGAAGCTTTTGCATTAAACGGTATAACTAGTGCGCAAACTTATTTGAATATCCCAAAAATTATTGCAGTTGCAAAAAAATCTGGTGCTGATGCAGTTCATCCGGGCTATGGATTTCTATCTGAGAACGCAGATTTTGCAGAAGCAGTGATCGCTGCGGGGTTGGTTTGGATTGGACCACCGCCAGCCGCGATTAGAGCGTTGGGCGATAAAGTTTCGGCTCGAAAAATTGCGGCAAAAGTTGGAGCACCACAAGTCGCTGGCACTTCCGACCCAGTCGATTCTGCAGATGAAGTTATTGCATTTGCAAAGGAACATGGTCTGCCAGTTGCGATAAAAGCTGCCCATGGTGGCGGTGGTCGCGGCTTAAAAGTTGCGCGATCGCTCGCGGAAATTCCAGAGCTCTATGCATCGGCAGTTCGAGAAGCGATTAGCGGTTTTGGTCGCGGTGAATGTTTTGTGGAGCGTTACCTAGATAAACCGCGCCATGTTGAGACCCAAGTGCTCGTTGATCAACACGGAAATGCCATGGTTGTCAGCACTAGAGATTGCTCGCTGCAACGTCGTCATCAAAAATTAGTCGAAGAAGCCCCCGCACCGTTTTTAAGTGAAGCGCAGAACGCTGAGCTTTACCGTTCTAGCAAAGCCATCATGAAAGCTGCTGGCTACGTCGGAGCCGGTACATGTGAATTTCTAGTCGGAATTGATGGCACTATCTCCTTTCTGGAAGTTAATACCCGACTGCAAGTCGAACACCCAGTTAGTGAAGAAGTTGCGGGCATAGATTTGGTACGAGAACAATTCCGAATTGCAATGGGCGAAAAAATAAAGAATGAAGACCCAATTATCCGTGGTCACTCAATCGAATTTAGAATTAATGGCGAAGATCCTGGGCGTTCATTTTTGCCAGCTCCCGGCACAATAACTAAATGGCAAGTACCTAGCGGACCTGGCGTACGCGTTGATGCCGGTTTTACTGCGGGCGATGTTATCGGTGGAAATTTTGATTCACTTTTAGCTAAATTAATTATCACTGGCGCTACTAGAAATGAAGCAATCGCACGCGCTAAACGAGCGTTAGCTGAATTTCAAATTGAAGGTTTAGCGACTGCGCTCCCGTTTCATCGCGCAATTGTTATCGATCCAGCATTTGTTAATGAATTTAAAGTTTATACAAGTTACATTGAGAGTGAGTTTGTTAATGAAATCCCAGAGTTTCAAGGTGGTACTTCTGGAATTTCTAGCGTACCCCGACCAGAAACTTTCATTACCGAAGTTAATGGCCATAGATTTGAAGTTGCACTTCATGCAAGCGAAACCACACATAAACGCCATCGCGCTAAAAGTGGCGTAACTGGGATTGTTACTGGTGATGCTCTCACTAGTCCAATGCAAGGAACCGTTGTAAAAATTGCAGTTTCAGAAGGCGACCAGGTCGAAGTTGGAGATTTAATTTTTGTATTGGAAGCCATGAAAATGGAGCAACCGCTTACTGCGCACAAAGCCGGTAAAATTGCCGATATATCAGCCAATATTGGCGAAACCATCACAAGTGGTAGCAAGCTCTGCAACATATTAGATAGTTAAATGCTCCGATAACGCTTTATGTGGAAATGGTTGGCTTAGGGCCAGCGCCAACATTTCCATAACGGTGGTTTGTGATTGCCACACTCTGCTCCCTGAACCAGCGTGGCATTTCCACGGAACCTTCGTTTGTAATCGGTCGTGGATCTACCGAAATACCCAGCGCTAAGAGCTCTGTAATTGGTGGGGTGGCATTTGAAAGCCAGCGCACTTTGCCAATTGATAATAATCCTCTTTTAATTTGCGAAAGTAGATCCGAAATGGAATCCGTTTTGCTGATTCGAATTGATAAATCAAATCTTTTTGAGATCCAATCGATAGCGGCTAACACTTCATTAGAAACTTGATCATCAATTAGAACTAAGATTTCCGAATTAAATTTGCAATACCTTTGATAGTTTAGTTCTACATTTAAACCAGCGCGATCAATCGCATGTTTTCCAGCGCTCTCCCACCATTGATTTGCGCTCTCTTTTAACGAGGCTGTATCTGTAAGCGATGCCCACTTCCGGAGTTGAGATAAGTAATTCGGGCCGCCAGCTTTAGCAGTTGCACCGACGCTGCTCCGTTTCCACCCGCCGAATGGTTGGCGATTTACAATCGCGCCCGTGATACTTCGATTTACATATAGATTTCCGGCTTCGATTCCAGTAATCCATTCTGAACACTCAGAAGAATCAAGGCTATGAATTCCAGAAGTTAGGCCAAAGTCCACGTCGTTTTGCCATTTAAGTGCCGTCGCAAAATTTGGTGCTTCCATTATTCCTAGCACTGGACCAAACCATTCATTTTTATGGCTCCAAGAATTTGCTTTAATTCCCAATTTCACACCTGGTGACCAAGTAAAGCCCGCGCTATCTATTTGTCTTGGTTCTACCAACCAAGTTTCGCCAGCTTCTAAAGTTGTTAGCGCACGCAACAGCGCCGATTCTGGGGCTCTAATTACTGGACCCACCGTAGTTCCATACTTAACTCCAGATCCAACGCTAAGGCTGACAACCGCATCTTTTAATTGTTTCAAGAATGCTGGATTTTTTAAAATGGTTGAATCCACAATTCCTAAACTTGCAGCGCTACATTTTTGGCCAGCATGCCCAAAAGCTGATTGCACTAAATCTTTTACCGCGCTGTCTATATCTGCACTAGCCGAAATTAATAAGGAGTTTTTGCCACTTGTTTCTGCCATCAAATTCAAATCAGGTTTCCAAGATAAGAATAGTTCAGCAGTTGCAAGCGCTCCGGTAAGAATTAAGCCAGCGATACCAGGATGAGAAATCAAGTATTTACCAACTGCATCATCTCGGGAAGGTAAGAATTGCAATACGTTTTTAGGAATACCGCCGGCCCAAAGTTGTTGCACAATCTCCCAAGCAGTTGCAACGGTTTCTGGAGCTGGCTTTAAAATCACGGTATTTCCAGCAGCAAGCGCAGCGCAAACGCCACCCATTGGAATCGCATATGGAAAATTCCACGGTGGCACAATTAAAACTACGCCAAGCGGTGTGGATCCCTCGCTCATTTTTATAGCGGAATCGGCGTAATATCTAGCAAAGTCGATCGCTTCACTTACTTCTGGATCTGCTTCGCTAACGGTTTTGCCAGCATCGCGCGCCATAATTGCAATAGTTTTTGCCCGGCCAGATTCCATCAAAGTAGCAGCAGCTTGCAGCAGCTTGGCTCGACCCGCAGCGCCAATTGATTCCCAACTTAGCAGCGAGTTTTGCGCAACTTGGATGGCGTTATCTACATCTTCCGAATTAATAACCGAATATTTATACCAAGGTTTTCCATCTTCATTAGGATCTAAACCTAATTCCAAAATTTGATTTAAAATTTCAGCGCCATTTATTACAACGGGAATTGGGTCAGCGATTCCATTTGAAATCTTTGCATATTCAGTGGCCAGCGCTGATCGCAAAATAGGATTTGTTAAATCACCATCACTAGCGTTCGCAAATTCTCCAGAATGACTAATCGGCATATTAGAGTGGCGCCTAGATTGCGTAGCGATTGTGTGTCGCTCCGATACTGAATTCTCAAATCTAAACTTTTGATCGAGATAGTTAGCACTGCCCTCTTCCATATCGAAAGATGCTCTTAAGTAATTTTCTAAAGAAGTATTTTCATCGAGCCTTCGCACCAAGTATGCAACTGCGCTTGGAAAATCTGCTTTACGCGTTACCGGCGTGTAAAGGAGAACTGAACCCATTGATTTTGCAATCGCAAGAGCTTCTGCATTTGCCATTCCTTCTAACATTTCAATATCAAGCTGTTCGATTACGCCGCGATTTTTAGCAACTTCGATGGACCAAGCAATATGAAAGAGGTTATGGCTGGCGATACCAATTCGCACCGCTTTCGCATTTTCTGGTCGAAGCGCTAAATCAATTAGGCGGGTATAACTAGCGTCGACATCGGATTTCTTTGGATATGGTGCTGGCGTCCAGCCATGTAATTCAGCCTCAGCTTTCTCCATCGCTAAGTTAGCGCCTTTTACAATGCGAATTTTTATAGTTCCGCCGCTTCGCATAAAGCGGTTACGGCTCCACTCAATTAAATTTTCCAAATAATAATGAGATTCTGGCAAATATGCCTGCAGCACAATACCGGCATTTAAGTCGGCAAATTCTGGTTCGTCTAATACCGTTTTAAAAACTTCTACCGTGATTGATAGGTCGCGGTACTCCTCCATATCCAAGTTAATGAAAGTTTCATTGATCTTTGCTTCCCGATATAGAACTCGCAACCGCTCTAATACTCGATTGACTGATCCGAAATGATCGATTGTGATTAATTGGCTGACAATCGCGGAAATCTTTACGGATGCATAATTAGCTTCGGGACGGCGAATCATTTCTATTACCGAATTAAAACGCTCCGTAGCTTCGCCATCGCCGAGTACTGCTTCACCAAGTAAATTTATATTCAATCTAGCGCTCTCTTGCGAACGTTTTGTAATATGGGATAAAAGCTGCTTGTTTTCAGCAGGCAAAATTATGCCGTTGGATGCAAATTCAACGCGGCCGCGTACCGCTTTCATTACTAATTTAGGCAAAATTATCGAACCTACTACCGCAATTTTAATGCCCAAATAATCTACTAAACCTAATCCAGAGATAGTTGCATCTTTAGAAACCGTTCTAAAAGATTTAGCAGCTCGCACAGGGTTAGATATTCGCATCACTTCATCGGTGAGCCCCATAGTTACTGCGATTGCGGCTGGTTCTCTTAGCAAGCGTGCGAAACGTTTACGGTTTCCAATATCTTTACGGGAACGAGTAGCTTCGGATTCGATCAGTAATTCATTTACCTTTTTTATTGCGATTGCATCTAAGCCATCTATGCCGGGGTCGGTTGTATTATCCCTAGACAACTTGCACATCCGTTCTGCAACAATTCGCATTAACTTCTGCTTAGCCTAGGTTATCGCCAAGCCCAAGCGGTAAGGTTTGGTTGTGATAGATATCTACTCGGACCCAATGGGTGCGGCTGAAAGCGCAGCGCTTGCGCTTAAAAATATGACTGGAAAGGTCGCCCACGATGTGGCACTGGTCATGGGATCTGGTTGGGTTTCGGCCGCCGAAGCACTTGGTGCTCCAACACATGAATTTTCGGTAACAGATTTACCAGGATTTCCAGCGCCAACGGTTGCCGGCCATGGCGGGTTAATCCGTTCATATGACATTAAGGGAAGTAACGGCGTAATTCGCGCGCTGGTTTTTCTTGGCAGAACTCATTTATATGAAGGTAAAGGTATTGAACCAGTAGTACATGGTGTCCGAACTGCAGTTAAAGCCGGTTGTAAAACCATAATTCTGACAAATGCTTGTGGTGGCATAAACGCTAACTTCAAAGTTGGTCAACCCGTAATTATTAAAGATCACATCTCACTTACTGGAGTAAGTCCACTCACCGGCGCTACTTTTGTGGACTTAACCGATTTGTATAGCGCCAGAATTAGAAAATTAATTAAAAATGAAGACTCTACTTTAGAAGAAGGGGTGTACGTACATTGGCGAGGTCCAACTTACGAAACTCCTGCAGAAATTCGCATGATGCGCGCGATGGGCGCTGATTTAGTTGGCATGTCCACTGTGCCAGAAGCAATTGCGGCACATGCTCTTGGTGCTGAAGTTGTTGGGATTTCTTTAGTTACTAATGCTGCTGCTGGCATGACTGGCGAAAAACTTAACCATGAGGAAGTAATGGCTGCTGGTAAAGCTGCTGCCGACCGCATGGGAACTTTGCTTTCGAAACTTATTCATAAGTTGTAATAGTGATTGCCCAAGAGCTTCGCACTTTAGTTACTGCGTGGATTGAAGATGATCCAGATATAAAAACAGCCGAACTCCTTCAGCACTATCTTGATACTGAGAATGAACCTGAACTAAAAAGTTCATTCTCGGGATTTCTCGAATTTGGAACTGCTGGACTTAGGGGTGCGCTTGGCCCTGGACCAAGTCGCATGAATCGAGCCGTGGTCGGCCGAACTGCTGCTGGGCTAGCAGAATTCATGAAATCTCGTAACCTTGATTCCATAGTGATTGGTCGCGATGCCCGGTATGGCTCGGAAGATTTCGCCAACGACACTGCGGAAATCATGGCCGGAGCGGGATTTAGAGTTTTTGTATTACCACGGCCGCTGCCGACTCCAGTATTAGCTTATGCAGTAACTGCGCTAAAAGTAGGTGTTGGGGTGATGGTTACCGCTAGCCATAATCCAGCACAAGATAACGGATACAAAGTTTATCTAGGTGGCGTAGTTGACGAAATTAATTATCATGGATCGCAAATCATTTCGCCGACTGACGTTACCATCTCTAGTGAAATTGCAAAAATTAAATCCTTGAAAGCTATTCCGAGATCTACTAGCTGGAAAGTTTTGGATGAAGCCATTGTCTCCAAATATGTCGCAGATACTGCCAAAATTGTAAAGCCAGGCAGCAACATCAAGGTCGTCTACACCGCAATGCATGGAGTTGGTACTAAAACTTTACTTTCAGTATTTGAAGCAGCTGATTTTGCTACGCCAATTTTAGTGTCCGCACAAGCTGATCCAGATCCAGATTTTCCAACTGTATCGTTTCCAAATCCAGAAGAATCTGGTGCGATAGATTTGGCGCTACAAACTGCAAAAAATTACGATGCCGACTTAGTGATTGCGAACGATCCAGATGCGGATAGATGCGCTGTCGCTATTAAAGCTAACGGAAGTTGGCGAATGTTGCGCGGTGATGAAGTTGGCGCAATATTAGGAGAATCTATCGCAAGCGCTGGCACCACTGGAACTTTTGCTAACTCAATAGTTTCGTCCGCAATTCTGCGCAAGATTGCTAATCATTACGAAATAAATTTTACTGAAACCCTAACTGGTTTTAAATGGTTAGCGAAGATTCCGAATCTAGCTTTTGGCTACGAAGAAGCGCTCGGATATTGCGTTGATTCCACGGCCGTAAATGATAAAGATGGAATTAGCGCGGCTTTAAAAATAGTAGAAATCGCCAGTAATTTAGCGAATGCCAAGAGCTCGCTATCGCATTACTTAGATGAGATTTGGTTGAAATACGGCTATCACGCTACTGCGCAAGTTTCATTGCGAGTTTCAGATTTATCAAAAATTACCCAAATAATGGAACGTTTCCGAAACCAAATTCCAACCGAGATAGCAGGGGAAAAAGTTAGGAATTTCAGTGACTTAGCCCGTCCAGAGAATGGATTGCCAGCCACTGATTGCGTTAGATTTTGGCTGGGTGAAAGTGCGCGGATCATTATTAGACCAAGCGGAACTGAACCTAAAATTAAATGTTACATAGAGGTCGTTAAAACAGGCGAAGTGGTTGCCGCAAGGTCCGCAGCGGATTCGCAATTAGAAACGCTTCGGCATGCGCTAGCGAAACTATTAGTAGGCTAGCGACATGATCACTTTGATCGATGGGTCGGAAGCTTCGCTTCGTAAATATCTAGCTGCGTTGCCCGGGGTCGATAAAGTTGGGGTGGAGCAACGAGCTGCCATGTTAGGCACGAGAAGTATTAAAACCACAAGTAAATCTTGGGCAATCGATATGGCAATTCGAATGGTGGATTTAACAACGCTAGAAGGCGCTGACACTGCCGGAAAAGTTCGAGCAATTTGCGCAAAAGCGGTCCACCCAGACCCAACTGATTTTTCAGTACCAAGTGTTGGCGCAGTCTGTGTTTACAACGATTTAGTAAAAATCGCGCGCGAGAGTTTGAATCTAAATGGGGGTTCACATATCCCAATAGCAGCTGTCACAACTGCTTTTCCATCTGGACGCGCATCTTTGAAAGTTAAAATTCAAGATACTCAAGATGCGCTTAACGATGGCGCTACCGAAATCGATATGGTGATTGATCGTGGGGCTTTCCTCTCCGGCAAATTTGGTTTAGTTTTCGATGAAATTACCGCGATCAAAGAAGTATGCGGTAACCGTGCGCAGTTAAAAGTTATCTTAGAAACTGGCGAATTAACCACCTACGATAATGTGCGAAAAGCTTCATTTATTGCGATGTTAGCTGGAGCTGACTTTATTAAAACAAGTACTGGAAAAATTTCGCCTGCTGCTACTCCCCCCGTAGTGCTAGTTATGTTAGAAGCTGTTAGAGATTATTACCTGCAAACTGGAATGCGGATTGGCGTAAAAGCAGCCGGCGGCATCCGAACCACCAAAGATGCAATCAAACAATTAGTTTTAGTAAATGAGGTAGCTGGCCCAGAATGGCTAAACCCTCATCTTTTTAGAATCGGTGCAAGCGCGCTATTAAATGATTTATTAATGCAACGAATGAAAGCAACCTCTGGTTTTTACTCGGGTTCCAATTACGTGACATTAGACTGATAGTGAAATAAGGTAGCCAAGTTATGGATAAGAACCCTTTTGAATACGCACCGGCGCCGGAATCGCGCGCGCTAGTTTCTATAAAAGCGCAATATGGGTTATTTATTAATGGTGCGTGGGTAGAGCCGAAAACTAAGGATAAATTTGCCACCATTAATCCAGCTAATGAAGAAGTTTTAAGCAAGATAAGCCAAGCAAGCGATAGCGATGTAGATCGCGCCGTGAAAGCTGCGCGGGCTGCATATCTAAAAACTTGGTCAAAAATGCCAGCTAAAGAGCGTGGTAAGTATTTATTTCGGATTGCCCGGATTATGCAAGAGCGAGCTCGAGAATTTGCGGTACTAGAAACCCTTGATAACGGAAAACCAATTAGAGAATCGCGCGATGTTGATGTACCGCTAGCGGCTGCTCATTTCTTTTATCACGCGGGCTGGGCCGATAAATTAGATTATGCAGGGTTAGGAATCAATCCAAAACCTCATGGCGTAGTTGGCCAGATAATTCCATGGAACTTTCCACTCTTGATGTTAGCTTGGAAAATTGCGCCGGCTTTAGCAACTGGAAATACCGTGGTCTTAAAACCAGCCGAAACCACGCCCTTAACTGCGCTGCTATTTGCCGAAGTTTGCCAGCAAGCAGAGCTACCTGCTGGGGTTGTAAATATCATTACTGGAGATGGCGCAACTGGTGCAGCGCTGGTTAACCACCCAGGTGTCGACAAGATTGCATTTACTGGATCTACCGAGGTCGGTAAATTAATTGCTCGCTCAATTGCAATCAGTGGCAAGAACGCAACTCTCGAATTAGGTGGAAAGGCTGCAAATATTGTTTTCGAAGATGCACCAATTGATGAAGCTGTTGAAGGAATTGTGAACGGAATATTTTTCAACCAGGGCCATGTTTGTTGCGCTGGCTCTCGGCTAATTGTCCAAGAAAATATCTACGACGAACTTTTAGCAAAACTAAAACGAAGAATGTCTTTGATTCGCGTAGGTGATCCGTTAGATAAAAATACGGATTTAGGCGCGATTAATTCGGCAGCACAACTCGCAAAAATTAAAGAGCTCTCTGCTTCTGGCGATACTGAAGGCGCATTTAGATGGAGTCCGGATTGTCAATTGCCCAGCAAGGGATTCTGGTTTGCACCAACATTATTTACCGGGGTAACCCAATCGCATCGAATTGCACGTGAAGAAATATTTGGACCAGTGCTTTCAGTTCTAACTTTCCGAACACCACAAGAGGCTATTGAAAAAGCAAATAACACTCCTTATGGGCTCTCAGCTGGAATTTGGAGTGAGAAGGGTTCCCGAATACTTTGGGCTAGCAAAGCCCTTAAGGCTGGCGTAATTTGGGCAAATACTTTTAATAAATTTGATCCGGCTTCACCATTTGGTGGGTATAAAGAATCCGGTTGGGGTCGTGAAGGTGGCCGACATGGCCTGGCCCCATATTTGAAAGGCGCAAAATGAGCCGAATTGATATTAAGAAAACTTATAAATTATTTATTGGTGGCCAATTTCCGCGGAGCGAATCTGGACGTACTTATGAAATCAAAGGTACTAATGGAAAATTTATTGCTAACCCTGCCTTAGCTTCGCGAAAAGATCTACGAGATTCAGTAACTGCTGCTAAATCCGCGCTATCGGGTTGGAGTAGCGCTACCGCATTTAATCGCGGCCAAATTCTCTACCGAATTGCCGAAATCATGGAAGGCCGGCGCGACCAATTTGTAAATGAAATTATCGCGTTAGAAGGCGGCAGTGCAAAAGCGGCGGAAGCGCAAGTGGAACAAGCTATTGATTTATGGGTTTGGTATGCCGGCTGGTGCGACAAAATTTCAACGATAGCTGGTGCTACTAACCCAATCGCAGGACCGTATTACAACTTCACTACTCCCGAAGAACTTGGCGTTGTTGGAATTATCGCAGATCAGAAAGATTCACTCTTGGGCTTAGTTGCAGCGATTGCGCCAGTCATTGCTACTGGCAATACCGCTGTAGTAATCGCAAGTGAGAAGCGGCCGCTTCCAGCAATAACGCTGAGCGAAGCGCTTGCAACTAGTGATTTGCCAGCCGGAGTTTTAAATATCTTAACTGGAAAAGTTTCTGAATTAGCGCCTTGGTTGGCTTCGCATATGGAGATTGATGGCTTAGATATTTCTGGAGTAGATTCGAAAATTGAATCAGAACTTCGAATCGCTGGTGCTGAGAATCTAAAGCGGATACACCGATTTAATAAGTCCCAATCGCCCCAAAGAATGTTAGCTTTTATGGAAGCTAAAACAGTTTGGCACCCGATCGGGGTTTAGTTACTCGCTAGCGATCCGCAAATAAGCGGGCTTTATCACGGTTTCAATGATTGCTAGCCGTTCTTCAAAGGGAATAAATGCGCTCTTCATTGCATTTACGGTCACGCGTTGTAAATCTGCAAAATTCCAGCCAAATGCTCCGATTAATTCATTCATCTCATGGGTCATCGAAGTTCTAGACATCAACCGATTGTCGGTATTAACTGTGATTCTAAATCTCAATTTAGCTAAAACGCCGATTGGATGCTCTGCAATAGTTTTTGCAGCACCGGTTTGTAAATTTGAAGTCGGACAAAGTTCTAATGGAATTCGGCGGTCTCTTACATATGACGCTAACCGCCCTAATTTTGGCGTCGTACCCGAAAAATCAATGTCATCAATAATTCGTACGCCATGTCCTAAACGCTCAGCGCCACAATGTTGGATGGCTTCCCAAATCGAAGGTAGACCATAAGCTTCGCCGGCATGGATTGTGAAGTGTGCATTTTCTTTCCGTAAATATTCAAATGTATCTAATTGATTTGTTGGTGGAAACCCATCTTCTGGGCCGGCAATATCAAAACCAACGACGCCTTGATCGCGATATTTAACGACTGCTTCCGCTGTTTCTTGGGATCGGTTATTTTGACGCATGCCGCAGAGAATTGACTCGACTCGAATCGTGTTTCCTTCGCGTTTTGCTTCAGCCATACCTTCTTTATAACCTGCAGTAGTAGCTTCAACGACTTGATTTAGCGTTAAACCTGCTTCGGTAAAAAGTTCTGGCGCGCCGCGAACTTCAGCGTAAACCACGCCATCTCTAGCAAGATCGATGGCGCATTCGCGCGCTACTTGAATAATGCCATCACGGGTCTGCATGACTGCGATGGTGTGTGCGAAAGTTTCCAAATATCTTACTAGCGATCCTGAATCACATGATTCTTGAAACCAATCCGCTAGTTTTTCTGGATCGTTTGTGGGAAGTTTTTTATAACCGATCTTTTCCGCAAGTGCAATAATTGTTTCGGGGCGTAGTCCACCATCTAAATGATCATGAAGTAGCGCTTTAGGTACTTTTTTTACTTGTTCCTTGGTTGGAACATTTAACAATGACATTTACTTGCCCTCTTTAATTTATTCAATCCGCGCAACAATTAAAGGTAATCGTTCCACCTTTTCGTTGGAAGTTGAAATCGAAACGGCGCCATCAAGGGCCGCTATTGCGCGGGTAAACCTTTCGGGTTCATCCGAATGGAGCGTAAATAACGGTGCACCTTTTTTAACCATTTCACCTGGTTTTACATGCATTTCGATGCCAGCAGCAGCTTGTACTTTTTCACCTTGGCGAGATCGACCGGCGCCTAATAACCAAGCGGCTACGCCAACTTTCATGGCATCCATTTTTGTTAGCAAGCCATCGGTTTCTGCAAATACTTGTTGAGTTTCTTTTGCAGTTGGAAGTTTTGCATCTGGGTCGCCACCTTGCGCCGAAATCATGCGACGCCAATGATCCATTGCGCTGCCGTCTTTAAGTGCTGTGGCAGGATCTTTACTAGTTACACCAACTAATTCCAACATCTCGCGTGCTAACAAGATAGTTAATTCAACAACATCAGCTGGTCCACCGCCAGCTAGAACTTCAACCGATTCTCTAACTTCTAACGCATTGCCGACAGT
The DNA here is from genome assembly GCA_947491605.1 of Actinomycetota bacterium. Lineage (GTDB taxonomy): Bacteria > Actinomycetota > Actinomycetes > Nanopelagicales > Nanopelagicaceae > UBA7398. The sequence goes on along the minus strand of CANLJW010000001.1, from coordinate 35,664 downwards.
TAATCCCAGTGGTACATCCATCGCCGTAATAAGCGCTCTGGTTTTTACGCCAGACCTATTTCCTAAATCAACCATTGTGCGCGCTAATAATTTTGCTTGTTCTGGGTCGGAGATGAAAGCACCGCTTCCTGCTTTAACATCTAGGACTAATGCGCTAGTACCTTCAGCAATTTTCTTACTCATGATGGATGATGCAATTAAAGAAATTGCGGGCACAGTTCCAGTTACATCCCGAAGTGCATAAAGTTTCTTATCTGCTGGGGCTAAACTAGCGCCTGCAGCACAAATAACTGCGCCGCAATCTTGTAGAACTTTTAACATCTCTGCATTAGTTAATGATGCGCGCCAACCTGGAATGGATTCAAGTTTATCTAACGTGCCGCCAGTATGGCCCAGGCCGCGACCCGAGAGTTGTGGTACTGCCACGCCACATGCTGCAACTAATGGCGCAAGCGGTAACGTAATTTTGTCACCAACGCCACCAGTTGAATGTTTATCAACGGTAGGAACTCTGAGTTTTGACCATGACATACGTTCGCCACTATTAACCATGGCATCAGTCCAACGTGAGATTTCATGGCCGTTCATGCCATTTAATAAAATTGCCATTAATAACGCAGACATCTGCTCATCTGCAACGATGCCGCGAGTGTAGGCATCGACAATCCAATCAATTTGTGGATCTGTTAATACGCAGTTATCTCGTTTAGCGCCAATAATCTCTACGGCAGCAAATGGTTCACTCACTTTGGTAAATCTTCTGGACCAAATCCCCATGGCAGCATGATCGACATAGGTTGCGGACCGGTCGGCGTCATTAATTGAAGATTCGGCCCACCATGCTCAAAAAGTAGTTGGCGGCAGCGTCCACATGGCGATAAATAATTTCCGTTGCCGTCAACGCAGAGCGCTGCAATTATTCGACCACCACCAGTCATAGCTAAATTAGAAATCATGCTGCATTCTGCGCAGAGAGTTAAGCCGTAGCTAGCGTTCTCGACATTACAACCGCTAATAATTCGACCATCGCTTACTAAGCCAGCAACCCCAACTGGAAATTTAGAATAAGGAGAGTACGAAAGTTTCATCACTCGGTTTGCTTCATCGTGCAGCGTTTGCCAGTTAATCTCCATTAATTCGAACCGCCTCTGTTGTATGGAATACCGTCTGCCGCCGGCGCACGTACTCTCCCAACAAATCCAGTCACTGCAATTATGGTTGCGATGTATGGCGCCATCAACATGAACTCACTTGGAATTGGGGTTCCAGTTATTGAAAGAATACCTTGTAAATTATCGGCAAATCCAAATAAGAGGGCAGCCATCACAGCGCCAAGTGGGCTCCATCTTCCAAAAATTAGCGCCGCTAAAGCGATAAAACCTTTTCCAGCGGTCATCTCTTTACCGAATGCGCCAACCGCGCCAACCGTAAAATAAGCACCACCAAGGCCAGCAACTAATCCAGCAAAGATTACATTTCGGAATCGCAAATTATTTACTTTTATGCCGACCGAATCAGCTGCAGTTGGGTGCTCGCCTACTGCTCGAGTTCTAAGTCCCCAACGAGTTTTGAAAAGTGATAAGTGGATTACCGCAACAATTAAATACATCAGATAAACAATAATTGTTTGATTGAAGAAAATTGGACCAAGTAATGGAATTTTACTAAGGATTGGAATTTCGATTGGCGTGAGAATCGGGCCGGAATTCCAAGTATTTTGATAAGGAATCAATAGCTTCTTATACAAGAAATTAGTCATGCCAATTACTAGTACATTTATTACAAAACCAAGAATTACTTGATCGATTGAGAATTTAATCGCGAAGACTGCCAAAATTAACGAGATCAGCGCGCCGGCTAATGGGGCAACAATCAAGCCCCAAGTGGTGTTTTGAGTAAGGCTCGCAACCACGCCCGCGGCAAATGCGCCGGCAAGTAATTGGCCTTCGATTGCAATGTTAATTACCCCGGACCGTTCGCAAAGCACACCAGCCATGGCACCAAAAATTAGCGGCACTGAAAGCAGTAACGCTCCTTGTAATAATCCAGTAAACGGAATCATTTTGCCGCTGGCCGCCCAACATAAAAATGCCATCAGGATTGCAAAACCACCGAGCGCGCTCTGTAGTTGGATTTTCCTATTTCTGCGGAATTGGATGAATGCCCAAATTGAAAAAAGCAGGGCCGCAATACTAAATCCATAAGATCCGGTTCGGGAATCTAAGGTCCACTCATTAATTGCAATCCACTCTTTTTCTAATACAAATTTATATGTAACTGGCGCGCTCTGTTTTTGGAGTACGCCAAAACCAATTAAGGATCCAATCGATAAAACCAAAAGAGTAAAAGCACCGCGTTGGCGACGTTTTTGAATTGGAGTTAATTTGGAAACCTTACTCATCCGTTCCAACCTTTCGCGGCCATGTCGGAACTAGACTTAACGCTTTTCAATCTAAATATTGCACGGACCATTGCGGGGGCGGCGATGAAAAGAACTACTAGCGCTTGAATTACCAAAACAATATCAATCGGAGTGGTTGTATTCGCTTGCATCGTTAAACCACCAGCTCTTAGCGCGCCAAATAATAAAGCTGCTAACACAGTTCCGAGCGGCTTAGCGCGACCTAATAAGGCAACTGTGATTGCATCAAAGCCAAAAGAGCCAGCCACCCCAGCCGTTAGCGCGTATTCACTTCCCAATACTTGCACCGCGCCACCTAAGCCAGCTAGGGCGCCACAAATAACCATTACCGATGTCATTACAAACGGAACTGACATCCCAGCAGTCTTAGCGGCGAGCGTGTTTGCGCCTACCGACCTGAATTGGAATCCCCAGGTAGTTCGAGTTAGCAATATGTGAATTAAATAAGCGACGCCCAGCGCTATAAAAATCCCCAAGTTAATCCGATAATCCATGCCAAATATCTTTGGTAGGCGTGCAGTTTCATTCACAGGCGGAGCGATTGGGTCTTGTCTGCCTTTACGTAAGAAAGTTTGGGTACTTAATAACCAGAGCAAGAAATATATCGAGATGTAATTCAACATGATTGTCACGATAACTTCGTGCGCACCGGTACGCGCCTTTAGAAAACCAACCAGTCCACCCCAAAGTCCCGCCAAAACTATTGCTCCGAGAATTGCAGCTAGTCCATGAATAATGGGCGGCAAGTTGTAATGGAAACCAACATATGAAGCTCCGATAGCGCCAAATATAAATTGACCTTGCGCTCCAATATTGAAAAGTCCGGCTCTAAACGCAAGGGTTACGGAAAGCCCAGTCAAAATTAGCGGCGCCGCCACCACAAAAGTTTCGGAGAGCGGATAAAAACCAAGTAAGAAATTCTTTGAAGTTAAATTTCCATCAAAAATTGATCCTTGAATTAGCGCTAAATATGCGTGTCCAGCTGAAGCGAACCCAGTTCCTAGAAACTCAAGTGGCGACTTCCAAAGTTTATAAATTTTTGGATCTGAAAAAGCTATTAAAAGACCGCCAGAGAGGATAGCTAAAAAGAAAGCTAGTAACGGAAGCGTAATTGATTTTAAAGTGTCGTCTAAATAATTTTTCAGTTTGCTCATGAATTTACCTTTGGCTTTATGCCAGCCATTAATAACCCAAGATCGCTCCGTGAAATTGAAGCTGGAACTATATCGATGATGGCGCCTCGATACATAACTGCTATTCGATCTGCTAACGCAAATACTTCGTCGAGTTCAGTGCTGAATAAAAGCACAGCTCGACCGGCGTCGCGTTCTTGCACGATTTTTTCGTGAACAAATTCAATCGAGCCAACATCTAAGCCGCGAGTTGGTTGTGAAGCAACTACAACTTTCACCGGACGCGAGAGCTCGCGCGCCAACACAACTTTCTGTTTATTGCCGCCAGATAGTGATGAAACTAGTTCGCTGGCTCCTTGGCTTCGAATATCAAATTCAGCAATGCGTTTTTCGGCTTGGCTTTTTATCGTACTAGGACTCATAAGTAGCCCTTTTGCATTTGGCGCTAAGTCGTAGGTATCAAGAATCAAATTTTCTGCGATTGAAAACGATCCAATTAAGCCATCTAGCTCTCTAGATTCTGGGATGAAAGCGACTCCTGAATGGAGTGAGCCTCGCACAGTTTCACCAACAATATTTTTTCCATCGACCAAAATCGAGCCCGAAACGTGTTCCTCTAAATTTAAGATCGCGCGGGCCAATTCGGTTTGACCATTACCTTGAACGCCAGCCACCGCAACAATTTCACCAGCTCGAACATCCAAGGAAACGTTATGCAATAGCTCGCGTCCGGCGCTATCAGTTACTACTAAATTAGATATCGAAAGTAGATCTGATCCGATTTTCGCTGGATTTTTATGCATAGTGAGATCTACCGGGCGGCCAACCATTTGTGAGGCTAACTCTTCTTGGGTAGCAGAAGGTAAGGCAGTACCGACAACTTTGCCACGGCGAATAATCGTGATTCGATCTGCAGCTTCTTTCACTTCCCGCAATTTATGCGTGATAAATATTATTGAAGTACCTTGCTTTTTTAAGTTCTTCATTACTTGAAGTAGCTCATCAGTTTCTTGCGGAGTGAGAACCGCAGTTGGTTCATCTAAAATTAAAACTTTTGCGTTATAAATTAGCGCTCTAATAACCTCCACGCGCTGCTGGATTCCGACCGGTAAAGTTTCAACCACGGCATCTGGATCTACATCAAAATTAAATTCTTTAGAAATTCGAGCGATCTCTGACCGAGCTTGTTCTAGGTTAAGCACACCAAGCCCATTGATTTTTTCATGTCCAAGCACGATATTTTCAGCAACTGTAAATACTGGAATCAGCATAAAATGTTGGTGCACCATGCCAATGCCGGCAGCAAGAGCATCGCTCGGTTCTGAGATTATGATGGGCTTTTCATCTACTAAAATCTGGCCACTATCAGGGGCTAACAGACCATAAAGAATGTTCATTAAAGTTGACTTACCAGCACCGTTTTCACCGAGGATTGCGTGGATCTCGCCGGTCTCAACCCGAAGATCAATGCCATCGTTAGCAATTAGCGCACCAAAACTCTTGGTAATGCCGCGCAATTCGACTGACACTTTTACCTTTCGTCCATTTCTTAATCCCTAACCTATACGAAAATAAGCTGGGCGAGTTAAAAACCCGCCCAGCTTAATTCTTACTGCTTAGTTACTACTGGTTTGTAGCTGATTTCGTTTAGGAAACCGCGACTGTGCCAGCAGTGATATCTGCACCAAGTTGTTCAACTTCTGCTGCCAATGTGGCATCAACTGTTGATTCCAAATCATGGTACGGAGCCAAGAATGTTCCTTGGTTCTCTAAAGTACCTAGGTAGTTAGTTGCGGAGAAGTTGCCATCAATAACAGATTGAATAGCTGCTGTTACTGAAGTTCCAACACCCTTTACAACTGATGTAAGAAGGACTGAAGCAAATTGTGGAGCCTGTACGAAACCATCTGTATCAACCCAGATAGTTACAGACTTGCCACCAGTCATTGATTGGTTAGCTGTTGCAGCACCAAGGCCACCAGCTACTGGGAAAATCACATCTGCACCTTGTTGCTCAAAGTTCTTTGAGATCTGAAGTGCTTTTGCTTGATCCGAGAAACCACCAACGAATGTTCCATCTTTCTTAGCAACATCCCATCCGAGTACAACAACTTTTTTACCTTTTACAGTGTTGTAGTAAGCAACGCCGCGAGCAAAGCCGTCCATGAAGATGCTAACTGGTGGAATATTTAATCCGCCGTATGTTGCAACTTTTCCGGTCTTTGAATATCCAGCTGCGAGGTAGCCAGCTTGGAATGCTGCTTGGTTAGTTGCGAATTCAATTCCCTGTAGGTTGTCAAGGACTGCACCTGGGTATTGATCTCCAGCTGGACCATGGTCTTTACCGTCTTGGTCAACGATTGCGAACTTGGTATCTGGATTAGCTTTAGCAGCTTCAACAATTGCGCCATTAATTAAGAAACCAACACCGATAACGATGTTGCAACCCTCGTCTACGAGCTTCTTAATGTTCGGTGCGTAATCTGCATCTGAAGTTGCAGCAAGGTATTTAACTTCTGCGCCAGCTGCTTCTGCAGCTTGTGCGCCAGCCCATGCTGAAGCGTTGAATGATTTGTCATCAACACCGCCAGTATCAAGAGCTAAGCAAGCTTTTACTTTTGCGGCACTGTCTGACGATGAAGAACAACTTGCGAGCAGTGTTAAAGCAGCTACTGCGGCAATCGCCTTAATCGATCCGGTTACTAATGACTTCTTCAATGTATTCCTCCTGTGAACCCCATCGAAAACCGCTTCGAATACGGCTTCAATTACGGGGTTAATTTGTTGGCTCACCTTATCGCCCGTGCCAAACCTTTAATCGGGATGAGGTGCCATTTATTGTTACAACTTGGCAAACACTCAACCTATAGTTGAAACTTTACCGCTCTTGATCTGGGCAATCGCGCGACTTACCGTAGTTTTTGTGGCAGCAGTCACAGGGTTTAGGTAACTCAAATTCAAACCGGAATTACTGAAGTTATACACCCTGCCGTAAATCGATTCCATTTCATCGACAATACCTAGAATTGATCCACCAGTAAGTGCCAACATTATTACATCGGTAATTGCATGATCAATTCGTTTATCAAGTGTTACTAAAATTTCTTTCTTGGCAGTAGGCAACTTTGCATAATATTGATCTGGGGATTGCGCAATTAACCAAACTTTGCGTTTCTTTAGATTAGCTTTAGCAACTAAATTCAGCACTTCGCCATCAACTAATCGGGTTGAATAAATTAAATCAACTCCATTAGCAATTGCGTTTTTCAAATTGATTGCAGAATCTGTGAACGGAACTGAGGTGGTTAGTACATTCTTATTTCCAAACGCTGCACCGAGTTTAAAACTTTTATATAAACGCAATTGGCTTTCGCTGGCATCGCTCACATATGCAACTTTTCCAGTAGTGCTCGATGTCGCAGCGACAACTCCAGCTATAAACGCTGCCTCAGCTTCGGCAAAAACTAAACACGATACATTCATGCCAGTGACCGCGCTGCTATTTACTAACGCGTATTGGACATCCGGAAATTCAATAGTGGCCCTTTTTATCGCTGGCGCATAATCGGCACCGATTGCAATTATTAATCCATATCCGGCTTTAGCTAAGAATTTTAATCGAGAATAGCGATCTGCCGGAGTACCATCGGTAGGAACTACTCGGATGTACGAATCGGAAATTTTATATTTCTTCTGGACTGCTCGGGCTGCGTTCACCACTGCATCATTAAAGGAATTATCGCCTAAGCCACCAACTTCTAGCGCAATTGCAATTTTTACTGGAGTTGGAGCGGTGCTAGCTGCATTAGTTCTATCTGGTGTAAAGAAGAAAGTTAGAAGCGTAACTGAAATCAATACTCGAGCAAGTTTGGTTCGCATCTGGTTAAAACGCTTCGGTTGAACGGTATACGCCCCACACTTTTCGTAGCGCATCGCAAATTTCTCCGACAGTAGCTCCCGCTTTGATCGCAGATTTCAAGGCTGGCATCACGTTTTCCGAGCCGCTAGCCACGCGAGTTATCTCCGCTAACGAATTTAAGAATTCATCGTTTTTCCGGTTAGTCCGATGTTCTGCCAATCGCTTACGTTGTTCGTTGCCTACTTCTGGGTCTAATTTATGCAGGTTTGGAGCGAGATCGTTTTGTGTGACAAAATCATTTACGCCAACAATTATCCGTTCTTGATTATCAATTTCTTGGGAAATTATATATGCGCTATTTTCGATTTCACGTTTTTGAAAGCCGGTTTCGATCGCAGCTACTGCGCCACCCATTTTTTCAATTTTTTCAATTAACGCTTCAATCTCTTTAACGAGATCAGCCGTTAAGTTCTCCACCACATATGAACCAGCGAATGGATCCACAACTTTTGTAATATCGGTTTCGTTAGCAATAACTTGTTGGGTTCGAAGCGCTAATCGCGCCGCTTTATCGCTTGGAAGTGCAAGTGCTTCATCAAATGAGTTAGTGTGAAGTGATTGGGTGCCGCCTAATGTTGCAGCGAGAGCTTGAATAGTGACCCGAACCAAATTCACTTCAGGTTGTTGGGCAGTTAGTTGGACGCCAGCAGTTTGGGTATGAAATCTAAGTTGCATCGATTTTTCAGACTTAGCGCCAAATTTATCTTTCATAATTCGTGCCCAAACTTGGCGAGCGGCTCGGAATTTAGCTACTTCTTCAATCAGGGTGGTGCGGGAAACAAAGAAAAACGAGAGCCGAGGTGCGAATTCATCTACATCTAACCCAGCAGCCACGGCTGCTTTTACATAAGCAATTGCATCGCTCAACGTAAAAGCTATTTCTTGAACCGGCGTCGCACCAGCTTCGCCAATGTGATAACCAGATATTGAAATTGTGTTCCATTTTGGTAATTCTTTTTGGCAATAGCTAAAAATGTCGGTAATCAATCGGAGCGATGGGCTGGGTGGAAAAATATAAGTTCCACGGGCTATATATTCTTTTAATACATCGTTTTGAATTGTGCCTTGTAGCGCCGAACCAGAGATGCCGCGCTCTTCTGCAACTAATTGATACATCAATAACAAAATTGCAGCCGGTGCATTTATCGTCATTGATGTTGAAATTTTATCTAGCGGCAATCCATCAAAAAGTCGGCGCATGTCGGCAAGTGAATCAATTGCGACGCCAACTTTGCCAACTTCGTCTAGCGCTAATGGCGCATCTGAATCCATTCCCATTTGGGTTGGTAGGTCAAATGCAACCGATAGACCACCGGTGCCAGCTTCGACCAATTCTTTATATCGCTTATTGGATTCTTCCGCGCTACCAAAGCCCGCGTATTGCCGCATCGTCCAAGGTTTATTTTTGTACATGGTTTCATAAATGCCGCGAGTATATGGATATGCACCTGCTTTTTCACTTGGAATATTTCGCGGCGTATCGGAGAATGGAATATCTGACTCTGAATTGAAGTGCTTATTTGCCACGTGGTACAACTCCCATTGCATCATAAACTTTAGTTAAGGTTTGGGAAGCCACGGCTTCAGCTTTTTCGCTTCCAGCTTTGAGTAATTTTAAAAGGCCAGCTTCATCTTCTAATAATTCCAAAGTTCGTTTTCGCACAGGTGAGAAATATTCAGTTACAACATCAGCAACTCCGCTTTTGAAATCTCCGTATCCTTTACCAGTAAAATCTGCTTCGCTCTCCAAAATAGATTTGCCAGTTAGCGAAGCGTAAATCGTTAGTAAATTGGATATTCCAGCTTTATTCTTCTCGTCGAATCTAATTTCGCGCTCAGCATCGGTTACCGAGCTCTTAATCTTCTTAGCATTTATTTCCGGGGCATCCATTATGTCTATTATGCCTGCGGCAGAATCTGATGATTTACTCATTTTAGAAGTTGGATCTTGCAGATCATTTACTTTGGCAGATCCTTTGATTATGTATGCCTCTGGCAGTACGAAAGTTTCACCGTAGCGAGAATTAAAACGTTGGCTCAGATCTCGAGTTAGTTCAATATGTTGGCGTTGATCTTCACCGACCGGAACATACTGGGGCTGATAGAGCAATATGTCCGCAGCTTGTAAAATTGGATATGTAAAAAGCCCCACAACGGTTCTATCGGAACCAGATTTTTGAGACTTATCTTTGAATTGGGTCATCCGGCTAGCTTCCCCAAATCCAGTTAGACATTCCAAAACCCAAGCCAATTGATTATGTTCATGTACATTAGATTGAATAAAAAGCGTGCATCGTTCCGGATCTAAACCAAGTGCAATTAATTGGGCTGCGGCGAGCAGGGTGCGTTTTCTAAAAAGTTTTGGCTCGGTTTCAACAGTAAGTGCATGCAAATCAACTACGCAATAAAAAGCATCATGAGTTTCTTGCAAAGCTACCCATTGTTTTACCGCACCTAAGTAATTGCCTAAATGAAAAGAATCAGCGGTTGGTTGAATTCCAGAGAGAACTCGTTTTCGAGAGCTATTCATAGGCACTATCTTTCCAGAGTTCTTTAGGATGGCCGCTCTCCCGCGAAATTAATAGATTCCCAGCTCGCTTACCTATCATTGTTAGTACAGTAATTCGCGCGCCATTTACCCGAACTACGTCATGTGTAACGGGCAAACGCCCTAAGAAATGCATGACAAAACCGCTAAGAGTTTCGTATGGGCCTTCTGGTAAGTCGACACCGGTCTCGTCTTTGAAATCATCGAGTGTTATTAAACCATCCACTTCAAAATCGCCACTTCGGTTTAGATTTTGTGGGTCAGTTTCTGGAACGTCATATTCATCATGAATATCACCAATTAAGCACTCAACTAAATCTTCTAAGGTAACGATGCCATCGGTGCCGCCGTACTCGTCTAAAACAATGGCAATCTGTTGGCGGGCTGCACGCATCTCAGTAAGTGCTGGCAATACCCCTTTGGTTCCGGGTAGGAAAATCACATTTCTAATGCACTCTAAAATTGTTAAATCTTTTCCGCTAAGTTCTGGATCAAGTAAGTCTCGAACATGGATAAACCCAATTACTTCATCGCTAGTGCCGCGGACTACTGGGTAACGTGAATGCGACTTATCTACCGCAATTCGAATTGCTTGCGCAATTGAAAGGCTGGCATCAAGGAAATCAACTTCGATACGGGGCACCATGATTTCATGAATTAAAGTTTCACTAGCATTGAAAACTTCTTCCACAATATCGCGCTCTTGGTCAGTCAAAGCGGCATGGCCAGAAACTAAATCCAATAGCTCTGCTTCCGAGATATCTGCGCGTTTAGCTTTTGGATCTAGCCCAAAAAGTCGAACCACAAAGTCGGTTGAATGCGAAAGCAGCCAAATAATCGGACGGAAAAATCGTGCCAACAAGTCAACGCTATTAGCGAAAGCGAGCGCTAAAAATTCAGTTCGATGCAGCGCTAACCGTTTAGGTACCAACTCGCCAAATATCAAGGAAATGTATGCGATCACGATTGTTAGAAGTATGAGCGAAAGCGTTGCGGAGTACTTTTCAGATACCCCAATATCTTGAAGCTCAGGTTCTACATATTTACCGATGCGCTCTGCGCCTAGCGCTGCGGATAGAAAGCCAGAGAAAGTTACGCCGACCTGTACTGCTGCTAAAAACCGGTTTGGGTTCTTAACTAACTCCGCGACTTTTGCGCCGCGTTTACCTTTGGTGGCCAACTGTCGCACTTGGCTATCGCGCAGTGAAATCAACGCAATTTCGGCTGCAACAAAGATGCCTCCGAGCGTGATAAAGAAAAGGACAATTCCGATATCGAGAAAGAGCTCGCCGAAGGAAAGCTGAAGTATCGGTTGAGGGTTATCCACGGTGCTAAGAGTAACGGTGCGCTTTCTTTTCCCGCTTCCGCTCGATAACCTTCGCCTGCCACGGCGGCAAATGCCTATGTGGCCTAGTGATTGGCATCGTTGCCACTGCTAGACCTTCATCCAACGGAACGTCGGGCACGTACCTGCCCGGAGAAGGAGTTTGCCTCATGGCATCTGTCGTATTTAAAGATGCAACTCGCATCTATCCAGGAACAACTGCACCAGCAGTAAATAAATTAAATCTCACTGTTAACGATGGTGAGTTTTTAGTTTTAGTCGGACCATCTGGTTGCGGAAAATCTACATCGCTACGCATGCTCGCCGGATTAGAAGAAATTGATAATGGCGCAATTTTTATTGGTGATCGTGACGTTACTAACGTGGCACCAAAAGACCGCGACATCGCAATGGTCTTCCAGTCATACGCGCTATACCCACACATGACTGTTGCTGAAAACATGGGCTTCGCGCTAAAAATTGCCGGCGTTGCAAAAGAAGAACGGGCACGTCGCGTTAGTGAAGCTGCAAAATTATTAGATCTAGAACCATATTTAGAACGTAAGCCAAAAGCACTTTCTGGTGGACAACGCCAGCGCGTTGCCATGGGTCGTGCGATTGTCCGTGAACCACAAGTGTTCTTAATGGATGAGCCGCTTTCAAATCTTGATGCGAAACTTCGCGTTGCAACTCGTACTCAAATTGCCGCGCTACAACGTCGTCTTGGAATCACCACGGTTTATGTAACACATGACCAAGTTGAAGCTATGACTATGGGAGATCGCGTCGCAGTATTGAAAGATGGCTTGTTGCAGCAAGTTGATACGCCTCGAAATCTTTACGACAACCCAGCAAATGCATTCGTAGCTGGCTTTATCGGATCTCCCGCAATGAACTTGTTAATCGCGCCAGTATCTGGCGGCAAAGCCAAACTTGGTAATTACGAACTTAGCGTCCCGGCAAATGCTGGTAGCTCAGTAACTGTTGGTATCCGTCCCGAAGGCTTTACCCCAACAACTTCAAATGGTTTCGATGTAATTGTCGAAGTTGTTGAAGAACTTGGTGCCGATGCTTACGTTTACGGAAAGCCGGTTGATCCAGCACTTAAGTTTGCAAATAGTGGTGACGAAGGCGCACAAGTAATTGTTCGCTGGGATCCTAAGAATCCGCCAAAGCCAGGTTCAACTGTCTCTGTCGCTGCAAATCCAACAGCAGTTCACCTATTCAGCGCTGCAGATGGTGAGCGGTTAGATAAGAAATAGTTTTCTAGCTATTTCATCGCTTTCTTAAGGTTATCGTCGATAGAGGCTAAGAACTCTTGGGTATTCTGCCAAGGCGCATCTTTACTTATTAATAGCGCAAGGTCCTTTGTCATCTTCCCGCTCTCAACAGTTTCGATACAAACTCTCTCTAAAGTCTTAGCAAATTCGCCAACTGCTGGAGTGTTATCCAATTTTGCACGGTGTTGTAGTCCTTGGGTCCAAGCAAAAATCGAAGCGATTGGATTAGTTGAAGTTGGTTTGCCTTTTTGGTGATCGCGATAATGGCGGGTAACTGTTCCATGAGCTGCTTCTGCTTCGACAGTGCGTCCATCTGGAGTCATAAGTACTGAGGTCATTAGACCAAGTGAGCCATAACCTTGTGCGACGGTATCGGATTGCACATCACCGTCGTAATTCTTGCAAGCCCATATGTAGCCACCTTCCCAACGAAGTGATGTTGCCACCATGTCGTCAATTAAACGGTGTTCATAAGTAAGCCCTTGCTTATCGAATTCAGCTTTAAACTCGGAGTTAAAAATTTCTTCGAATAAATCTTTAAAGCGACCATCATAAGCTTTAAGAATTGTGTTCTTTGTTGAGAGAAATACTGGGTATTTCCGAGATAAGCCGTAATTGAATGACGCCCGCGCAAAATCTCGAATCGAGCTATCTAAGTTGTACATTGTCATTGCAATACCAGAACTTGGGAAATCAAATACGTTGAATTCCATCGGTTTGGAACCATCTTCTGGCGTGAACGTTACGGTCAACTTTCCTTTACTTGGTACTAAGAAATCTGTCGCCCGATATTGATCACCAAATGCATGGCGACCAATCACGATTGGTTTGCTCCAATGTGGAACTAACCTTGGTACATTCTTGATAATAATTGGTTCGCGGAAAATTACGCCGCCTAAGATATTTCGCACAGTGCCATTAGGCGATTTCCACATCTTCTTTAAGCCAAATTCTTCAACTCGAGCTTCATCTGGAGTGATGGTTGCGCACTTAACGCCAACGCCATGTTTTTGAATCGCGTGCGCGCTATCGATAGTTACTTGATCGTCGGTTGCATCACGATGTTCGATGCCCAAGTCGTAGTAATCAATGTTGAGATCTAAATAAGGGAGGATTAGCTGGTCTTTAATGAAGTGCCAGATAATTCTGGTCATCTCATCGCCATCTAATTCAACAATAGTTCCTTCGACTTTGAGCTTGGACATCGGCTATCTCCCTTTGATTTCCGTTTATAAATCTTTAACGTCGGCTTGTTTTGCTCGGACAGCTTCAGCTGCAATTTTTAACGCTGCAATTTCAGTGTCGGATAACTTACCTTCCACAACTTTCTTAATACCGGTGCGGCCAATTTCAGCCTCCACACCTAGATAAACACCGCTAATCCCATATTCGCCATCTACCCACGCGCAGACCGGCATGACTGCGCCAGAATCTTCAATCACAGCTTTTGCCATTCGGGCTGCAGCCGCTGATGGTGCGTAATATGCAGAACCAGTTTTAAGAAGCGCTACAACTTCTGCGCCACCATTACGAGTGCGATCTACAAGTTCTGCAATTTCTACTTCAGAGAGCCGATCTGAAAGTGGCTTGCCATCAACTGTGCATCGACTTGGAACTGGCACCATGGTTTCGCCATGCGAACCTAAAGTTAAAGTTTTTACAGTTGAAACCGGAACTTGTAACTTCTCGGCCACAAAGTGGGTAAATCTTGCGGTATCTAACATTCCTGCTTGTCCCATTACGCGATGTTTTGGAAAGTTAGTCGCAAGTTGAGCAAGTGCAGTCATTTCATCTAGCGGGTTTGAAACCACGATGATTACCGCGTTCGGCGAATGTTTTGCAACGTTTTCAGCAACGCCACGAACGATGCCAGCATTAACGCCAATCAAATCCATACGGCTCATACCTGGTTTGCGCGGAAGTCCTGCAGTAATTACAACTACATCCGAGTTTGCAGTAGCTTCATATCCGCCACCATCTGCGGTTGTAGTTGCGCCAATAACTTTAGTTTCAAAATTTTCGATTGAACGAGATTGGTTCATATCCAGGGCAAGACCTTCTGGTTTACCTTCAACAATGTCAGTTAAAACCACAGTTTCAAAAACGTCATACTCTGCTAAGCGAAGCGCGGTGGTAGAGCCATAAAAACCAGCTCCGACTACTGTGACTTTTCCGGATCTGGCCATATTAGAACCTCTCTCAATTTGCACCTTCACATTTCGTGAAGCAATACCTGAATCCTACCCATGGCTTAACCAGCAAAAAACGCTATCTGCCACGCGGTAACGCGATTGCGATTGTAATTAGGGCCACAATCAGGGCCGCCGGAATCAAAGTATCAATGCGACGAACCGACCAATTACCTTTGAATTTAGGAATGGAAACTAGCGCTAGCCCAATTGCAATTAATAGCGCTCCCACTCTAACTTGCGCGATCGCTCCAACTAAAACGCCGACTATTGCAGCGAGATATCCAATTCTGGCAAACAATTTAAGCCATCTCGACAACGTTACGTAGCAACATAGCGCGAGTCATTGGACCAACTCCACCTGGCATTGGTGCGATATATGAAGCAACATTTGCGACGGTGGGATCAACATCTCCTTGCAAACCAGATTCAGTTCGGGTAATTCCAACATCTAATACGACTGCGCCAGCCTTTACCATATCTGCTTTTAAGAAATGCGCTTTGCCGATTGCCGCAATCACAATATCAGCGCGCTTTGTATGGGCGGCTAAATCTTTCGTTCCAGTATGTGTCAAAGTAACAGTTGCATTTTCACTTTTGCGATTTAGTAATAATCCAAGTGGACGACCAACAGTTAGGCCGCGGCCAATCACCACAACTTCAGCTCCGTTTAATGGAATTTCATAACGCTTTAGCAGTTCAACAATTCCAGCAGGAGTGCAAGGCAGTGGAGCTTTTTCACCCATAACTAATCGACCTAAATTTAGCGGGTGTAATCCATCGGCATCTTTATCTGGATCAATTGCTTCTAAAACTTTTTGAGCGTTGATTCCATTTGGTAACGGTAACTGCACAATATATCCGGTGCATTCGCTTGCGCTATTCAAATCTGAGATCGCCTTTAAAACATCAGCTTCCGAGGCAGTTGCAGGTAAATCGATTCGAATCGATTTGATTCCAACTTCAGCGCAATCTCTATGTTTGCCGCCTACATATGCATGCGAACCCGCATCATCACCAACTAGAACCGTACCTAAGCCAGGTGTTAATTTTGCAGCTGAAATTCGTGCTTGCAATTCGCTTTTAATTAATTGGGCAACCGCTTTGCCATCAAGAATTTTCGCAGTTGTCATAGCGCAATCTTAGGGCAGTTAGGCATGCGAGAAATGGCGAACTCCCGTGAAAAACATTGCAATTCCGGCCTTAGTTGCCGCCGCAATTACCGCTTCATCGCGAACACTGCCTCCCGGTTGCACGACTGCTGTTACTCCAGCATCAATTAATATTTGTAGACCATCTGCAAATGGAAAAAATGCATCGCTGGCTGCAACCGAATTTTTTACACGATCCCCTGCGCGCGCTACTGCTAACCCAGCGGAATCGACTCGATTAACTTGGCCCATTCCAATTCCAACAGATGCACCATCTTTTGCGAGCAAAATTGCATTGCTCTTTACCGAGCGAATTGCACGCCAAGCAAATTCTAAATCTGCTCTTATTGCATCCGAAATTTCACCACCAGAAACTTGCTTCCAATTAGAAAAAGAATCACCTGAAGCATCAATTGCATCTGTACTTTGAATTAATAGCCCACCTAAGACTGGACGGAGTTCTAATTCTGGGCGCACATATTCACTTGCTTTTAGAATTCGAATTGAGGGTTTCTTTGAAAGAATTTCTATTGCACCGCTCTCGTATGAAGGTGCGATGACAACTTCGGTAAAGATTTCTGAAAGTGCGGTCGCCATTTCTACCGAAATTTCCCGGTTTGCCGCAACTACACCACCAAATGCTGAGATGGAATCACAAGCGTGGGCTTTTGCGTATGCGTCGGCAATGTTTTCTCCGATAGCAACTCCACATGGATTGGCATGTTTAATTATGGCAACGCAAGGTTCGCTCTGATCCCACGCCGTACGCCAAGCTGCATCTGCATCGGTGAAGTTATTAAAGGACATTTCTTTGCCATGTAATTGTTCGGTTGCAGCTAAACCGATAGTTCGATTTGAACTTCGATAAAAAGCCGCGCTCTGATGTGGGTTTTCGCCATAACGAAGATCGTTTACTTTATGCCAGACGCGACCGGTCCATTCTGGCAAGCCTTCGCAATCGGTAAATTTAGATAACCACTCTGAAATTGCAATGTCATATTCACCAGTCCGCCGATAAGTTTCTAGCGCTAGCTGGCGGCGTTCCTTAATCGTGAAGCCACCGGCGTCAAGGGCGGTAACTAAAGTTTGATATTGCGAAGGATCTGAAATTACCGCCACGCTATTGTGATTCTTAGCTGCGCCACGCAACATTGATGGTCCACCGATATCGATCTGTTCTATACATTCTTCAAAAGCTGCACCAGATTCAATGGTTTGCGTAAATGGATACAAATTAATTACCACTAAATCAAATGCTTCAATATTTTCGGCTTCAAGTTGGGCCAGATGATCGCTATTTGATTGATCTGCTAATAATCCGGCATGAATTCTTGGATGAAGTGTTTTTACTCGACCATCTAACATCTCCGGAAAATTTGTATATTCCTCAACTGGAGTAACCGGAATCCCAGCGTCTAATAATTTCTTTGCGGTAGAGCCAGTTGAGAGTATGAGAACGCCAGCTTTATTAAGCGCATTCCCTAATTCAATTAAACCAGTTTTATCGTAAACGCTAACCAGAGCTCTGCGAATTGGTTTGCGTGTGGACAATTAATTCTCCCGTTAAATCTTCAGTGCTTATCAGCCAGCAAAGCGGAAACGGTCTCAACAATGAGCGCTCGTTCGGCAATCTTAATGCGTTCGTGCAGCGTTTCTTCACTATCGGTTGGATAGATCGGCATTGGGATTTGTCCAATAATCGGTCCAGTATCTATCCCGGCATCAATCCAATGCACGGTGCATCCCGTTTCGGTTACCCCGGCTGCTAACGCATCCCGGACTGCATGTGCGCCTGGGAATGCAGGTAATAGTGATGGGTGCGAATTAATGCAATCAAATCTTGAAACAAATTCTGGTGACAAAATTCGCATGAAGCCTGCGCTTACAACTAGATCTGGTTTCAATTTATTTACTAGATCTAATAACTTTCTATCCCAATCAGATCTATCTTTTGCAAGCGGCAAATAAAAGTTTGTAATGTCATACTTTCGAGCACGTTCTAAAACTTGAGATTGTTTATCTGAGATTATCGCGGAAATCTCGCAATCCAATTCGTTTCGTTCAGCCGCATCTATTAGCGCTTGGGCCAGTGTGCCACTTCCAGAAGCCAGAATGACAATCGTATGTTCACCCATTAATTTTCTTTCGCTTTTCAATTAAACGGGTAATTCCAACTCCGATAGCGAACTCGCCAGTCATAACTAATGGAAACTGCCACCAAGAAAGTCCTATGTAGGAAAGATTTCGATTGAGCAGGGCACCACTGGCAAGGATTGAAATTATTGTTGATAACAGCGCTACTGAACCGATTAATGAAATTTTGTACTTTGAACTACCAGATTTGCTTGCCCAAAATCCAAAAAAGATTGGTAGCAGTGCACCGAGCATCGCAATTGGAAATACATTTACTGGTAGCGCACCGAGCACTGGTATTGCTGGGATTTCAGAGAGTTTATGAATTAGCGGATGAATTAGTGAACCATTCCCAATGTGAAAACCGGCACCGATAATATAACCAACTGCAGCAAAAGCGACATTTGGGATATAGAGAATTTGTATTATTAATAAAGCAAATCCGCCGAAAATTCCAGGTTGAATTACGGTGGTTAATTGATTTACTACGGGTAGATGGAGCAGGATTGACACGCCAAGAACAATTGCGCCAACCCCCCAAATAATAAAAATTCCAACGAACGAAGTGCGCATAGTTTTTTTCCAGAAAAAATTTGTTATCTT
The DNA here is from genome assembly GCA_947491605.1 of Actinomycetota bacterium. Taxonomy (GTDB): domain Bacteria; phylum Actinomycetota; class Actinomycetes; order Nanopelagicales; family Nanopelagicaceae; genus UBA7398. Next base: position 16,962 of record CANLJW010000001.1, on the reverse strand, counting down.
CCCAGGCTCTAGTTCCGTCGTAAAAAAAGAAATAAGCCAAGATAAAGTAAAAACTATTGGAAACGCTAAATACCAATGAATTCTGATGGTGCTGCTACTTGTAATTGCTGCGGTGATTGTTGCAATCACTGCGTAAGCAAACGCAAAGCCAAAAATAACCTGACGCAGAACGTGGTTCTGAGTTGGTTGAATTTTTTCAATGCTGCGACGAAACCCCACTCGGATTGCTAGAAATGGAAATAGCATCGCACCAATTGGAAGATAAGTTAGTAATCCAGTTCCAGCACCACTTTGCGAAGTTACATTAAATGGAATGTGATGAGCGGCTAACCAGAGCCATAGCGCTGCTTTAATCGGATCGCTAGTTTGACCAGTTGCACTTCCCGCAGTAGCCCAACCGATTAAAGCTAAGAATGCGAGTGGTAATCCGAAAAGTGTTGCGCTCCGCAGAGATTGCTGGAAGCAAACCCACAGAACTCGTTTCACATTAGCCCTTCAAAATAGCGCGCATGATCGCTGCAGTTTCACTTGGTGTCTTGCCAACTTTTACACCAGCGGCTTCCAACGCATCTTTCTTTCCGGCTGCAGTACCTGATGATCCGGAGACAATCGCTCCCGCATGGCCCATTGTCTTTCCTTCTGGGGCGGTAAATCCAGCGACATACCCAACGACTGGTTTAGTTACATATTCTTTGATGAATGCAGCAGCTCGTTCTTCCGCATCGCCACCGATTTCACCAATCATCACGATGGCTTCGGTTTCTGGATCATCTTGGAATGCGCGTAAGCAGTCGATATGAGTTGTGCCGATAATTGGGTCGCCACCAATTCCAACTGCGGTGGTAAATCCGAAATCTCTAAGTTCGTACATCATTTGGTATGTAAGGGTTCCGGATTTAGAAACTAAACCAATTTTTCCTGGGCCAGTAATGTCGGCTGGAATAATTCCAACATTAGAAAGCCCTGGGCTAATTAAGCCTGGGCAGTTTGGGCCGATTAAGCGAGTTCTGCCTTTACTTTGGGCATAAGCGAAAAATGCAGCAGTGTCGTGTACTGGAATTCCCTCAGTGATCACAACAACTAACGGAAGTTTTGCATCAACTGCATCAATTACTGCAGATTTTGCAAACTTTGGTGGTACGAAAACTACTGAAGCATTTGCACCAGTTGCAGCGACTGCTTCCGAAACTGAGTTAAAAACTGGCAACATCGTGCCATCAATATCCACGGTTTGGCCACCTTTGCCTGGCGTTACTCCGCCAACAATTTTTGTACCAGCAGCCAACATTCGCTTAGTGTGTTTACTTCCTTCAGAACCAGTCATGCCTTGCACAATAACTTTGCTCTCTTTATTTAAGAAGATAGCCATTATTTTGCCGCCAATTCTGCAGCTCGACTTGCAGCGCCATCCATGGTGTCGAGTTGTTCTACTAATGGGTGCGCTGCTGCGCTCAAAATTCTGCGGCCTTCAATAACGTTGTTACCATCTAACCGAACCACAATTGGTTTTGTCGCTTTCGCGCCGAGCATTTCTAGCGCTTGCACAATTCCGTTTGCAACCGCGTCGCAAGCAGTGATGCCACCAAAAACATTTACAAATACGCTTTTAACGGCAGGGTCGCCAAGAATAATGGAAAGTCCATCAGCCATAACTTGGGCAGAAGCGCCGCCGCCGATATCTAAGAAGTTAGCTGGTTTTACACCGCCGAATTTTTCGCCGGCATAGGCAACAACATCGAGAGTGCTCATTACTAATCCGGCACCATTTCCGATGATGCCAACTTCGCCATCGAGTTTTACATAATTTAATTCTTTAGCTTTAGCGAGCGCTTCTAACGGATCGGCCGCATCGTGATCAACTAGCGCTTCATGATCGGCATGACGGAAAATAGCGCTGTCATCCAAAGTAACTTTTCCATCGAGGGCAATGATTTTTCCATCTGATGTTTTAACTAGCGGGTTAACTTCAACCAGAGTTGCGTCTTCAGCTACAAAAGTTTTCCAGAGCGTAACTAAAACATCAGCAACGGCCCGATCAACATCTGGACCAAAACCACCTTTGCGCACAATTTCTAACGCAAGTTCTTGGGATATTCCGATGTTTGGATCTATATTAACTTTTGCTAATTTTTCTGGCGTCTTATGTGCTACTTCTTCAATTTCCATGCCACCGGAGACCGATGCCATTACTAAAAACGATCGGTTTGTTCGGTCTAGCAGAATTGCTAAGTAGTACTCACTTTCAATTGGCGCAGCTTGCGCAATCATCACTTTATAGACGGTATGGCCTTTGATATCCATACCAAGGATTGCTTTTGCTTTTTCGCGCGCAGCTTCGGCGTTCTCAGCAAGCTTGACACCACCGGCTTTACCACGACCACCAACTTTTACTTGCGCTTTTACAACAACACGACCACCCATTGACTCGGCTGCTGTAAATGCTGCTTCGGGAGTTGTGGCTACTGCTCCTTTGAGAACTGGCACGCCATGCGCTTCGAATAAATCTCGTGCCTGATACTCAAATAGATCCATGCACAGCTCCTTTTAACCATTTTACGATTTCTTCGGTTGGTGCTCCTGGGGTAAATATTTCAGCAACGCCCATCACTTTCAAAGACTTTATATCGGCATCCGGAATAATTCCACCGCCAAATAAAATAATATCTTCTGCTTTCTCATTCTTCAACAAATCAATAATCCGTGCAAATAACGACATGTGTGCACCAGAGAGAATTGAAAGTCCAATTGCATCGGCATCTTCTTGAACCGCAGTGCTAACAATTTGTTCTGGGGTTTGATGTAAACCGGTGTAAATAACTTCACAACCAGCATCTCGCAAAGCGCGCGCCACAACTTTGGCACCGCGATCATGACCATCTAAACCTGGTTTGGCGACAACAACTCGGATTGGCGAATTCTTAACGGAGTCGGACACGCTCATAACTTACCTACTGGCGCATAACGGAGCAATAACCGTTTTTCGCCATAACCACCAAAATCAATCGTGGCTTCGGCTTTATCGCCCTCGCCTGAGATGGTTATCACAGTCCCTAAACCGAATGTGTCATGAGTGACTCGATCGCCCGGATTTAAATCCATTACAACAGATTTCTTACCGGTTGGGCGAGGCGGCGGAGTTGATAAGAATTTCTTAGTTCGAGTAGTTGTGAAAGTCTTTTCAGGAGTTTGATTCCATTTAATTATCGACTCTGGAATTTCATCAAGAAAACGCGAAGCTGGATTGTAATTCGGCGCTCCCCAAGCAGAACGATATTCAGCCCGCGACAAATATAAATGTTGGCGAGCTCTAGTTAAGCCAACGTATGCAAGTCGACGTTCTTCTTCCAATTCTTTCTTATCGCCGAGAGATCTTGAGTGCGGAAAAATTCCTTCTTCCATTCCGGTAAGAAAAACTGTGGGAAATTCCAAACCTTTAGCGGTGTGAAGCGTCATCAGGGTTACAACGCCACCATGTTCAGCGCCATCGGGTATTTGATCAGAGTCGGCAACCAACGCCACATCTTCGAGAAATCCAGCGAGTGAAATTACTTCACCTTCATCGACTTCACTCTCTTCATATTCTTCTGCCACAGCTACTAATTCTTCTAAGTTTTCAACTCTTCCTTCATCTTGTGGGTCACCGCTATTTTTTAACTCATCTAACATTCCAGATTGTTCTAAAACTGCTGCGGCAATTACGGAAGGCTTTGTATTAACTTCAACTAAAACTTGAAGCGCCGTGATTAGCGATACGAATGAATTTATCGCGGAAGTGGCTCGTGCCGGCAGATCCGCTTCTGCGATGCGGATTAGCGCGTTCCAAAAAGGTATGCCTTCACGCTTCATGATTTCATCCGCACCATCAAGAGCGCGATCGCCAATTCCACGTTTTGGTGTATTGATGATTCTGCGAAGTGAAACTTCATCGCTTGGGTTTTGCAGAACTTTCAAATATCCCAATAAATCCTTAACTTCTTTCCGTTCATAAAATCGCACTCCACCAACAACTTTGTATGGAATGGTGGCTCGCATAAAGACTTCTTCAAAGACTCGAGATTGGGCGTTTGTCCGATAAAAAATTGCAGTGTCGCCTGGGTTTGAAATTCCTTCACGTTGTAATCTAAAAATCTCATCGCGGATAAAACTAGCTTCGTCATGCTCATCTTCAGCAATGTAACCAGTAAGGAACGCGCCGGTTCCTGCTTCGGACCAAAGATTTTTCTCTTTCCGAGATTCGTTCTTAGAAATTACAGCATTGGCTGCAGTGAGAATATTTTGCGTCGACCGATAATTTTGCTCTAACAAAATTGTGGTCGCATTTGGATAATCCGCTTCGAATTGCAAAATGTTTCGAATCGTTGCGCCACGAAAACCGTAAATAGATTGATCCGCATCACCCACTACGCAGAGTTCGGCTGGTGGAATCCCCTCTAGTTCGTTACCCACTAATTCTCGGATCAATGCATATTGCGCGTGGTTGGTGTCTTGGTATTCATCAATTAGGACATGTTTAAATCGATTTCGATATCGGAGTTTTGCATCTGGAAACCGGCGGAGCACATCTACGGTGCGCGCTATCAAATCATCAAAATCCATGGAGTTAGCGTCCGTCAGTCGACGTTGGTAAACCGCATAGACCTCGCCGACAATTTGTTCGAATGCGTTATTGCTCTGATTTGCAAAATCAGCAGGTCCGATTAATTCATTTTTAGCATTAGAAATTATCGCTTGGGCTGCACGTGGTGCGTACCGCTTCGGATCTAAGTTCATATCCCGTAAAACTAAAGTTATTAACCGCAAACTATCGGATTGGTCATAAATGGTAAATGAATTAGTGAATCCAATTCGAGTCGCTTCTTGGCGCAGAATTCGCACGCAAGCAGAGTGAAAGGTGGAGACCCACATTGCGCGAGCTCGATCGCCTATAAGTTCGGCTACGCGTTCTTTCATCTCGCCGGCAGCCTTATTTGTAAATGTGATTGCAAGAATTTCGAATGGCGCTGCGCCGCGCGCTGCCATCAAATGAGCGATCCGCCTAGTTAATACTCGAGTTTTGCCAGAGCCAGCGCCGGCAATTACCAAAAGCGGACCACCTTGATGTTTAACCGCTGCTTGCTGTGGCAGGTTTAACCCTTCAAGTAATTGCTCAGAACTTGGCACGAGCGGGAGTCTATCGGCGGGCGCTGATATGACTCCGCTCCGTTCCTCTGAGAGGATTCGTAAATGACCATTGCAACTCCGCTGCCAGATAATGAAATCAAGAAGATTCTTGTTGTTACCGCTCATCCTGATGATTGCGATTTCGGCGCTGGTGGCACCATTGCAAAATGGATCGAAGCTGGAATCGAAGTTGCATATTGCATCTGCACTAATGGCGACCAAGGTGGCGAAGAATCTGATGTACCAGTGGAAGAAATGCCACGCGTTAGACAGCAAGAACAACGTAACGCCGGTGGCGTACTTGGGGTTACCGATATAACTTTCTTAAATTATCGCGATGGCTGGCTTGAGCCAACAATTCAATTGCGGCGCGATATTGTTAAAGCAATTCGAATCGCAAAGCCAGACCGAATGGTGATTCAATCACCAGACCGAAATTGGGAACGAATCGGTGCATCTCATCCCGATCACCTAGCTGCAGGCGAAGCGGCTATCCAAGCGGTTTATCCAGATGCTAGAAATCCATTTGCATTTCCCGAACTTAAAGCGGAAGGTTTCGAACCTTGGCGTGTGAAAGAAGTATGGGTGATGGCATCCCCAAATCCAGATTACTTTATTGATGTTACCGAAACTTTTCCTAAGAAAATCGCAGCGCTTAAAGCGCATGTAAGCCAGACTGCACATAATGCAGAGCTAGAAAATATGGTTAGGTCTTGGGGAGAACGAAACGCACAAGCAAATGGTTTAGCTGAAGGCAGAGTTGCTGAAGTCTTTAAGATTGTTAATACTAATTAATTAACAATTACGCTTTCAATCGCAATCTTCGTAGCAGGTGTACCAACTGATCCGCCACCTTTAACGCCTGCAGCACCAATTGCTTTTACGATATTTAAGCCAGCGGTAATTTTTCCCCAAATCGTATAATTTGGATCGAATTGGGTATCTTGATAAACCAAGAAAAATTGGCTGCCATTTGTATTTGGTCCAGAATTTGCCATAGCAACGGTGCCGGCTGGGTAATTTGCTGGACCATCAACTGGGAGATTTTCATCAGCATATGGTTGCCAAGCTGGGCCGCCAAAACCAGATGCGGTTGGGTCGCCGCATTGTAAGAAATAAGCGCCATTGTTCATCATTCGATGGCAGAGAGTTTTATTATAAAATCGACCTTTTGCTAGCGCAGTGATTGCAGTAACTGTGAGCGGCGCTAAATTATTTAGCGGTTCAACCACGATATTTCCACAATTTGTGACAAAAGTAATTGATTTAACGGGTTTTTTTAACAACATCTTAGGTGGAAAAACTTTTGGTGCGGCATGGGCTACCGAATTAGTCCTTTTGCACTTTAATTCAGTTTCTGAAATTTTCTCTACTTTACTCCCGGCAAACGAAGGCAGTGGCGCTAAAATAAATGCAGCAATTACAGTTGCTGTAACTACTCGTTTCATTCTCACTCCCACTCAATCGTGCCAGGCGGTTTGCTAGTTATGTCCAGCACCACTCGGTTGACATCTTTTACTTCATTTGTAATTCTGGTTGAGATCTTTGCCAAAACTTCGTATGGAAGTCGTGACCAATCTGCTGTCATTGCATCTTCACTTGAGACTGGCCGAAGCACGATCGGGTGGCCATAAGTTCTGCCATCTCCTTGGACACCGACGCTTCGAACCTCGGCAAGCAATACAACTGGACATTGCCAAATCTCGCGATCTAGACCAGCTAAGTGTAATTCCTCGCGCACGATGAAATCCGCATCGCGCAATATTCCTAGTGAATTCTCAGTAACTTCACCAATGATCCGAATTCCTAAGCCAGGACCTGGGAAAGGTTGGCGCCAAACAATCGCTTCCGGCACGCCTAGTTCTAAACCAACTTCTCGTACTTCATCCTTAAAGAGCGCGCGTAGCGGTTCGATTAACGTAAATTGCAAATCATCTGGGAGTCCGCCAACGTTGTGATGCGACTTAATGTTTGCGGTTCCGGTGCCACCGCCAGATTCAACTACATCCGGATAAAGCGTTCCTTGGACTAAGAAATCAATGGTTTCAGACTCTGAAATTTCTCGAGCAGCACTTTCAAAAACTCTAATAAATTCGCGGCCGATAATTTTTCGTTTTGTTTCTGGATCTGTAACCCCTTTTAGGGCTGACATGAATTGTGCTTTTGCATCAAAAACTTTTAATTTAACGCCAGTAGCTGCGACAAAATCTTTTTCAACTTGTTCGGCTTCACCTTTGCGAAGTAAGCCGTGATCAACAAAAACGCAGGTTAATTGGGAGCCAATTGCTTTCTGAACAATCGCAGCTGCGACAGCTGAATCCACGCCGCCAGATAAGCCACAGATAGCGTGTTTCTCCCCAACCAAAGCTTTTACTTTTGCAACTTCACTTTCAGCGATATTTTCCGAAGTCCACGACGGTTTACACCCAACAATATTTAGCAACCAATTTTGTAATATTGCTTGGCCGTTTTCAGAGTGTAAAACTTCTGGGTGAAATTGCACGCCCGATAACAATCCGGTTGTATTTTCAAATGCAGCGATTGGAGTTTTTTCGGTAGCGCCAACGCCACTAAATCCGGCAGGGGCGGCCACAACGCTATCCCCGTGGCTCATCCAAACGTTAAATGAATTAGGTAGCCCAGCAAGAATTTTAGAGCCATTTTTTGCATTAAAATTTGTGCGGCCATATTCCGAATTGCCAGTCTTATCTACAACACCGCCGAGAGCTTGCGCCATAACTTGAAATCCATAACAGATTCCGAAAATTGGGATGCCGGCTTTAAAGAGTGCTTTATCAATTGTTGGTGCGCCAAATTCATATACAGATGAAGGGCCACCAGAAAGAATTATTGCTTTGGGTTTTCGGGAAATAATTTCTGAGACTCCAGTATGCGATGGAATGATTTCGCTATAAACATTTGCTTGTCGAACTCTGCGCGCAATTAATTGGGCGTATTGCGCACCAAAATCAATAACTAATACGAGTTCTCGTTCAGCCACGATTTAAAACGACTTCTACCCGCTGGAATTCCTTGATATCGGAGTAGCCACATGTGGCCATACTGCGACGTAACGCTCCGAATAAATTCATAGAGCCATCAGCGCTATGCGAAGGTCCAAGCAGAATTTCAGCAAGTTTTCCTTCAGTGCCAACATGTACTCGAGTTCCTCTAGGCAATTCGTGATGAGTCGCTTCTGAACCCCAGTGCCAACCGCGACCAGGTGCTTCTTCTGCTTTGGCAAGAGGTGATCCCATCATTACGGCATCGGCGCCACATGCAATTGCTTTTGCGATATCACCACTCTTGCCTACAGAACCATCTGCAATTACATGTACATAACGTCCGCCGGATTCATCCAAATATTCGCGACGTGCACTGGCAACTTCGGCAACCGCCGAAGCCATTGGCACCGAGATACCAAGCACTTGTCGCGTTGTATGCGCAGCTCCGCCGCCGAAACCAACTAATACGCCAGCAGCGCCAGCACGCATTAAATGCATCGCACCCGAAGCAGTTGCGCAGCCACCAACAATTACTGGCACATCAAGCTCGTAAATAAATTTCTTTAAATTTAACGGTTCAGTTTTCGCGGAGACATGTTCGGCGCTAACCGTGGTGCCACGAATTACAAATATATCCACTCCAGCATCGACCACAGCTTTATAAAATTGCGCAGTGCGTGCCGGTGAAAGCGCGGCTGCAACTGTTACGCCAGCTGCACGAATTTCTGCAATCCGGGCTTTAATTAATTCTGGACGAATCGGAGCTTGATAAATTTCTTGCATTCTTCGAGTTGCTTGATCATTTGGCAAAGAAGATATCTCGCCAAGCGGAATAATTGGATTCTCGTAGCGAGTCCATAGTCCTTCTAAATTAAGAACACCGACGCCACCTAATTTTCCGATCGCAATTGCAGTTTCGGGTGAAACTACCGAATCCATCGGGGCGGCCAACATTGGCAGCGCTAATTTGTAAGCATCAATCTGCCATGAAATTGAAACTTCATCAGGTTCACGAGTTCGACGGGAGGGCACAATTGAAATGTCATCAAAAGAGTAAGCGGTACGAGCGCGTTTTCCTGGGGCAATCTCGATATCAGCCATAGTTAAGTTAACTCCCCCTCTTTAATTCTTTGCGTTCTTATAATAGTTTGGCGCATCCGCAACATCTAAAACATCATGCGGGTGGCTTTCTTGTAACCCGGCTGCAGTTATCTGGATCAATCGACCGTTTTTCTGCAACGCCTCAATATTTGGTGCGCCGGCGTATCCCATTCCAGAACGTAAGCCCCCGACTAATTGGTGCACAACTTCAGCTACTGAGCCGCGATAAGCAACTTTGCCTTCAATGCCTTCCGGTACCAATTTATCTTCAGAGAGCACATCATCTTGCATGTAACGATCTTTTGAATATGACTTCTTATCACCGCGAGATTGCATTGCGCCAAGTGATCCCATCCCGCGATATGCCTTGTACTTACGACCATCAATTTCTACTAATTCGCCAGGAGATTCATCGCAACCGGCAAGGAGTGAACCGAGCATTACTGAATCTGCACCAGAAACAATGGCTTTTGCGATATCGCCCGAGTATTGCAAACCACCATCTGCGATTAACGGGATGTCGGCTTTCTGACATGCTTTGGCAGCTTCCATGATTGCAGTTACTTGTGGAACGCCAACTCCTGCAACAACTCGAGTTGTACAAATAGAGCCAGGACCAACACCAACTTTCACTGCATCAGCGCCAGCATTTATTAAAGCTTGGGCACCTGCGCGGGTAGCAACGTTGCCACCAATAACTTCTTGGCTTGAATATTTATCTTTAATTCTTGAGATGGCATCGAGCACGGCGCGGTGGTGCCCATGTGCAGTATCGACGACCACAACATCTACGCCGGCATCTATTAAAGCTTCAGCTCTGGCAAAACCGTCATCGCCAACTCCTACTGCGGCACCAACAATTAACGATGCACCTTTAACTAATTTCACATGAGTTACTTGTTCAGCAATTGAAAGGTTGCGATGAATTATGCCAATCCCGCCGGCTTTAGCCATTGCCAGCGCCATAGCAGATTCAGTAACGGTATCCATCGCTGATGAAACCAACGGGACCGCGAGCCAGATAGATCGAGTTAATTGAGTTTTAGTTTCAACTTCTGAAGGTACAACGTCCGAGGCATCTGGCAGCAGCAATACATCGTCGTAGGTAAGCCCCAACATGGCGACTTTCTCATTGACCTCACTCATTGGGTGAGTCTATCGGTGGTTTTAAGCGCCAACCGCCCGCGTAATTTCACTGCAAGCATGATCTAAATCTGTAACAAAGGTTGCGGTCTTGCAATTTTCGACCTGCCAACCCGGTCCACCAAGCAAAATCCTTGGAGTTGGTCGAATCTTCGGTAGCGCAGAAACAATTTTATGATCACCATTTGATGCCATGGTGGCCCATAAGAAAACGGCAGGCGGCGCAGAACGTTTTACGACTGCAGATAGCGCCGAAATCGGAGTTCTCGCACCAAGGAAATGTACTTCGATATTTTGCTCTGATAGCGCAGCTGCCAGCGCATGTAGTGGCAAAGTATGAAGCTCTTCACCTGTACAAGCTAGTAGTACTGGGCGGGTATTTATCGGCTTACTAAGTGGCTCTTGACTTACACGAAGCGTTCTTTGTAATACTTCACTAAGCGTATGCTCAACTTCAATATCACTATTGCTCTTTTCCCAATTCTCGCCAATTTGAATTAGTAAAGGCGAAATCAAATCTCGCCAACAAGTTGCTACCCCAAATTTTTTAATCTGAGTCAAGACAATTTCTTCTACCAAAGCAGAATCAAGAGCGCTAGCGGCTCGCATCAAAGTTGCAATTAAGATATCTGGCGAATCAATCGCTTTAGTAACTTTTCGCCTAACTTCTTTCGAAACTCCACTTTTCTCCTTTAGCGCTATAGCTGTCAAAGCAGCATCTGCTGGAGCAACCCCAGTGCTAATTAGTTTTCGCATTAAAGTCAGGCGGGAAACATCTAATTCCGAGTAACGCCTATGACTGCCGCTTGTATGACGGCTCGGACCTAATCCATATCTACGATCCCAGGTACGCAAGGTGGCCGGCGCTACGCCAATTCGGCGGGCAACAGCTGCCACCGTAAGAAATTCGCTCCCCGGCAGGCTCATGCCCCAATGTTCCCGCGTTGAGAGCGAAGTCACCACTTGAAACGCACCAAAAGTAGGTTAAAGACTTGAACAACCTATGAAGCGGTTGTATGTTATGGAGATGACCGAGCTATCTCGATTACCCAAGCCCGTAGCTGATTCATGGGAATGGCAATATCAAGGCGCCTGTCGCTCCCTGCCTTCCGAGATGTTCTTTCATCCAGATGGTGAGCGTGGCCCACGCCGGAAAGCGCGCGAGAATGCTGCAAAAGCAGTCTGTGCTTCATGTCCAGTAGTTGCTGCCTGTCGCTCACATGCACTTGCAGCGCAAGAACCATATGGAATCTGGGGCGGTCTTACTGAAGATGACCGATTGGCAATTATCGACCAATCTCATATCCGCAAAATATTTAGCGCTTCATAATAAGTTTAAATAAAAAACCCGAGTGGCGTCGTTAGCCACTCGGGTTTTTTAATACTTCAATTAATGTGAATGTCCACCTGGGCCATGGCTATGACCATTTCCAGCTGCTTCAGCTTTCTTATTTTCTGGAGTTTCGAAGACAAGCGCTTCTGTTGTAATGAACATTGCGGCAATCGATGCTGCGTTTGCAAGCGCAGAACGAGTTACCTTTACTGGATCAATTACGCCATCTTTAACTAGATCGCCGTAAACATCAGTTGCAGCGTTGAAACCTTCATTAGGTTTCATAGCGCGAACTTTTGATACAACAACATAGCCTTCATGGCCAGCATTTTCCGCAATCCAGCGAAGTGGTTCTTCGCAAGCCTTGCGAACTAATCGAACGCCAACTGCTTGGTCGCCATCGAGGCCGAGGTCCTTATCGAGAGCGGATGATGCGTGCACGAGTGCTGCGCCACCGCCAACCACAATTCCCTCTTCTACTGCTGCGCGAGTTGCAGAGATTGCATCTTCTAAACGGTGCTTCTTCTCTTTTAATTCGACTTCAGTATGTGCGCCAACTTTGATTACGCAAACTCCGCCAGCAAGTTTTGCAACGCGCTCTTGTAGTTTTTCGCGATCCCAATCGGAATCAGTGGTTTCGATCTCCTTACGGATTTCGCTAACTCGACCAGCTACAGCTGCCTTGTCGCCGCCACCATCAACGATTGTTGTGGTGTCTTTTGTAATAACGATTCGACGAGCTTTACCGAGCATCGTTAGATCTGCTTGATCTAACTTCAAACCGATTTCTGGAGTGATAACCGTTGCACCGGTAAGGATTGCCATATCTTGCAGCATCGCTTTACGGCGATCTCCAAAACCTGGGGCCTTAACTGCCGCAGAAGTAAATACGCCACGCATTCGGTTAACTACGAGAGTTGAAAGCGCTTCGCCTTCTACATCTTCCGCAATAATCAACATTGGCTTGCTGGTTTGGGCAACTTTTTCCAAGATAGGCAAGAGTTCAGCAAGCGCTGAAATTTTGCCGCCGGAGATAAGTACAAAAGCATCTTCCAAAACAGTTTCCATGCGATCGGCATCGGTTACGAAATATTGTGAAATATAACCTTTATCGAATTGCATACCTTCAGTGAATTCCAATTCAAGACCGGTAGTTGGGGATTCTTCAACGGTAATAACGCCGTCTTTACCAACTTTATCCATCGCTTCAGCAATTAATTCACCGATTGCGCGATCTTGTGCCGAAATTGTGGCAACGTTTGCAATCTGATCTTTATCTGAGATCTTGGTTGCATTAGCGTGCAATTTTTCAACGATTGCTACTACTGCTTTTTCGATACCCAATTTGATGCCCATTGGTTGAGCCCCGGCAGCAAGGTTACGAAGACCTTCCTTAACCATTGCTTGTGCCAATACAGTTGCAGTTGTCGTGCCATCGCCAGCTACGTCATTGGTTTTCTCTGCAACTTGCTTAACAAGTTGGGCGCCCATGTTTTCAGCTGGATCTGAAAGTTCAATTTCTTTTGCAATAGTTACGCCGTCATTAGTAATCAATGGCGCACCAAAAGAGCGGCCGATTACCACGTTACGACCCTTAGGTCCGAGCGTTACTTTTACAGTGTCCGCAAGAATGTTGACACCGCGTTCCATGCCACGACGAGCTTCTTCGTCGAAATGTAAACTCTTACCCATTTCTACTTCTCAATTACTGCGAGAATGTCGCGAGCTGAGAGAACTAAATATTCCTCGCCGCTATGTTTAATTTCAGTTCCGCCGTATTTGCTGTATAGAACAACATCGCCGACTTTGATATCCATTGGTACGCGCACGCCGTCATCAAAACGACCTGGTCCTACTGCAACAACGGTGCCTTCTTGTGGCTTCTCTTGTGCAGTATCTGGAATTACCAAACCAGAAGCGGTTTTTTGTTCAGCATCGTTAGTTTTTACAACGATACGATCTTCAAGTGGCTTAATGGCAATGGCCATCGATGTACTCCTTTTATCTCTTTTCTAGGTTTGCCTAGAGAAATTTATGCTCGGCCCGAATTCCTGCCCTTTAGCAGTGTGGACCTGAGAGTGCTAACGCCAAATCTATGATGCTTATTCCGTTGGGTCAATTTGAGGATTTACGCCCAGATCGCACGGCTTACTGGAACCGCAGACTCTGCGGCGACCCCGATCTCCGAAGGTTTACGCCCAGAACTCATCGCTAGCGAGCCCAGAGCAGCCACCATCGCGCCGTTATCGGTACAGAGAGCCGGCGGCGGGGTCCGAAGTTCGATCCCGTTTGCAGCGCACCGTTCACCCGCTAATTCACGGAGCCTGGAATTGGCCGCTACCCCGCCAGCAATTACTAAAGATTCGATCCCGGTCTCTTTGCATGCCCGAATCGCTTTCATCGTTAAAACGTCGACCACCGCTTCTTGAAATGAAGCTGAGATATCAGCCCGCTTTGCAGATGGCGTAGCTGCAATATATCTAGCTACCGCAGTTTTTAAACCAGAGAAAGAAAAATCAAATGGATGGGTCAACATTTCCGGCGCTTGCGTTAAACCGCGTGGGAATGCAATTGCCTTTCGATCGCCAGTTTTTGCATCGCGATCAATTAGTGGGCCACCTGGAAAACCTAAACCAAGCACCCGCGCAATTTTATCAAAGGCTTCACCGGCTGCATCATCCATAGTTTGACCAAGTGCAGTTATATCACCGGTTATATCTGCAACTTTTAAAAGCGATGAATGGCCACCGCTAACTAGGAGTGCAATAGTTGGCTGTAATGGTTTGGTATGGGTAAGTACATCGACTGCAACATGTGACGCTAAGTGATTCACACCAAATAGCGGTTTATCTAAGGCAAGTGCTAACGCTGATGCAGCCGATACGCCGACAAGGAGCGCGCCAATCAAACCTGGACCTGCCGTTACCGCAACACCATCGATATCAGTTAACGCAATACCACTATCTTTTAGCGCTTGCGCAATTGCAGGTTGCATCGCTTCTAAATGTGCGCGAGATGCGACTTCTGGAACTACGCCACCAAACCGGGCATGCTCTTCCACACTAGAAGAAATTACATTTGCTAATAGAGTTCGGCCGCGCACAATTCCAATTGCAGTTTCATCACAAGAAGTTTCAATTCCTAATATCAGCGGCTCACTTTTCACCTGACACCACTTTCTTCATGATGATGGCATGAACTCCGGTGCCGTAATAATGCTTTCGCTCTGAAATTGATTTATACCCAGCAGCTTCATAAAGTGGTTGCGCTTGGCTATTACCTACCCGCATTTCAAGCATTAACGAAAGTGCGCCGCGATCTATTGCCCAATCTTCTATTTTGCGAAGTAGTTCGTTTCCAATGCCACGCCTGCGATATTTAGGGTCAACCGTCAACGTATGAATATCGGCAACATCTTGAGTAATCGCGATGCCGGCATAGCCAACAATCTCTTGCTCTTCACATGCAACGATATAGAAACGATTCCGCGGCGCTCCGGCTAACTCCTCTTTAAATTGCGCTAACGACCAAGCATCATCGGGATAAACCGCGCGCTCCATCGCTTGGACTGCACCTAAATCAAAAATCACCATGTCGCGATAAGTAATCATTTGCGCTCGATCGTTGGCACTGCATCTGGGTTTCGCAAATACATTGGTTCGATTAAGTGATTCTTTCTTTCTTCTGAAATCTTTAACAAATATTTTGGATGCGGCGAAAGTTCGCTGGTAAACCCAAATCCAAATTTTGGCTCACTATATTCTGTAAGCGCTTCTGGTTTAGCAACTGATGGTCCAATTGTTCTTGCGCCATTTAAGTACTTAGCCCAGTAAATCTCTTTTCGGCGGGCATTTGTGGCCACGATAAATTCATTTTCTGCAATACCAAGCGCAATTGCGTCAAGTGTGCAAACTCCTACCCAAGGAATATTTCTTGCGCTGGCAAAAGTTTGTGCAAAAACAATACCGACTCGAAGTCCCGTGAACGGACCTGGCCCCATTCCGACGACCACTTGCGAAATATTCGATTCAACTTTTAAACCTTCTGCAACTAACTTTGGCAACGCCTCACCATGAGCCATTGCACCATCATGGAAAGCGTAAAAAACTTCAACGCCATCTTTAAAAATTCCTACCGAAGTTCTATCGGTCGCAGTATCGATAACTAGAGTGCTCATAGATTTACGGCGCTCCAGCGATCGCCAAATTTAGAAACTTTGATAGTTCGCGCATCATCGCTTTTGCCGTATGCAATATCGAGAAGTAAATAATCTTCGCCTAACCGAAGCGCTACCTCAGCGCCCCATTCGATAACGGTGACTGCGCTTTCGCGTTGGGTTGATAAATCGAGATCATCAAATTCAAATGCGGAGCTCGGGCTTCCAAGCAAGCGATAGGCATCAACATGAATCAATGGGAGTTTGCCGTTGTGGACTCTGGAAATTACAAAAGTTGGCGAAGTTATTTGATCAAAACCTAATGCGCTACCAATACCTTGTGTGAGCGCTGTCTTTCCGGCGCCAAGTGGCCCTTGCAAAACGATTAAATCACCAGCTCGCAATTGCGCGCCAAGGGATGCGCCAAATTCGCGCATCGCTGCAGGAGAGGAAATATCAATCACTTGCGAAGGTTACCCAAATAGTGAAGGGGCCCAGTTTCCCAGGCCCCTTCGCATGATCGATTCGATTAAGTTCTACTACCCCTGGTTATAGAACTTAAGAAGTGGTGCTTTGAAGCCAGAGTCGTATGAAAGACCGCCAGCTTTGCGAAGTGTTGTAAGCAATTTTCCGCCAACAACTAGTTCTCCAGTATTAGCAGCTGCATAAGCTAAATCAGCAATTGCTAAGTTCTGAGCAGGAGTGGTGTTGCAATGGCCGGTACCGTTTGCACCTGCCGGGGTTGTATCAGGTGATCCGGTAGCTGTGTACTTAGAGTACTTAGCAGGAGTCTTCTGCCAGATACTCATGAACTTACTTGCTGGTTTTGTATATGAACCAGAAGTTAAGTAAGCAGCTTTAGCAGCGGTACGTGAAGCAGTTAATTGCTCTGCAGCACGATCTGCTAACCATTGCACATGACCTGCTGGGGTCGCATTATCTGCAACCGCAGCTAAGGTAATTGTTGGCACATTAATTTTTCCAGTATGTGACATCAATGCACGCATTTTGGCAATTGCAGCTGGGTTACCGACAACACGAGGTGCGGCTGGGTTGAGTGGGCT